>JAFCDN010000003.1 GCA_017609625.1 Candidatus Iainarchaeum sp.
TAAGAAAGCTTCAACCAGAAAGCATAATAGGACTATTCTACAAAAACATTACAGGAGAAAAAACATGACTCACTCAAGAAAAAACATAAAACGAAATAATTCCCGAACTCTACAAAAAAAAAAAAAAACTTGACAAAAGTTTAAATATAAGAAAGCAGCAGTATTAATTTATAGAATTTTTCAGGAGAAATTAAAATGAAAAAAATCTCAATTTTGTTTTTTTCGTTGTTTTTGGTTCTGGCTTTTTCAGGATGCACTGAAGAAAAATCCACTGAATCAAATGGCCAAACAAAGTTATCAGACAACGGAACAGAACAAACAGGAAATCAAAACGAACTTCCTAAAGAAGAAACAATTCAGGAAATACTGCAAAAAGGAAAAAACATTGAAAGTGTTGAGTATGATTTAGTAATGTATATGAATGGAAATGAAGTTCCTACTTCAACAAAAGTGTATGATAAAGGCACAAAATACAGAACAGAAATTGACTTTCCTACAGGAAAACAGATAACAATATTTGACGGACAGAACAGCTACAAATATAATTCTGATTCAGACACTTACCAAAAATTAAGCACTGCAGGAGAAGGAGCAATTTTATTTGATGATGCGTTAGGGCAAGCATTAAATGATAGTTCAATAAATGAAATCGGAAAAGAAACAATCAATGGAACAGAAACAAGAGTGCTTGAATTCAATTTTTCAAACACCAATGTTAAAGAAGGAAAAACTAAATTATGGGTTTCAGAAGAAACAGGGATTCCAATTAAAATAGAATTTGAAACAAGCTCAGGAACTTTTACAATGGAATTTAAAAACCATAAACTAAACAACGTTTCAGATGCATTATTTGAAGTTCCGGAAGAAAAAATAATTAACCCTTAGTTTTCTTCCTCTCTTTTTTTCTTTTTAGCCAAATAGCCAGTAATCCAAAAATCTGTTCCTACTTCTTCAAAAGAAACATTCTTCAACTCAATTGCATTTCTTATTTTCTCTATTCCTAAATCTCCAAAAACAGAAATTCCTTTTCCCAAAACTTTTGGGGAAATGCAAAGCAAAAGTTTATCTACAAGCTTTTCTTTTAGAAAAGAAGTAAAGATTCCTGAACCACCTTCAACCAGCAGGCTGGAAATGTTTTTTTCTCCAAGCACAGACAAGAGTTTATTCAGATCAACTAAATTGTTTTCTCCTTTTGCTTTAATTACTTTTGCTTTAAATTTTTGTCCAGAAAAAAAATCCGAGTCTGTTGTAAAAATTAGAAAATTTGAATCAGAAAAAACATTTAATTCAGAAGAAAGTTTTTTGGAAGATACTATTACACGCAAAGGGTTTCTTCCGTTTTCAATTCTGGAAGTGAGTTGAGGGTTGTCCTTAAGAACAGTGTTTTCTCCTACAAGAACTGCATCAACTTTTGAACGCAGTTCATGGACTTTTTTCCTTGATTCCTCTGAAGAAATCCATTTAGAATCAAAAGATTTTGTTGCAATCTTTCCATCTAAAGTAGTTGCTGCTTTTAAAATCACAAAAGGCTTTTTTGTTTTCTGGAATTTGAAAAACGCTTCATTTACTTTTTCTGCTTTTTCTTTAAGCAAACCAGCTTGTGTTTCAATTCCTGCCTGCTCTAATTGTTCCAAACTTTTTCCCTGCATTAAAGGATTTGGGTCAAGAGTTGCAGCAACAACTTTTTTTATTCCAGCAGAAATTATTGCCTGAGTGCAGGGAGGAGTTTTTCCTGTGTGGTTACAGGGTTCTAAAGAACAATAAAGAACTGCATCTTCTGCTTGAGAGCCTGCTTTTTCCAGAGCAACTGCTTCTGCGTGTTTTTTTCCAAAACTTTCATGAAAACCTTCTGCAATAATTTCATTGTTTTTTACTATAACACAACCAACAAAAGGATTTGGGGAAGGGTTTCCTTTAAGGGAAATATCCAAAGCGCGCTGCATGAATTTTTCTTGCATAAAAAAACCTCTTATCATTTATTTGATAACACAATCTTTTTGATTTTTTCCATAAAATTTTCTGCCTTGTTATAAAGGCTATTTAGATCTTCTTCAAACTTAATCCTAATAAGATTATATTGAACTTCCTGCCTTAATCCTCTTAACAAGTCAAACAAAGAAAGATCTTCAGAAGAAAGGATTTTTTTCTTTTCAAAAGCTTCTTCTAAATATTTTTGCATGCAGTAATGGCTTTTTTCTTTTATTCCGTTCAGGTAAAGCAGTGCTCTTGCTGCATGAAATACAGAATTGTATAATGCAATTAAAGCCATTTCTTTTTTTTTAAGATTAATTAAATCAAACGCTTCATTTAAAAAAAACTCTGACTGGCTTATGTCCTGCAAAGCAAGATTCCTGCTTTTTTCTGTTTCTTTAAGCAGGCCTTTGTTAAAACAGTCTTTTAATTCATTCAATTTTTTCACCAAACAACAGAACAGAATTGTTTTTTATCTGGTTAGGCAGTTCTGTTTTGTTTTTTTTCATTGAATCAATTTTTGCCGGAGTCAAGACAACTAACTGGATTTCTTTTTTTAGTTCACTGCTTAATTCTCTCTTTATTGCACTCACTAAAAAAGAATCTGGTTTTTTTGTGAAATAAACAGCCAAATCAATGTCACTGTCTGCTGTAATAGTTCCTTTTGCTGCGCTGCCAAACAAAAAAACTCCAGATGGCTTTATTTTAATTAATTTCCTAAAAGCCTTTGAATCCAGAATCTTATTAACAAAAACAAGCTTGACAATGCTTCTGGTTAAAGGAGAATCATAATTTAACGCAAAAAACTTCAGGTTTTTTGTTTTTTCAGAAACCACAATCTTTTTTTCAAGAAATTTTTTCATTATCTTGTGAACAGAACTCGGCGCAAGGCCTGTTTCTTCCGCGATTTCCCTGAGATAGCTTTTTCCGTTAATTAAATACTTTAAAGCTTCAAGAGAAGCTTCATTCAAAAAATCTATTTTGTTCATGACAAAATACTGTTTGTTCATATATAAAAACATTTTGTTCACACGAAAAAACACTTCATTTATCTATAAAAAATATTTGTTTAAAGTAAATGCCCAAGCTTTTCTTTTTTTGTTTCAAAAACAACTTTTTCCAAAAGTTGTATCAAAAACAGCCTTCGGCTTTGCACAAAATTTAATTTGTTCATAAAAGATGGCCTAGCTTCTCCTTCTTGGTTTCAAAATAACCTTTAGAAAAATCTGTTGCAGGGGCTTTAATCGGAATTCTTTCAGTTATTTTGATTCCATTTTCTTCAAGCTCTTTTATTTTGTCTGGATTGTTTGTCATTAATCTGACTTTTTCCACTCCGAGCTTTTTGAAGATTTCTGCTGCAACAGAAAAATCCCTTAAATCAACTTTATGGCCTAAAGCAGTGTTTGCTTCAACAGTATCCAAGCCATGTTCCTGCAAATGATATGCTTTGATTTTTTCTACAATACCAATTCCTCTTCCTTCCTGAAACAAGTAAATCAAAATTCCTTCTCCGTTTTTGTTTATTTCTTCTAAAGCTTTTTCCAGCTGGAAACCACAATCACATTTCTGCGAATGAAAAATTTCTCCCGTGATACAACAAGAATGAACTCTTGCAAGAACTTCTTTTCCTTTAACTTCTCCTTTAACCAATGCAAGACAAACTGAGTTATTAGAAGAAAAAGAGAAAGCATACAATTTCATTTCCCCAAAATCTGTCGGCAGGTTAGTGCATGCTTCAATTTTCAGCAGAGAATTGTTTTCTTCAGTTTTCAGCAAAGAATTACTTTTTCTTTCTTCAACTTCAGGCATAGAGAGATTTTTTTTTCTAAATTCAATTAAATCTTCAACTGAAATCATTTTGATTTTGTTTTCTTCTGCAAATTGTTTTAACTCTTCCAGAGTTTTTACTGTTCCATTTTTGTTTACCAGTTCTCCAATAACTCCTGCAGGATAAGATTCTGAAAGTTTGCATAAATCCACTGAAGCTTCAGTGTGTCCTTTTCTTTTTAATACTCCTTCTTTTTTTGAGTAAAGCGGAAAAACATGGCCAGGCATTCCAAAATCTTTTTTTTCAGCGCAAGGACTGATTAAAGTTTTAATTGTTTCAGTTCTGTCTTTGGCAGAAATTCCTGAACCGACTTTGTTTACTGCATCAACTGAAACAGAAAAACTAGTGTCAAAATTATCAGAGTTTTTTTCAACCATTTTCGGGATTTTCAATTCCATTAATCTGTTTTCTTCCATTGGAACACAAATCACTCCAGAAGTCTGGTGAATCAGAAAAGCCATTTTTTCTTCAGAGATTTTTTCTGCTGCAATGAAAAGGTCTCCTTCAGATTCTCTTTCTTTATGGTCAAAAATTATAACAAATTTTCCTTCTTTCACATCTTCCAAAACTTCTTCAACTGGAGAAAACATTAAACATCACCTAAATTTCTTATTAATTTTATTACCCCTTCAACTGCTCTTTTAGAATAAGGCTCAATTCTTTTTACTGCATCTTCTTTTGAAATTCTCGGACCGCAGACTCCTAAAGTAACCGGTTTGTCATATTTCAGGCTCAATTCAGAAATTTTTTCTGCTGCAGTAAAAGCAACAAGTTCATCATGAGAAGTCTGGCCTTGGATTACTGCACCTAAAACTACAACCCCTTGGATTTCTTTTTTTTCCAAAAGCTTTTTTACTGCTAACGGAGAATCAAAAAAGCCCGGAACAAAAATCTTTTTTACAATTTCAACCCTTAATGCTTTAGCCTGAGCTAAAGCAGTTTCTTCCATTGCAGAAGTAATTTCTTTATTGTATTCAGAAACAACTAAACCGATTTTTAAGTTCGCTTGCGAACTGTTTTCGTTCAACCCTTTGGAAAAGGGTTGCTTTACTTCTCCAGCGTCTTGGAAGCCTTGTCTTCTTCCTTTTCCGGCAAAAAGGCTTAATGCAGTTTTGCTTTTCAAAAGTTCTAAAGCATTCACTGTGTGCTTTTTTGTTCTGTCTTTTGCAATCTGAAAAAGTTCTTTTTCATTTTTTGCTTCATCCATGTGGATAAAAACTTCTAAAATGTGTTTTCCTGCAGAAAGCTGAACCTGCTGGATTGAAGTTGAAGCTTCGTGCGAACAGGTTTTGTCTATTTTTTCTGGGCCAGGCATTCCTAAAGCAAGCACAATATTGCAAGAGTATTTTTCAAACAAAAGCTTGCATGCTAATGGTAAATCTTTTACTCCTGGAACAGTATATCTTTCTGTTTCTCCGTCAAAATTTGATTCCTGAAGCTGCTGCTGGACAAAATAAAACATATCTACTCTGGAAAAAGTTGTATCTGCTATTCCAATCTTTACCATAAAGAATTTGAAAGAGGTTCTACTTAAAAATGTTATTCTACTCAAAAATGAGTACAGCTTTCACGCTAAGCTGGCACACGAGCACAACATTCACTTTATTCAGTTGTGCTGGCTTCAATTTTATAGCTCGATTGAGCGTAAGCGAAAATCGTGCACTGGTGTCAAGCTGACAGTGGCAGTTGTTTTATTCCTCACGCAGAGCTTCAACCGGGTCCATTAAAGAAGCTCTTCTTGCAGGCAAAAAGCCTGAAATCATCCCGACAAAAAAAGCAAAACCTAAAGAGCCTAATAAAAGCATTGGCTCAAAAGAAATAATCAAATCCACGCCAGAAGAAGAAGCAACAACCCCTCCGACTAAAGCTACAATAAAACCTAAACTATATCCGATAAAGCCTCCAACCAAACCAATTAAACCCGCTTCAGTCAAAAACAATTGAAGGACTAAAGTGTTTGTTGCGCCGATTGCTTTCATTACTCCGATTTCATCTGTTCTTTCCATTACAGCCATCAGCATTGTGTTTAGTATTCCGATTCCTCCAACAACAAGAGAAATTGCTGCAATAAAAACCAAAACTAACTGGATTAAACCAAGAATAGATAATGCGCTTTCCTGAATCTGTGATGCGGTCATAATCTGAAAGTCTTCTCTTCCATGAGCTCTTTCTAATGCCCTGCTGATTCTGTCTTTTACTTCTTGAACCTCTTCTTTGTTTACTGCTTTAACAAAAATCCTGAAAGGAGTTAAATCTTCTCCGGTTATGTCTTCTAATGCTTTATAGTTCATTACTATTGCATTGTCAAACATTGCGCCAAAAGACTGGCCTGCGGCTTTTGTTATTCCAACAATTCTTAAGGAATCACCTTCAAAAACAATATTTTGTTTTAAATAAAGCTCTTCTTCAAAAACATCTTCAGCAAAACGAGAGCCAACCAAAACAGAAAAATTATCTGAAGAAGTCAAAAGCCTTCCTTCATTTAAGTCAAGCATTCCCAAGTCTTCCAGCAAAGCATGGTCTCTTGTATCAATACCTAAAATCAAAACCGCTTGTTTTTCTTCTTTAAAACTTACAATCTGGGAGGAAACATATATTGGAGTTGCATTTTCAACCCCTTTAACTGACTTAACTGTATCAACATCATCTTCATCTAATTCAGCAAAAAAAGAAGTAGCCAAACCAGAGCCAGGGAGAATTATTAAAGTGTTTGAGCCGAGCTTTTCAAATTCTCTTTCAACTGATTTATTAAATCCGTCGCCGATTGAAATCAAGGCAACAACAGAAGCTATTCCAATAACTATTCCAAGCAAAGTCAAAGAACTTCTTAACTTTTGCCTTCTTAGGTTTTCAAATGCTCTTGAAAATAATTCTAAATCCATTTTACTCAAACCTTTTTTTAATTTTATTTTTCATTTTTTTAAAACCTTTTTTCTTTTCAGCCCGACTGAGCGCAGCGAATGTCGTGTCACGCTTTCGAGCGCGAGTACCGAGGCAGAGCGTAAAGCTCTGCTAGCACGACCTTGTGTCGTGCCTCGTTGTGTCGCGGGCGAAACCGGACTATTCAAACCTCAACGCCTCCACAGGATCCATGTTTGCAGCTCTTCTTGCAGGAATCCAGCCAGAAACCATTCCAATAACCAAAGAAAAAATTAAAGCGCCTGCAATCAGTTCAAGAGAAGGAAGCGCATTAAAAGGAAAGCCGGCCAAAGACGCTGCAAAAGAAGCTAAAGCTCCAATTCCGCTTCCAATAATTATTCCAATTGCACCTCCAACCAAACCAATTAAACCCGCTTCAATCAAAAACAAAAACAAAACAAGGTTGCTGCTTGCACCAATTGCTTTCATTATTCCGATTTCTCTTGTTCTTTCCATTACAGCCATTAACATTGTATTCATTATTCCAATGCCTCCGACAATCAAAGAGATGCCTGCAATAACAAAAACTACTAAACCAACTAAACCAAGGATTGCGTCTGCTCCAGCCAAAAGGTTTTCTGAAGTCATTGTGTAAAAGTCTTTTGTTCCATGAGCTTTTTCCAGTTCTTTATCTATTTCTTCCTGCACTGCTTTAATGTCTGCACCGTCTTCTATTGTTGCAATCAATTCAACCGGTTCTTCTGCTTCAAACAATTCTTTTACTGCACCTTTTGTAACCAAAACCATATTTGACATTCCAAAAGAAGAAGCAAAAGAATTTGGCTTGCTTATTGCAATTACACGGAATTTTTTTCCGTTAATTTCAACGCTTTCCCTTATTTGAATCGGAGAATCAAAAGTTTCTTCTGCAAAATCACTGTATAATCCAATAACATATTTGTCTGTGGACTTGAATTCTCTTCCTTCAATTATATCAATATAGCCCATGTCTTCAAGCATAAAAGCTTTATCTGGTTCCATCCCTATAAGCAAAACTTCTGCCTCCTGGTCTTTGTATTTCATTGTAACAGAAGTCTCCCAGAGTCCAGTTGCATCTTTTACCCCCGGAATCCTGCGGATTATGTCCAGATCATTTTCTTCCAGGGTTCTGCCAATTGCAGTTGTCATTCCCATTTCAGAGCCTGGCTCAACAAAAATAGAATTCATTCCCAAAGCCTGGAGTTCGCCGGTAATAAAACCCTGCAGGCCCTGGACTATCCCAATCAAAGAAACTATTGCCGCAATTCCAATAACTATTCCAAACAAAGTAAGGTAGCTTCTTAACTTCTGGTTGCAGATGTTTCTGAATGCAACAGAAAAGGTTTCAAGGTAAACCATGAAATAACCTTTCCTCACTTTTTCTTCTTAATAAATTTATTATAAACAAACCTTTTTCCAAGATAAAACAATACAATCAAAACAACAACATAAAACCAGATATCCAAGTCTCCTGCAGGAACTTCTGTTATATCATAAACTTTCATCATTAAAGTTTTTGAAACTGTTTTTGAAACACCATACTGGTCTTTGTATTTCATTGTAACAGTAACAGGATAATCTCCTTTCTGCAAATCAGAATTCAGTTTAATTGTTTCCTTAAAAGAATCAAAATCATCTGCATTCATTGTTCCGATAAACTGCTTAGTGTTCTCAAATTCTCCTGCTTCAGAATAAAGTTCTACTACAACAGATTTTGCATCTCCTACTCCGACATTAAATAAATCAAAAGTCACTTCAACACTTGCACCAGGAAAAGGCTTTGAACTGTAATCACTTATAACAGAATCCATTTCAGCATTTTCTGTAACCTTAATTCCAATATATTTTGTTTCAGTGTATTCTGTTAATTCCTCGTCTTTGAATTTAATGGTAATTGGCACCATATAAGTCTGCTGGTCTGCTTCAGGGTTAACTCCAAGCAAAATTGAAACATTTTTTGTTTCCCCTTCATTTAATCCATCCAAAAAAACAAAAGAACTTCCAAGCTGCTTTATTTCTCTTTCAACTACAACTCCGGTTGTAGTTACAGTTCTGTCTTCTACACTTCCAACTAAAACATCCAAAGCTTTTCCAGAGCCTACATTTCTCAATTCAAGAGAAATCTCTGAAGCTGCTCCAGGAGCAATCTCTATTGGAGAAGCAGAAATAATTTCAATCTGCGGGCTGATTCTCTGAACATCAATAGTATAAGGCACACTAGTGGTTGATCCTTTTTCTTCCAGCATTTTCATTCTAATGGAATAGCTTCCATTCAAAGCTTCAGCATCAACTCTGACTTTATATTTTACTAAAACCGAATCATTACCTCTGATTGTTCCAAGAGTTTTTTCTGAAGAAACTCCAGGATCCAAAGAAAAAGGATAATCTAAAACCAAATCAAAAGAAACTAAATTGGATTCAGCTGAAGTATTGTTTTTCACTACAACCCATAATTCAAAATATTCTCCTGGAACTGCAGGAGACGGAGAATAAGTAACAGAATTAACATCCAAATCAACTGCACTAACCATTCCTGCAAAAAGCAGTGCAAAAAATAATAACAAAAACTTTTTCATAAAAACACTCCTTAAAACCATAATATTAAGTAAGAAAACTTAATAAACATTTATTTCTTTTTTTTTCACCACATCAGTTGCAACAATCTTTCCATCCCTTAACCTTACAATTCTTCCGGCATTCTGCGCAAGCTCTTCTTCATGAGTAACCATCAAAATTGTTTTGCCGTTCTTATGTAAGTCTTTAATCAACTGCATTATCTGTTCTCCTGAAACAGAATCAAGATTTCCTGTTGGTTCATCTGCAACAATAATTTCAGGGTCAACAGCCAAAGCCCGAGCAACAGCCACTCTTTGTCTTTGTCCTCCGGATAATTCGCTTGGCTTATGGTTTATTCTGTCAGCCAAACCAACATCAAAAAGGATTTTTTCTGCCCTATTTTCTCTGTCTGATTTTGGAACACCCTGAAACCATAAAGGCATCATAACATTTTCTTTTGCACTCAGCCTGTTAATTAAATTAAAAGTCTGAAAAACAAAACCAATAGTTTTTCCCCTGATTTTTGCCAGTTCATTGTCATCCATTTTAGAAATCGGTTTTTTGTTTATGAAAACCTCTCCAGAAGTCGGCCTTAACAAAACGCTTAACACATCCAGTAAAGTTGTTTTACCGCTTCCAGAAGGGCCCATAATAGAAACAAACTCTCCTTTTTTCAGTTCAAAATCCACGCCGTTCAGCGCATGGACTTTAACTGCACCCATGTCATAGGTTTTGACAACATTTTTTGCATTAATGATTATATCTGCAGGCATAAAAATAACTTCCAAAAACCCAACAAAAAAAAGGTATTGTTAGGCAAACCTAAGAACAGCAATGTTTTTAAACATATTTCTTGCAGTTCTCATAAAAAAAGACTCAATCTGTTTAAATAGTTTTTGAAAACTAAATTTCTTCTTAAAAAGAAAAAAAAGAGGAGTAAAAATGAAAAAAGAATTTTTAATTGAACAGCTTGAAAAAAACTGCAAGATAACTGCAAATCCTTCAGCAGAAGAACTAAGAAAAATGGCAGTAGACGAAAAAACAACAGAATATAATTCAGCTTCTTTTGTTTCAAAAATCAGAAGCAGAAGCGCAAAAAAAACTTTTATTGTGCCGGAAGTAGAACTAGGAGTAAAGCAGGCACAAATTTCAGAAAAAGAAGCAGAAGAGCTGGCAGAAAAAGTTTTTGAATATTTAAAAGGAAAAGAATTAATTCAGATGGATAAAACAATGTGCACAAACGAAAAATACGAACTTCCATGCAGATTATATACAACAAAAGATTATGCAAGACTTCCGCTAATGTGGAACTATATGCTTTTCCCTTCAAAAGAAAAAAACCCAGAACTGATTAGCATTCATGTCCCTGAATGGCCTGAAACAAAAATCTTCTGCTATCCAAAAAACAATATAACTTTTTGTTTAGGCTCAGATTATTTCGGAGAAGTAAAAAAATCTTTTATTAGAATGGCTATGCACTACTATAAAGTTCACTCAAAAGGATTAGGGTTTCATGCAGGAAGCAAATTATTGAAAGTGAAAAACAAAGAAGGAGAACTCAAAGAAGTCGGGTTTATAATGTTTGGATTAAGCGGAACAGGAAAAACAACTCTGACAATCCACAACCATGGATTAAAAGGAGAAGAATCTTACAGCATCAGACAGGATGATGTTGTTTTAATGGACGAAAAAGGATTTTGCGCCGGAACAGAATTTGGTTTTTTCATTAAAACAGAAGGACTGGATGAAAGCCAGAAAGTATTATATGAAGCTTCAATAAAACCAACTGCAATCTTTGAGAATGTAAAAGTATTTGAAGACGGAAAAATAGATTTCAAAAACTTTGAATTAACTACAAACGGCCGCGGAGTATTGCCAAGGGATAGTGTAGAAGGCGCAGGAACAGAAATTGATTTGCAGAAAGCAGACAAAATAGTTTTTATTACAAGAAGAGAAGACATTGTTCCTGTAATAGCAAAACTTAACCCAGAACAGGCAGCAGCATTTTTCATGTTAGGAGAAAGCATTGAAACTTCTGCAGGCGACCCGACAAAAGCAGGGCAGTCAAAAAGAGAAGTCGGAACAAACCCTTTTATTGTAGGAAAAGAAGCAGAAGAAGGAAACAGAGTGTATGAAATTCTGAAAAACAATCCAGACTTAGAGTGCTTTTTGATGAACACAGGAGGAATCGGAAGAACAGGCTTTGGAAAAGGGAAAAACATTTCAATCAAATTGTCAACTGATGTAATGAAGTTTATTGCAAAAGGAAAAATTGAATGGAAAAAAGATTTTCACTGGAATTATCTGGTTCCAAAAGAGATTGAAGGATTTGACTTTTCAGAATACGACCCTGCAAAATATTACTCTGAAGAAGATTTTGAAGAAAAAATAGAAAAGCTCAGAGAAGAAAGAAAGCAATGGCTGGCACAGTTTCCTGAACTAAAAAAAGAGATTGTAGAATCGATTTACAGGGAATAACTACAAATCTTTTACAAAATAGTCTCCTTCTATTCTGTAATCCATAGCGTTTGCAACGCCGTAATAAAGTTCCCTCATTCCTTTTCGAATTTTTTTTACTGTTTGGCCTGGTTTCACAAAAGGATTCTGATAATAATACAACCTTTCAGGGATAGTTATCTTAACCTGCTTTAATCCAAGTTTTCTTGCTTGATCCTCAATTTTCTGAACCAAAAAATTTGCCCAAGGTTTTCCTGTTTTTGATTTGAAACGATCAAGCCATTGCCGGATCTCAGGTATTTTGTCTTCAAGAATAGAGTTTATCTGCAAAGCTTCAACTTTAACTGAATCTTTTTCAAAACCCAGTCTTGCTTCAGATAACAATTGTGCTTCTTTTTTCATGGTTTTCTTGTTAGGCGCTTTGCTCATATCCTGAAGGTGTAAAGTAATGGAAACAGGAGACTCATAATCAAAGTCACAAGTTGAAACAGAAACAGAAAATCTTTTTCTTTTTATTCCTCTAATAGAAAATCTTGGGAAAGACTGAAGAAAAGGCAATCCGAATTTTTCAGCGCTTATTGCATTGTCTAATTGAATCTGATGAACTAAACTAGAGCCAATCTGGGCTCTAAAAAAACGAATATATTGAAGTAAACGCCCTATCCTTGAAACAGGTTTTCTTAAGGGAATTTTAGACAGCGTTCTGCGAAATGCAAGTTCTTTGCCTGTCCTGCTTAATTTTCTGTTTTTAGTTAACTCAGATATTTCATAAGAACTTAACTTTCCCTTGCGAATTTCACGCTCTTTTCTCAGTTTAGAGCGAATTCCTTTTCTGGAAGGCATAGAATACTCTGGCGCTGTTCTGGGTAACTTTCTCATAAACAAAATAAACAGTTTAAAGTTAATATACTTTTTCCTGTTTCGTTGACTGCCGTTGAAAAAGATTTAAAAAAAGAATGCAACTTTTGTTTTATGAAAAATTATGAATTTTCAGGGGGCTTAAATAATGGAAATTTCTTCTCGGACAAAAAACTTGGGAACAGAAAACGCGTTTGTCGTATTGGCAGAGGTTAATAAAAGAATTGCCGCAGGAAAAGAGATAATCAGTTTCTGCATTGGCCAGCCGGATTTTGACACTCCAAAAGTGATTAAAGACGCGGCAATAAAAGCAATAAACCAAGGAAAAACAGGTTATGTTGCTTCAGCAGGCCTGCCTGAATTAAGGGAAGAAATTGCAAAATACGAAGGAAAGCTTAGAGGAATTGAATTAGACCCTGATGCAGTTGTAGTGGATGCAGGAGCAAAAAGTTTTATTACCCACACAATAATGAGCACAACAGACTGCGGAAAAGGAGATGAAGTAATTTATCCAAATCCAGGTTATCCAATTTATGAAGCACAAACAATAGTTAATGGCGCAGTTCCTGTTCCGGCAAATATTCTGGAATCAAAAGAGTTTAATTTTGATTTAGATGATTTCAAGAAAAAAGTTTCAGACAAAACAAAACTGATTATAATTAACTCTCCGCAGAACCCTACAGGCGGAGTATTAACAAAAGAAGTGTTGGAAGGAATTGCAGAAATTGCAATAGAAAATGATTTATGGGTTTTTTCTGATGAAATCTACTCAAACATTTTGTTTGAAGGAAAACATGAAAGCATTGCGGCAATAGACGGAATGAAAGAAAGAACAATCATTGCAACAGGGGTTTCAAAAACTTTTGCAATGACCGGCTGGAGAATAGGCTATGCAATAAACGAAAAGCTGGCAAAATCTTTTTCAACCTGGGTTACAAACATTACTGCCTGCGCAGGGCACCCAAACCAGTATGCTGCAGTTGCAGCTTTAAGGGATGCAGAAAAAGAAGCAGAAGAAATGACTGCTTCATTCAAAAGAAGAAGAGATTTAATAGTAAAAGAACTAAATGACATCCCAGGGTTTAACTGCTTAAAGCCTAAAGGAACTTTTTATGCTTATCCAAATGTAACTAAAGCATGCAAAAACACCGGAATAAAAGATTCAGAAGAATTAAGAAAAAAAATCCTGGAAGAAGTCGGAGTGGCAGTTTTATCTGACATTCACTTTGGAGCAAAAATTCCAGAAGAAGGCGAGCATTTGAGATTTTCTTTTGCAACCTCAGATGAAAACATTGAAAAAGGAACAGAAAAAATCAGGGAATTTATTAAAAAGAATTCGAAATGATTAAGAAGAAGAAATTATCTCAATTACTTCTTCATTAGCAGAACCTGTTCCTCCGTCAACAGAAGAAAACTCAAGATCAGTTACTTTATACATTTCAGAAATAACTAATTCATTTTCCAATCCATTGTTTTTAATCCGCAGCAAATTATTTGCAATAAAAATGATTCTATAAACATCCAAATCAATTACTTGATTGCCGCCAATTGTTTTTAAATCATCAGCGTTAATTAAAATCACTTTAGACAATCCTAAATCACCTAAATCCAAAGGCTCTAATTCAAGCCTCAAAAGATTGTCTTCAACTGGAACAAGTTTGTATACATCTAATTCTTCAATATATTCTTTTGATTCAACTTTAAGCAAATCAGAGGTTGTAAGAGCAATCACTCTATATTGTTTCAGAGAATATGCATGAACTTTCATTAAATCATCAGTATCTACATTAAGAACTTTAAAAAGATCGCCTTGCATTGGAACCAATTCCCCTATACTTATTTTATTTACTGCATTTCTTTTTCTGAACAATTCAGTTACTTCAATATTCTGATAGCTTTCAGCCATATTATCTTCAGTTATTTCAACTGTAATAGGCTTTATTTCAGTTTCATAAGTACCCCAAGTATCTTCAACAGTTCCAGTACAATCAGATACTTCCTCATAATCCAATCCATTAAGAGTATAAAACATATTTATTTTTTGACTGATTGCACTTCCAATTCCTTTTTCAGAAAATTTTCCGCTTAAATTTACTGCTGTAGTTTCCCCTACTTTAATAGAAGCACAACAATTAATGTAAGTTAATGGAACAGGAGATCCAGTAAAACCAGTTAATTTAACCTCTTTATCTGAATTATTTTTAATCTGCAAAACAATATAAGTTGGTTCAATGCTAAAGCTGACTATTTCAAGGTTTCCTTCAGTAGAAGAACAAACATCTTGAGAAGTAGTAAAACTTTCTGGATTCAAAGGATTAACTCCTAACATCATTGCCTTAAAACAGTCACCCATTAGCTTAAATGATGCAATCATTTGCTGCTGCATTTCCTGGCCACTACTTGTGCTTGTATTAGACATTGCTCCTTTAGTTACTTCAGTTGAATTGTCTGCTAAATCAACTTCAATTATCAAAATCTCTTCTTCCTGGAAAGATATACCACTCTGAACTGAAGAGCAGTCGCCTTCAACATTCAAAGAATAATTTACAGAATATTTGTTGTTATTCAATTCAGATATATTTCTTTCAATATACAAATCACATCTGTCAATATCTTTTATCTGCTTATCTAAAACATCAAGCTCTTCCTGAGTTAAATCAAAATCATAATCAAAACTTTCAGGGTAATTTACTGCAGCCTGTTCAAGATTCTTTTTTGTTCTTTCAACTAATTTTTCTGCAGTGCATTCACTGGAATTCTCTAAATTAGTTTTATATAATTCAATTAATTCTCCTTCAAAAGTTGTTTTAGCTAAAGCCAAAATTTCCTGGTTTAATCCTCCTTCTCCAAACTCAACATTCATTTTCCTTGCAAAAGAAGTTCCTTCAGCAAAAACAGAAACAGTAACCTCTGATTCAGTTAACTCACAGGTTAATTTTACAGTCTGATTTCCATTTTTTAAATTAAATTTATCAGAGCAAAGGATTGTTCCTGCATCATTCAGAATTTTAATTTCAGCAGAAACAGGCTTATTGGTTGAAAGCCCTACAACAACAGCGTCTCCTTCAGAAGTCAGGGTTTTAATCTGAACCTGAGGCTGCAATAAACAGCCGGAAAAAAGAATTATAAGAGAAATTAAAACAAAAAAAAGCTTTTTCATTATACTTATGTATATAAAGAGCTATTTAAACCTTTGGGAAAACAAAACATTAATGAAACTGTTTTTTGCAACAGGAAACAAGCACAAAGTTCAGGAAATCAACGCAGTTTTGGGGAAAAAAATCCATCTAATACAGAAAAAGATTGAATTAAAAGAACCAAAAAGCAGTTCAATTGAATTTATTGCAGAAAAAAAAGCAGAACAGGCCTTTAGAAAACTGAAAAAGCCGTTGATTGTAGAAGACACAGGAGTTTATTTTACTGCTTTAAGGAATTTTCCAGGAACAGAGCCAAAAAGAGCGTTTCTGAAATTAGGTTTAAATGGTCTGCTGAAAAAACTGCAGGGAAAAAAAAGAACTGCATTTTATAAAACAGTAATCTGTTTTACTGACGGAAAAAAGAAAAAAATCTTCAGCGGAAAACTGCATGGGAAAATAACAGAAAAAGTTTTTCTGAAAGAAAAAGATGTAATGGCATATGAGAAAATTTTTGTCCCAAAAGGAAAAAATAAAGTGCTTGCATTTTTTTCAAGAAAAAACAAAAACAAATTCTCGCACAGAGCAAAAGCAGCAGAAAAACTGAAAAAGTTTTTAGAGAGCATTAAATATCGGATTCAAGATTAGATAGCTTAATGCCCCGATAAAAGCAGTAACTGGAACAGTTAAAATCCAGGCCCAGACAATGTTTCTTGCAATAGACCATCTAACAGCAGAAATCCTTCTTGCAACTCCTACACCCACAATTGAACCAGAAATTACATGAGTAGTGCTGACAGGAATCCCAAAAATACTGCTTGCAATTATTACTCCAGCACCAGAGGTTTCAGCACAAAATCCGTGGAAAGGCTTTAATTTAGTGATTTTTGTCCCCATTGTTTTTACTACTCTCCATCCTCCGGCAATAGTTCCTAAAGCAATTGTAGTGTGAGAAAGAATTATAACCCACCAGGGAATAAAAAATTCAGTTCCAAGCATGCCGCCAGAAAAAAGTAAAATAGCAATTATTCCCATTGTTTTTTGGGCATCATTTGTTCCATGGCCTAAAGAATAAACTGAAACAGAAATTAACTGCAGTCTCTTAAACCAGTTGTTTACTTTTCCAGGCGGAGAATTTTTTACAATTCTTGAAACAAGAGCAGAAAACAAAAAAGAACCAATCATTCCCAAAATCGGGGCAATAAAAATAAAAGCAAAAACAAGCAAAATCCCGGGCACAATCAAAGCATCAATTCCTGCGCCGATTAAAGCAGATCCGACAAAGCCTCCGACTAAAGCATGAGAAGCAGAAACAGGCAGTCCAATAAAAGAAGAAAAATAAACCCAGACAATAGAGCCGATTAAACCGCTAATAACAATTACTGTAGTGACAACTTCAGGATCAACCAAACCTTTTCCAATCATTTTTGCAACTGCAACAGAAAAAACAAAAGCTGCAACAAAATTAAAAAAAGCAGAAAGCAATACTGCCGCACGCAAAGACAAAACTCTTGTTGCAACAACAGTAGAAATTGCATTTGCTGCATCATTTAATCCATTTCCAAAATCAAAAATTAAAGCAATGATTATTCCGATTACAACCAAAAAAAAAGGGTCAAGCATGCTTTACCACAATGCCTTCAACTATTCTTGCAACATCCTGAGTTTTATCCAAAAGGTCTTCAATTCCTTCATACAAATCTTTTCTTTTTATTATCTCCAAAGCGTTTTTTTCTTTTTTAAACAAAGCAGTTATTGCATCATAATAAATTTTGTCTCCTTCATCCTCTAAATCATGGATTTTTCTTAAATGAACACTGATAGAATCAGGTTTTTTCAAGCAGGAAACAGCTCTATGGACTTCCTGAAGAGAATTCAAAGAAACAGCAGACAATGAGAGCAAATCTCTTGGAATTTCTTTTATTTCATACTGTAAAAGCTTTTGGGAAATATCATCAATTGAATCAATCAAATCATCCAATAATTCAGTTAACCTGTGAATGTCTTCCCTGTCAATCGGAGTAATAAAACTTTTATTAAGCAAACGAATTGTTTCACGAATTAACTTGTCTCCTTCATGCTCTATTTTAACAATTTCTTTTAAGCGTTTCTTTTTTTGAGCCAAACTTAAATCATCATAATCTCTTAAAAATTTTCCGAAAACAGTTCCAGCCTTGCAGACAACTTTTGCCTGGTTTGTAAGCAAATCAAAAAAAACATCTTCTTTTGGCATAAAAAAATTTATTACTCTTTTCATTCAAGAAGTTCGTCCCAGAAAATTATTTAAACAGAATCACAGAAAACAGGCAGAAGTATAAAAAGTATTCCATAAACTATTCAATAAGTACGCATGGGTAGGAAAGTCCGGTCAAATCCGTGGGGTTTAGGACCCCATCCCTTAGTGGGTTCGCAGGTTCGAATCCTGTCCCATGCATTCGCGATTTCGCTCGCGAACAACGAGGCGCAACATAAAGTTGCGCTAGCACGATTGAAAATCGTGCCTCGTACTAAACTGCCGAAACAGTTTCAGTCAAGCATGCTTCGCCAACTAAATAGGAAAGATTAAAATGATTGGAGTCGATTTAGGAATCAGTTCATTCAAAGCAGTAGAAATAGAGAATGGAAAGATTAAAAGAAAAAAAAGAGTTTTTCTTAAAGAAAACACCAGCTTAGAAAAACAGATTAAAAGATTTTTTTCTGACACCTTTTTTTCGGAAGAAAAAAAAATTGCAGTTACAGGCGCTTACTCTTCTAAACTGACAGAACAAAAAGGAAAAAAGATTTTCAGAATAAATGAAATACATGCAATAGCTAGAGGAAGCAGATTTCTTTCAAAAGAAAAAAACTTTTTAGCTGCTTCAATTGGAACAGGCTGTTGTTTTGTTTCAGTCAGAAAAGAAAAAGCAGGGCATATCGGAGGAACAGCAATAGGCGGAAAAACAATTTTAGGTTTAAGCAAACTTTTAACAGGAAAAACTGATTTCAAAGAAATAGAAAAAAAAGCAGAAAAAGGAGATTATAAAAAAATTGATTTAATGCTTTCAGATGTCTATCCTAAAGGCATTGGATTACTAAAAGGAAATGTTTCAGTTTCAAATTTTGGAAAAATAAAATCAAAAAAAGAAGAAGATCTGCTTGCAGGAGTGTTTAATTCAGTTTTTCAGGGAATTTCAACCAATGCATTGTTTGCAGCAAAAGCATTAAAGCACAAGAAAATTGTTTTTTCTGGCTCACTTTCAGAATCAAAAATCTTCAGGAAAACATTTAAGGAATGCAGGAAATTGTTTGATTCAGCTGAATCAGTTTTTCTGGAAAACCCAGCTTATGCAGCTGCAATTGGAGCAGTAGCCAATGTAAAATGAAAGGATTTTGGAGAGGGTGGTCTAGTTGGCAATGACAACGGCCTCACACGCCGTAGATCGGGAGTTCGAATCTCCCTCCTCTCACTTCGCGGTTCCGTCCGTGAGTAACAGTGCACAGCATTTACTCTGCTCAGCCAAGCTGTTAAGCACTCGGATTAGGATTTTTTGATTACTAAAACTTTTCCTTCAAAACCATTGTTTCTGATTTCAGACAAAACTGAAAGCATCTGCCACAAATAAGGGGTTTTTTCCTCTAAAACAATTTCAGTTGATTTTTCTTCTAAATTGTCTGTTTTTCGAATTATCTTTGAAGCAAGAAATTCTTCCCGGAGTAAGTCATCTGAATTAAAATCATCAGTGAACCATAAAATCTTGTATGATTCAATTTTTTTCATTGGAGTAACCTGTTCAACATACAGATAAGAGTCTGAACTGAATTTTTTTTGCAGTAAAACTTCTAATTCTCCTGTGCGGAAATTTCTTTCAGGCTGAATTAAAGCATAATAGCTCCAGCCTGCTTTATCTGACTCCAATATTTCTCCAAAGGCTTTTACTTTTGCATCAACTTTTTCTTTTCCTAATTCAGCCGGCAGGCCGTAAACAAAAATTCCTGCGTTTTCCGGCTTTTCCTGAAAAGTCAAGGCAAGATAGCCTGGCTGGATTTCTCTTCCAAAAGAAAATTCAAGGTATTCTTCTGCAGTAATAAAAAGAGAAGAAAAGAAAATCAAAGCCAAAACAATGTTCAGCAAACTAAAGTTTAATCTTCCTGCTTTTTTTTCTGAGAAAAAATAATAACTTAAACCAAAAAACAAAATAATTGCAGAAGCATAAAAGTTGTTTCCTATTTCCAATGGAACAACAACATCAGCAAAACCAATAAAACCAATAACCATTAAAGGCAGCAGAGTTGCAAGAGCACGGTTTTCTATTTTCAAATAATTTTTTGAGAGGTAAAGCGTAATGAAAAATATTGCCATCATTGCAGCGCCTGAAGCAACTCCGCCGTCTAAAACAGAAATCAAGACTGCTAAAAGGCCTGCACTGAAAACCAGAAAATCAAAGAAAGAAATCTCTTTTATTCTGGAATTGATATACAAAATTCCTGCAAACAAAATCACTGCTTCAATCAATAAATAAAAGAAAGCCCAAAGTTCAGGGTCTGAAATAAAAGAATACCAAGGAAAACCATCATCAAAGCCTTTCAAATTCAAACCAAGAAAAGATTCAACCACATACAAAGAAGCTTTAGGGAAATGATTATGGCTTAATTTTGATGCCTGCCAGCTTAATACTCCGTCTTTTTCTGCTATTGTGGCAAAAGGCCCAAAAGACTGGAATTCCGCTGCAATCAAAGAAAACTGAAGCAAACCCAAAAAATAACCTAAAACAGCAAAAGCAAGGAAAAAGAAGAGAAGTTTTTTAGAGAAAGGCTGTAGTTTTTTGTATAAATTGAATTTAATGCAAGCAAAAGAAATTAAAGGCAAAAAGAAAAACCAGAAAAGCATTACAAGGGTTTTTCCAATAGAGTTTCCTTCAAAAACAGCTTGGCTTGCTCCGTGCACTAATAAAAGAAAAAAATCGCTTAAAAGCGAAAATAAAGCAATAATTAAAACAAAAGCAGAAAAATACAAGAGGTTTTTTCTATTCATTTAAATACCTTAAAACATTAAACTAGCATAAAGTTAAATAGATTATTCTGTTCAATAAATAGGGAAGTAAATGACAAACGAAAAAGTGCAGTTAAATTCTGCTTTAAAAAAAGCAGAAAATAATTTATATAAAGTTTCAAAACAGTTTGCTGAAGCAGAAGAACTGAATAAAATGATTAAAGAAACATACGACAATCTGCTTGCAATAGAAAAACTAACAGAAGAAAATCCTTCATTGAATTCAATTGCATCAAAAGAGATAAAAGAAAAAAAGCTTGTATCATTGCATAAAAAAATGGAAGAAGACCTTTCAGTTTTAAAAGAAAAAGTTAATTCTTTTGAAGATAAGGCAACAAGAACAAAACTGTTTCTTGAAAGCTTTAGAACAAACAGGATATATGAATTTAAAGAAGAAGAGTCAATGGCAGAATTTGTAAAACAAGCTTATCCTTTATTTTCTATTTCAAGAATTTCATTCAAACCAGAGTTTGTTGGAACAGTTAATTTAGAAGAAATAGCAGGAGAACTAAAAGAAGAGCCAAAAGGAAATCAACTGCTTAATATGCCTGTAGAAAAAGTTTCAAAGCTTTTAGAAATAATAGAAAAAAAAAGCTTATTCAAAAACGCTAGGATAGAAAACGAACTGCTGAAAATAGTATTAAAAGGCAAAAAAACCATTTCAGTTGATTCAGACAACACAAGAATCAGAAGGCTTGACAGGCTATGCAAACAGTTTGACGGAACATGGAAAGAAGACTAAAAAACTTTTAAGAAAAGTTTTATCAAAAACAACTTTTAAAAAAAGTTGTATCAAAACAAGCTTTTAAAAAAGTTTAAAAAAAATTATAAATAAAAAAAGTGATTGAAAATGAAAGACAGAGTCAGAGTCAATAGAGGTCTTGCTAAAATGCTAAAAGGCGGCTGCATAATGGATATAACCAATGACAAGCAGGCAAAAATAGCAGAAAAAGCAGGCGCAGTTTCAGTAATGGCATTAGAAAGGATTCCAGCAGACATAAGAAAAGACGGTGGAGTAGCAAGAATGTCAGACCCTGCTTTAATAAAAAAAATAATGAAAGCAGTTTCAATTCCAGTAATGGCAAAAGTAAGGATAGGGCATTTCGGGGAAGCACAGATTTTAGAAGAATTAGGAATAGATTTTATTGATGAATCAGAAGTATTAACTCCAGCAGACCAAGAGTTTCATATAGACAAAACAAAATTCAAAACTCCTTTTGTCTGCGGAGCAATAGATTTAGGACAGGCTTTAAGAAGAATAAACGAAGGCGCAAGCATGATTAGAACAAAAGGAGAAGCAGGAACAGGAAACATAATTGAAGCAGTAAAACATGTTAGAACAATAAATTCAGAAATTACAACTCTAAAAGGAAAAGATACTGATGAACAGAAATTATGGGCAAGAAAACAAAATGTTCCGGATTCTTTGCTAAAAGAAACTCTGAAAAAAGGAAAAATTCCTGTAGTAAATTTTGCTGCAGGAGGAATTGCAACTCCGGCAGACGTTGCATTAGTAATGCAGTTAGGAGTTGAAGGGGTTTTTGTCGGTTCAGGAATATTTAAATCAAGCAACCCAGCAAAACTGGGCAGAGCAATAGTTCAGGCAACCACATACTTTGACAAGCCGGATAAGATTGCAAAAGCTTCTTTTAATTTAGGAAAAGCAATGAAAGGAAACGAAATATCTGAATTAAAAGAAAAATACGCCAAACGCGGAGTTTAAATCTCTGCTACTCTTTTTTAACATATATTTTCCACTTTCCAAATTTTTCCAGCAATTCAGTAGTAGAAAACACTTTTACTTCATCCTGTTTCTTTAGTGCTTTATCATTGGACCATAAAGCAATATCTTTGGATAAAGCTAAAGCAAAAAATTCTGTGTCGTTTGGGTCAGGGCAAACCTTTCTTGCTAAAGGAATAAAGTGTTCAAATTCTTTCGATTCAATAAAATTTATTCTAGAAAAAATTAAAGATAAAGCTAAATCAAATTCTTCTTCAGAAAAGCCAGATTTTCTTTGTATTTCTTTTCTGTGTTTTTCAATTTCTTCTAGCAGTAATTCTGGAGCATGCAATTTAAGGGAACTGAAAAACATTAAGCGTCTTGTTTTTCCTTTAGAAGAAATAATTGAAGAAAAAACAACATTTGAGTCTATTACTAACTCCATCAACGAGCACCGGACTTCTTTGCATACCTTTCATGCAGGGATTTATTTATTTTCTTCCCAAGTTCCAGTGCGTCTTTTTCAGTCAGTTTTGATTTTGAAGCAAGAGAATCCAATACTCTAAGCTGTAAAATTTTTTCTTTTATTGCTTCTCTTGCAACCTCTGACCAGTTAACAAACTTTGATTTTTCCATTTCTTTCTTCAACTCCTCTGGAACTGATAAAGTTATTATAGGCATACGGAAGGCCTCCGATATTTAATTTATTTAAAATATTTAATACACATAACAAATATAAACATTTGCAAAGTAGACTGCCTCTGAAAGCAAAGAAAATAAAACTTTTTGGAGCATATTTATTTCATTGATTTGTTAAGTGATTTAATGCTAATAGGAATTCTTTCTTTACAGGGAGATTTTGAGGAACACAAAGAAATTTTAGACAAACTTAAAGTGAAAAATGTTTTTGTTAACACCAGAAAAGATTTGAATAAAGTTGATGCACTAATTGTTCCAGGCGGGGAATCAACTACTATTGCAAAGCTTTTGAAAGAAACCGGTTTAGGAGCAAAAATAATTTCCAGAGCAAAAAAAGGACTGCCTGTTTTTGGAACCTGCGCTGGAGCAATTGTTTTGGCAAAAAAAATAATCGGAAAAAATGGTTATTCTTTGAAACTGCTTAATGCTACAATGGAAAGAAATCCTTATGGTTCGCAGCAAAACTCTTTTGATAAAAAAATTAAAACTTCTTTTGGAACAATTTCAGTTTCTTTTATTCGCGCGCCAAAAATCAGTGCACTTGGAAAAAACGTTAAAGTGCTGGGAAAAATGAAAAACCTTCCGGTAATCATTCGCGAAAAAAACATTTTGGCTTCAGCCTGCCATCCGGAAATTGCTTTAGACACAAAACTGCATAAATACTTTTTGGGAATGATAAAAAGTTAGTGTATATATCTTATTCTTCATCTATTTTATTGCATTTTCTTAGCATTGTCTTAGAATGCCCTTCACACATTTTCTGCGTTGAATCCACTTCAATTAAATCAAAAAAACATTTCACTTTACCTAAATATGTTGTTTTAACTTCCACAGTGCCATCAACAAAAATCTCGTGCTTAATATTTGTGAATACTACCTATGCAGTAAGCTCATCATATTTAACAATTTCTGCTTCCCCGCTTCCTGCAGTAACATCTTTTCCTGCACCTAACTGTGAATATGGGCACCTATCAAATGAATTATCAATAGAAAGCCCTTTATCATAACTTACTTTAGCTTTTTCTCTGTTTTCCATGCTTTCAATAAAACACTCTAAATCTGTTCCGCAATCTTTTACTCCTAATTGAGTACAGCCAACAAAAACAAAAACCAAAAAAACCAACAAAAAAACTTTTTTTATAAAATCACTTTTAAGTTTGATGCTCAAAGTCGTGCAGCCCTTCATGAATTCTACTTCAGCCAAATTCAAAAATGTCAGTCATAATAGCTATAACTGCTGCTGCCACTAAAACTGCTCCGCCGATAAGTAAAAGATATTTTAATGCGGCTTGTGCTTTTTCTTCCATTAAAACCACTTTTAATAAAAAATTAAAGTAGTATTTAAGCTTTCACTAAGTAAAAAGCTCTAATCATAGTAGATTATTCAGAGTCAAACAAAAACAACACGCAACATCTCTGGCTGTCTAAACAAGTTGAAGCACAACCTGAACTGAAAAAATCAAAACCGCGAGAAGAAATAACAGGTGCATAGTTTTCAATCAAATTTTCTGAAACAAATTCATCCTTTGGACCGCAAATTCCTGCTAACTGAACTCTTGCATCAGAATCTCTTGAATAAGAAATCAAAGAATTTTCCTGCACTTCAAAACCTGTTAAATCTTCTTCAATGCTTAAACACACTTGATTTTTTTCCAAAAGAATTTCGTCTGCAAGAGCAGCAGAATTAATTGTATCTTCTTTTGCAAAATAAAATCTAGATGAAACTTTTTCCTTATAAGGAGTAGCATCCATTGCTTTCAAAAGGTTTTCAGAATTTTCATAAGGATCATCAGATGGATAATACCAAGGAGTAAAAATATTTAATATAAAATTTAAGGCTAAAATGCCAAAAACAAAAATTACTACAATAAAAATTGCTTTCTTTATTTTCTCATCCATTAAAATCCCTCCTTTTTCATAAAATCACTCAGTAAAAGCAGATGCAGTTACTCCGCCGTCCCAGGAAAATCTTGGGCGGATTTTAACCATCCAGAGTTTTTCAGTGTTATCATCTAAAATCAAAGCATAACCTTTAGAGCGCGGCATTTCCTGATAATATTTGTCAAAGTTCTGATGCATATAAGAAGGGCGTAAAGCAGAAACTGCTTCAATGTCTGGCTGGGAAGTCATTCTATGGCTGATAAATAAATCACACTGAGAAATAGAATCTGGGTGCAGTTTATTCGGACGCTGGGTTGCAAGCACTAAGCTTAAGCCAGGCTGTCTTCCAACTCTAACCCATTCCAATAAAACTTTTAAAGCCATGCTTGGCCTGTCTTTTGGCATAAACATATGAGCTTCATCGATTAGCATCCAGACAATAGGCATATCGCTTGTTTTTTTTTCTCCTTCAATTAATTTTATTTCTTCTTCTTTTCTGTAAAGCATTCTTTGCTCAAATAATCTCTTGCCTAAAAGAGCAACAATAATTTCTCTTGTGCCCTCCATTCCAATTGCCTGCCTATAAGCAGAAACATCAATTATTGTAATTTTTCCTGGTTCAGCTAAATCTTTTATTTTTGTTCCTTCCTTTTCAAACAAGCCCCAACTTTTTGCTATTTTTAATCTGCCAATTACTGCATCTTTTATTCTTTTTTCTGCATCTTTATCTGATTTGATTGCAGCAATGATTTTTGGGATGTCATACAATGTTCCAAGTTTTTCTTTGACTGATTCTATAATACGGGAAAGCAATACTCCTTCTGGTTCTTTCCAGGTTAAACCAAATAATGCAAGCCATTCTTCTGATTCTAATTCAGAGACTTTAATTGTAAATGCTCCATCTACAGGGATTTTTTTTTCTTTATAAAAAGATAATTTTCCTTTTGGAACTAAAACTCTTGCATCAGTTGCTTCTGGAGTTAAATCCCAGTTAAAGAGTTCTCCTTTTTCTTCTTTGTTTGGAACTTTTAAAGTCCAAAAGATTCCTACAGTGTCAATTGCAATAACAGAAATTCTTTTTCTTATATGAACAGGCTGGCGGGCAAACTCTTCTAATAAAACAGACATTGTGTAAGAGTTATGAACAATAATGTCATTTGCAACAAAATTGTGGTTTTCAGGAACAGTTAAATCATAAACCAGAAACTCTCCGTTTAATTCTTCTATCTCTTTTATTTCATCCCAAAAAATGTCTGACTGTGCAACCATTTGGATTAATTCATTTTCATCTTCTTTTGCAATCTGCAAAAGCTTTTGCCTGCTTGGAGAATAATGAATACTTTCCCTCAAACTTTTTGGGAATTTGCGCCCAAACTTTCTTCCAATTTCCGCCCAGTTTTTTGGCCGGTAATGATTCCAGATTTCTTTTGGAATAGTATCAATATTTGGATTCCTATTCAAAAAAGTTATTTCCTGAACTGCTTTTTTTTGCAGCAATTCTTTTTTTCCAAAAAAGCCTATTTCTTTCAAAAACTTTTCAACATTTTCTCCTATTAACTCCAACTCAAAACTGCCAAAAGCTTTTCCATTAAGTATGTTTATTTTTTTTCTTATTGTGTTTAGAATCTCAAACCTTAACAGTAAATGCTGGATTCCTCTGATTATTTTTTCTGAATTTGAAGCACAAGAAATTCTCCAAGTTTTTGTGTTTTTATCAAAATAAATCGTTCCGTCACAACTGAAATATCTGTTCAAAAACAAGGCAACTTTTGGCTTTGGAACTTTAAAAATAATCTCAGGAATAAGTTTATCTCCTGAAGTTAAATTATAAATTCCTAGTTCTTCAAACCAGTTTTTGAGGGTATTGGGTTTATTGAATTTAATTCCTTTTGCAAATTTTCCATTATGCCTTTTGTTTTTCAATATTTTTTGTTTAATATTTTTGCACACTACTCTATAATTTATGTTAGAACTTAAGTTTACAGTTAAATTTGAATCAAAATCATTTACAGAGTTTTTAAAATCTTCAACTATTTTTTCATCTTTATTAGTAAACCAGACAGTTTTTCTTTTTGTATGCCCTTCTGCAATTAAATAAGCCAATAACTTTACTTCGCTTTCTTTTAGAAATTCTTCTCCAAAAGATTCAATCTTTCTTGGCGTTGCTATTCTGAAGCTTTTTTTTAGTTCTTGTGCGGGTTTCCAGCCATCAATAGTAAGCAAAGGATGCTCTGGTGTTAACTTAATTTCTTTCCCGCTTCTTAAGGAAACTTTAAGCATCTTGTTTACTTTTCTTTTATAAAACTCTGTCTTCTTTGTTTTTTCCATTTTGTATTTTGAATCTAAACTCAAAATTTTTCTTTTGTCTTTTTCTAAATCTTTTATTGGAATTCTTGAACCATCTTCTAATGTAATAAGTGTTTCTCCGTCAAGACACTTTCCTCCGCCTCTTTTGCCACAGATTAAAACCACATGAGGTTTTGCTATGTCCATTAAAATTTTTCTTCCTAAAACAGGCCTTTCACCTGAACTCATTACAATTTTTGCAATATATGCTGTGCCTTTTTCTCTGTGCTTTTCTAAGTCATTTAAGCTTCTGCCAACAACAGATCTTTTTTCTCCCAAGTCTATAGCCATAGTATCTGTAATAGAATAGAATAAGTTAATTAAATAGTTTTTGCTCCGCCTTTTTCGAAAAAAGACAGGTTGCCAAAAACGTTTTTGCTACGCAAAAACAAATTTAGCAAGGGAAGAAACTATTTTATAGAAAGAAAACAGTATTTTGTTATGAGAAGAAGAATTAAAATAGTTAAACCTAGAAATAAAATTAAAAGAGTAAGGGGTCCTTTTTCTCATGTACAGGCTCACAAAGCTTATTTAACCGGAGCTCCAAAAACTGCAGTACATGAAATCAGAACAAAAACAGGAAATAAACTTTTAACTGCAAAAATGATAAACCAAGGAGAAATTAAAGTTAATCTGCTTCAAGCAAGAGGAACATCCAAAATAAAAAGAAGAGTAACAAGACCAATAAATGTAGAAATTGGAGACCACTATTTGTTTTCCAAAATAGATTATTTTAATGCAGCACACATTTTTGGGGAAGCATTAATCAACTCACTAAGATTAGAAAATGTTGTTAGAACTTCTTTGACAGATGATGTTCATGTAAGGAGAAGAAAAGGAAGAAAAAAAACTGATGAAAGAAGATTCAACAAATGGGTTAACCTAAAAGGAAAAAGAATCAGAACTTTAAGAGAATCAAGCGCAAGCAAAACCTATAATGAATTAAGACAGCTTTGCGATTGGACAGAAGAAGGCGCATGCAGACACTTTGATGCAATACTTTATATTAGAAAATTAGGGTTAGAAAGCAAAGTAGCAGTTCGTTTGGCTAAAAGGCATGGAGTTTCAGCAAAAGAAATAATTAAAGCATTTAACCATCTTCCAAGAATCCCTGTCTCAGAACAAGCAATAGTTGTATTACCTGAACTAGATGAACACAGACAAAGTCTTAGAACAGAACAAGAACAAACAAAAAAAGTTTTAAGAGAACTTTTTAGAGTTGACCAGAGAACAATTGACAACAAAATTCATCCAGTTTATTATGACATAAGAACACTAAAAGCAATTGAGTCAGAATTTGTTTCTGCAAGAAGATCTGCTGCATTGCGCAGAGGAAAACTTCCAAAAGAAAAGCAAACTCAATTAGTTTACAGAACATTAACTTTTGGAAAAAGCAGTTTAGCAGATTTACAGCAGGCAGAAAGATTTTTAAGAAGTGCAAAAACAACAGGTTTAACTGAAAAAAACAACTCAAGAAAACTGGTTTACTTTAATGAGTTGGTTGGAGTTTTAGGAGATTTTCCTGGGTTCAAAAAAATGTTTCAACAAGGAAGTTTGAGTGCATTAGGAGACTATCATTCAGATTTAGTAAAAGCAATAAATTCTCTTAACTCAGAATTAAGGCAGAAACAAAGCGACGGATTGATTAGTGCACAAGAAGTAATGGGGGAAAAAACTTTCAACTCAGTCTTAAGCGAAGCAAGAAATGCATTAAATTATTCTCTTCAGTTAATGAACTGCCAGAGTTTAGCTGCATAATCACCTGCACTCAGCTCTCACTAAACTTAAAAACTGTTTTAGAAGGAAAGTGTTTATGGAATACATTATTTTAGATACAGAAACCTGTCCGACAAATTTGGACAAGTATGAAGAATTGAGTGAAACTGAAAGGAAAAAATTGTTGAATCCAATTGATTCAAAATTAGTTGCAATTGGGTTAAGGTATAACTCTAAAACAGTAATCATTCATGATAAAAATGAAAAACAAATGCTAGAAGAATTTTGGAAAGAATTAGAAGAAATAAAAAAAACAAAACCAGAGAAAAAAATTGTCGGGTTTAATATAAAAGATTTTGATTTGCCTTTTCTTGTGACAAGAAGCTTTATTAATAATGTAAAAATCACTCCATTTGTTTTAAAGGAAGTAATTGATTTAAGAGAAAAAGTTTCTGCTTTTCGTTATGGAGCAACAAGAGGAAAACTAAAAGAGTTTGGAGAAGCTTTAGGGATTGAACTGCATGAAATGGACGGCTCAATGGTTGCAGATGAATGCATTAAAGGAAACTATGAAAAAATCAACGAATATCTGAAAAAAGATTTAGAGATAACAGAAAAAATGCTTCAAAGAATTATAGAAACAAAAATCATTGAAATAGAACGCTGGTAGCAAACGTTTCGCCGTTTGAGCACGAAACACTATCTTCGCTTTCAGCTCGATAGAGCGTTCTTTACAAACATGAAAAAGAAATAGATGGAAACGCTTTGCTTGCGCAAAGCGCCCCAAGAGATTCTGCTAAGGCAAAGGAAGTTAGCAAACTTTTATTTTGGTTTTTTGTTCAACCTTTTGTTTTTGGTAAAGCTTTTTCTAAAAGGTTTAAAGGTTGTTTTGGTATTTTGAGTTAAGGAAGTTAAGCAACTTTTTGATAAAACTTTTTTTTAAAAAGTTTTAAGCGAAGCAATTTTTGGTAAAGCTTTTGTAAAAAGGTTTTGTGCCGGGCCATTAAAAAAATTAAGGGGGTCTTAATTAGTGATTTAACAGCTCGGCACAAATGGTGGGAGTAAAGCAAAACACCTTTTTCAAAAAAAGGTGTAACAAAAACTTCATTGTTTTATGAAGTAAAGCACTTTTTTTCCGGACTGGGCTTTTTTGAGGTATCCTTCTTTGAATAATTTATTCAGCCTCTGCGAAGCAGCATTTAATCCCTTGTATTTTAATGCATCTTTTACTTCTGATGCAGTGACAGCGTTTTTTTCTGAAACCAAATCCATTATTTTTTTGTCTTGGTCTGCAAGCAGGTTGAAAGAAGTTTCTTCCCGCACTTCAGGCAAACCTTTTGTTTTAAGTTCCAACATCATTTTGTCATACTTGTCGTTAATTTCAGACAAAATTTTGTTTGTTGCTTCCCTTTCCTGAGCCAACTTAAATAACAGCATTGAAACAAAGAACGGATCTTTGCTTTGCTGGAATATCTCATTAACGTCCATAGTGAGTTCTTCAAACTTAGGTGAAAGCTTTTTTACTGCCTCCCTTGATTTAAGTAACTCCCTAAACGCGTCATGATTATTCATGTCATATCATGATAGTATCATGATATTTATATACTTTTCGTTTTAGGTTTTTAGATTAGAAGCAGTTATATAAATTTATATAATCAAAGGATTTGGCTTGTTTTATTTTGTTTTCCACAAGCCGTGCAGATTACAGTATTCTCTTGCCTTAAGTTTTTCTGCTTTTACTTCAAAAAACGTTTCTGGTTTTTCCCCTGGACTTAAAAACTTTTTAAATCTTTTTTTGTCTGCAGTCAATTCAATCCATTCAATAAAATGCTTTTCTTCCATTGGATGCTCTACTGAACCTACTTTGACTTTAATTCCTTTTTCTGTTTCTTCAATCACTGGAACATGTTTTTCGTTTCCTAAATCTTCTGTTTTTTCTTCTAATAGATTCATTGGCTGCCCGCAGCAGACAAGTTCTCCTGAACCTGCATGCAAAACCTCAACAATGTTTCCGCAGATTTCACACTTATAAATATTGTTTAATTCAGTCATTTAATTACCTCCTATTTTGCACCTCTTTCTTCAGATAATGCAAGATGATCTGATTCAACTTCAACCAAAGCAATAAATATTTCTTTTACTCTTTCATTATCGGCTTCTTCAGCTGCTTTTTTGTAAAACCCTATTGCATTTTCTTCTCTTTGATGGGATTCTTTCAGGTCTTCAAGATAATCTTCTGAACACTCGTCGTTTGAACTGGGAATGCTTTCCAGTTTTAATATTTTTTTCCAGATTGAAGCATGTTCTGCTTCAACTTTTCCCAATATCTTGAAAAGTTTTTTGCCTTCTTCTTCTTTTACTTTTTTTGATGAACAAAAATAAAAATTTGTATTGCTTACTTCAAGCTGAAGGGCTTTTTCTACATTTGCTTTGTCTTTTTCTGTTAACTCTACATCAAAATTTACTTTTGCTTCTTTAAATTCTTTAATGTATTCTCTTTTTGCCCCGCAAAAAGGACAGTTTGATGGAGCCTCATCTCCAATATAAGGGTCTCCACAAATTTCACATCTCCAAAGTTTTGCCATTAAATCACCTAATAAAAAAATATAAAAAAGTATTAAAACATGTTTGAATGCAGTTACCGGCAAAGCATGGATTTAATAATACAGAAACAAAAAAACTTTTTGGATTACTGAAAAGGTTTTTAAAGATTGAATGCGTTTTTATTTTATGGTTATAAAAGCAAAAAGAAATTTTAATTCAAGTGCATTTAGAGATGGAAAAAGAAGAAGAAGTAATAACAGAGGAATAACAAAAATAGGAGGTCTGCCTGCCTCAGCTGTGCTAAAACTTACTAAAGCAGGAGTGCCTATGCATATAATAATTAAAATAGGGCGACTGCCAAATGCCCAAAGCGCTGCTGAAATGGTTTTGACTTCAAGAAGAAAGTTTAGAAAACCACCGCAAAAAAATAGAACTAAAACAAAACCTGTGAGCAGAGCAATAGGAATGGGTACAAAAAGAAAAAAAACATACAAAAAGCCAGTAGATACTCCTCGTGACAGACAACCAATGCCTAAAGCAGAAATAGATAAGCTAAGAGAATTAGAGTTTCCTGAAGAACAGCTAAATAAGTTAAGAGATGGCGATTATGATAATAGCATGCTTGACTTAGCAATGGAGTCCCTAAAAAAAAGAAAAAAAAAGCCTTAATAACTTTTTAAAATAAAAATAAAAAAAAAAGAGAAAAAGAAGGGGAAATCATTTTGTTAAAGTGATTTCTATTGAAGAAACCTTTATTGGCCCGCCTTCTTCTGAAGAAAGTTCTTCTGTTGAAGTTGAAATATTATTTATTTTCATGTCTTTCAGGAATTTGTTTCTAACTATTTCTGAAACATCAACTGCTCTAGAAATTGCCTTTCCTCTTGCCTTAATTGTAACGTCTTTTGCTCCTGCATTTACTTGGGTTACAACAGCTAAAACATAAGCCATTGTTCCTTTTTTTCCGATAAAAATAGTGTTTTCTTCTGCCATACTGTATTCCTCCATTTTATTGTGATAAGTAAACTGTTAAAAAAACTATAAAAAATAGTGAAAGATTGTGTTTATTAATATTACTATTTAATAAAAAAAGAAGAAAGGTAAACTAAAGTTTACCTTAAATACTTAAGAGTTGCGTCAAAAATTCCTTTTGAGATTCCCGGATCATAACCAAAGTACAAGCTTTTTCCTATTACAAGCTTTTTTTCTACTATTCCAGGATATTGTTCTGTCTGGTTTTCCCAAGGATATTGTTCAATCCATGCAACCTGTTTTCCTGTTAGATTAACCGGAAAGGTTTCCAGCATATATGCTCCGCCTTCTCTTGGGGCAAATTCAATTCCTTTCATGATTGGATGCTTCCAGTCGTCTTTGTAAATTCTTCCAGCAACATAAACTCTGTTTAAACAGCTTGGAGTATCGCTTGCTCCTTCTCTGTCGCATTTAACCGGAACAATGTCTCCAAAAGTCGCTTCCCATCCCAACACTGCAGAATCATTTTGTCTTCGAATTCCGGAATCCATTACTAAAATGAATTTTCCTCCAGAAGAAACATATTTTTGGACTGCTTCCCCTAACTGTCTTGAAACTTCTTTGTTTGCTTCCAAGTGCTGGTCTAATACTACAATATCATATTCTGCAAGGATTTCTTCTGCATTAGTTGTTAAAGTACTGACTTTCCTTACCTGATATCTTACTAAATCCTTATCTTGGTTTAAAACGTTTTGAAAGTCCTGGGAAGGGCTTCCGATTATCAGCATGTCCATTGGCTCTCTGTCAGTTAAGCCTGGAATGCTCCAAAAGCCAAACTGGTTTCCTAAGAAAGCTACAATTAAAATAATCAAAATCAATGGAATAATTCCTTCCAAGGAATACTTTAGTTTTGACTGCATTCCTGAATCCGCGGGACCAAAATCCTGAGGCATTGGTTCTGGCGGTGCTCCTTCATCGTACATTTTTCCAACCTCCAATCGGTTTTTGATAAAACTTTTCTCAAAGTCGTTTTGTTAAACCTTTTCTTAAAAGGTTTTTTTGTTCAAACTTTTTTGAAAAATTTGTTATACATTAATTATGTTTTTATTCCTTTAAATATTTTATGCTTTTTTAAAAGCACAAACTTGAGAATAATATTGTTTTGTAGTTTATAAAGGTTTCTGATTAGGAAACCTTCTCAAAAGAAAAGATTTTAAAGAAAGAAAGCATTGAATTAAAGTATGAAAAAAATTTTTGGATTGATTTTAGTTGGAATCTTTTTATTTGGCTGCATAAATCCGCCTCATCCGCCTCCCCCAGGAGCAGGAACAAAACTTACTTATTTTAATATCGGAGAATGCGGAGAAACAACAAGGGCTGTAAAAGAAATTGAAAGCAAATGGGTTAAAGATGAACTGGAAATAAAAACAGTTGTTTCAATCAACTGTGCAGACAAAGTTGAAAGCGTGGATTACGAAGTTTTAGATGAAGATACAATAATGTTGGAATATAAGAGAACAGACAATTATCCAAAAATGAGATGCATGTGCGAAAGCACATTAACTTATAGGATAAGCGGATTAAAGAAAAAAGACTGGAAGCTGCAGGCAGCAGAAGAAGTCGGAGAACCAAAAGTTAAAGGAGAACCAGTTTTATTGAGTTTTGTTGCAGGAGAATGCGGTGAAGCAACAGGAGATTTTGAAGACAAGGTTGTGGGAAAAATCTGGATAGATGCAACAACTTTAGAGGTTGAAACAGAAATTGTTTTGAACTGCGTTGATGGTTTAATAGACGGAGCAATAGAAGTAGAAGGAAATATAATCACACTGAAATACACTGCAACAGATAAAGAGCCAAAAGTTGAATGTGTCTGCCCAAACCAGGCAACTTATGTTATTGGAAATTTAGAGAAAAAAGAATATCTATTTGAATTTAAAGAAATGGAAACTGTAAAAGGCGATCCATTTTTGTATGACTTTTCTGCAGGAGAATGTGAAGAAGGACCTGAAACCTTTGGAGAAGAAGTAGAAGAAAAATGGGTTAGCCAAAGTAATTTAGGGATTAAAGCAGAAGTTGAAATAAACTGTGCTGACGAAATTTTAGATGGAGATTTTGAAATAAAAGGGAACAAGATTATTTTGAAATATACAACAACAGATAACCCAAAAGTTTTGTGTGTTTGCCAGAATGAACTGAATTATACAATAAAAGATCTGGAAAAAAAAGAATACGAATTTGAGTTGAAAGAAGTAAAGTGTATTTATGATTCAGACTGTGATGAAAAAATAGACTGCTCTGGACAGGAAATAACATTACCTCCAATCTATCCAATATGTGAATACAATAAATGTGAGTGCGGCTGCGGGGATCCGGAAAACAACTTATACTGCGAATAAATTATTCAAGCAAAGCATAATACATGTTTTCTATTAAAAGATAGGTTTTTTTTGGCTGACCTTCCATTAAGAATGTTTCAGGCGGAATGGAATAATAAACTATGCTTTCTCCTAAACCGCTTGGAGAAGAAATCATTATCACAGTAAAAGTAGAGCCATAATTTGTTCCTTTTGGATTTACATCTCCTTTTGCATCAATTATTGCACTTAAAGCATCAACAGTTAAAACTTCATTGTTGTAAGAATCAAAACGTTTTGTTACAAGAGAAAAGTTTCCGCGCATTTCAAAGTTCGGATCCAATCCTAAAATTAAGTCATGGGTCTGTCCAGGAGCTTTTCTTAAATAGCCAATAAAAGGCAAATCATCTTTACAGTCTTTTACATCACAGTAATTTCCAATGAATTCAACTGAAAGCAGTTTATCTAACTGAACCATATAGTTTCCGTCGTCTTTGTTTAGTTTTCTTGCCCAAGGGCCTATTACAGTGTTCTCTCCAGAGCCATGCCTTTCAGAATACAAAAGCAATTCATCTCCTTCAACTGCAACTGTTCCTGAATCTCCAATCCACACTAATTTTCCATTTGTTGGAGGAGAAGCATAATCAATAAACAATTTCATTTGTTCAGTGCTCATAATTTTTGCTCTGTCAACTATAACCAGTTTATAGTTTTTGAGATAGCCTGGGCTTATGTTTTTTAAGTGAACTATGTCAGCTCTTTTTCCTAAATACTGCGGATGCTCAATTGCTTTCTGTAAAACAAAAGGATCTCCTAAACCTGTATCTCCATATACTATCAAAATATTTGGGTCTCCCATTACAAAATAATATACTCCGCACCAGCCAGGGATGACCGAGCATTTGATTATTCCAGCCCAGGTAAGGATTCCAATAATTAAAACAATCAAAGCAATCAATGTTAAAATGTGAAAAGCATCGTTAATCATTCTTCGCATTTGGTCTTCTTCCATAATATTATTATCTTTTTAGTCCTTAATAAACCCTTTTACTTATAGAATTTATTTCTTATTAAATCTTTTGTTATTTAAATATTAAAGTGATTTTACATGGTTAAGCTAAGTAGAGGGCCTGCTACCTCTGGACCAAGTTCTTCTTTAGGAATAATGAGGTTTTTTGATGTAGATACCGGAGGGCCAAAAATGTCCCCAGAGTTCGTTGTAGGGGTTGCATTAGCTCTTATAATTCTGGTTCTGATAATCAAAAACCTGAATCTGGTTTAGATTTAAACTACTGAAAAGGTTTATATTCTTTTGACACCTATTTTTTTGGAGGATAAAATGCCTGCAGCAAAAAAACCTAAAATAGAAATGCACCAAACATACCGTGCAGGCAAACCTGGCACTTGGAGAGGCAGAAAAAAAATAGTTTTTTTGCCAGGACAAAAAATACACAAAAATGTTGTTGCCTCAGACAGGCGTTTAAAAAAATCAGAGATTGGAAAAGGAAAACTGATTGCAATAGTTGAACGACAAGGAAAAAAAACTTACTACTATACTGACAGAAGAAATCCTGAGAAAAAAGCAAGAATAGTACAAAACACTTCTCTTTTTTCTGAACTGCAAAATCTTTCACAAATCTCAGACAATACAAAATTATATCTGGGTGCAGAGAAAATTTCCCCAAAAAAAATGAACAGAACTCAAGAACTAAAAACCTATGAAATGCACAAAAGATTGCTTGTTTCAACTGAAAGAATTCTGGGAAAGAAAAAAGACCTTGTTGGAAGAATAGTGCAGCCTAATATTAGAACGGGCGTAACTCACTATTATTATATTGACAGAAGGCCGGCAAAATAGTGTCTTTCACTGGTTAACTTTTTTAAGTACTTTAATCTTATTCTAGTGGATGCCAGACTTTTTTGCTTTAAGCGTAAAAGAAACTTTTGAAAAGCTGAAAACCAGAGAGAAGGGATTAAGCGATGCTCAAGCGTTTGAAAGAAAAGAAAAGTTTGGATTAAATAAACTTATAGAAAAAAAAGGAACAACAAAACTGGAAATATTGTTTAATCAGTTTAAGAGTCTGATTATCTGGATTTTGATTGTTGCAGCAGTAATTTCTTTTTTTATCGGAGAAACTTTGGATGCAACAGTAATAATAATTCTGGTTGTGGTTAATGCAGTAATAGGTTTTGTGCAGGAACTAAATGCAGATAAATCAATTTCCGCACTGAAAAAATTAATGAACTTAAAAGCAATAATAAAAAGAAACGGAAAAATAATTGAAATAGATTCAGAACAGCTGGTTCCAGGAGATTTGATTTTATTAGAAGAAGGAATGAAAGTTCCTGCAGACATAAGATTGATTGAAACAATTCAGCTGGAAACAATGGAAGCTTCTTTAACAGGAGAAAGCACTCCGGTAGTAAAAGCAATTGAAGAACTAGAAAAAGAAACGCATCTGGCTGACAGAAAAAATATGGTTTTTTCCGGCACAGCAATATCAAAAGGAAAAGGAAAAGGAATTGTAACTTCAACTGGAATGAAAACAGAAATAGGAAAGATAGCAAATCTTTTACAGGAACAGGAAGAGCCTCCTACTTTATTACAGCAAAAACTTGCTTTTTTAGGAAAATGGATTGCAATTGCAACAATTATAATCTGTGTAATAGTTTTTTTCAGCCAGATTGCAGTGTTAAAGGAATTTTCTTTTTCCAAGGCATCAAATGCTTTTATGGTTGCAGTCAGTTTAGCTGTTGCAGCTATTCCAGAAGGCCTTCCAACAATAGTTACAATTTCTTTGGCTTTAGGAATTCAGAGAATGGTGAAAAAAAAATCTTTAATCAGAAGCTTGCCTGCAGTTGAAACTCTTGGTTCAGTGGATGTAATTTGCACAGACAAAACCGGAACTTTAACTTTAAATGAAATGAGTGTAAGAGAAATATATTTTTCAGGAAAAAATATTAAAGTAACAGAAGGAAAACAAAAGTTTTTGGTTGCAGGAGAAGAAGAAATAAATTTAACAAAAATATTAAATGCGGGGGTTTTATGCAATAATTCAGTTTTAGGAGAAAAAGCAATCGGAGATCCGACAGAAACTGCTTTGCTTGAAGCAGGAATAAAAGCAGGGATAAAAAAAGAAAAGCTTGATGAATTGTTTCCGCGTGTAAACGAAATTCCTTTTTCTTCTGAAAGGAAATTAATGACTACAGTTCACGAATACAGAGGAAAAAAAATTTCTTTTACTAAAGGAGCGCCAGATACAGTATTAGAATTATGCACTAAAATTTTTGAAAACGGAAAAGTAAGAGCAATAACTTTTGCAGACAAGGAAAAAATCCTGAAAGCAAACAGTGAAATTGCAGACAAGGCAATGCGTGTGCTTGGATTTGCGTTTAAGGAGGAGGACACAGAAAAAGAAGAAAAAATGGTTTTTCTTGGATTGCAGGGAATGAATGATCCTCCAAGAAAAGAAGTAAAGCTTTCACTTGAATTGTGCAGGCAGGCTGGAATCAAAGTAATAATGATTACAGGAGATTATCTTGGAACAGCAAAAGCAATAGCAAAAGAACTTGGATTAGGAACAAATTCTTTAACCGGAAAAGAACTGGAAGAGATTTCAGAAAAAGAACTAGAAGAAAAAATTGATTCAGTTGATATTTTTGCTAGAGTTAATCCATCTCATAAAATGAAAATAATCCATGCACTTAAAGCAAAAAAGCACATAGTTGCAATGACCGGCGACGGAGTAAACGATGCTCCTGCATTAAAAAAAGCAGACATTGGAATTTCAATGGGAATAAAAGGAACAGACATTGCAAAAGAATCCAGTGAAATGATTTTAATGGATGATAATTTTTCTTCTATTGTAGATGCAGTGCAGGAAGGAAGAGGAATTTATGATAACATAAAAAAGTTTGTTAACTATCTGCTTTCATGCAATTTAGGGGAAGTTTTGCTGATTTTTTTTGCTATAATAATCTGGTGGAATGAACCAGAAGCATTAATTCCATTAATTCCAATTCAATTACTTTGGCTGAATATTGTAACAGATGGACTTCCAGCGCTTGCATTGGGTTTGGATCCGGCTGAAAAAGGAATAATGCAACGTAAGCCAAGAAATCCGGCAGAACAAATTATAAACAAAAAAATGTTTTATTCAATTGGCTTTATTGGAGTGTTAATTGGATTAGGTTCTCTTGGATTGTTTGCATTTCATTTAGATAAAGGATTAGTTGTAGCACAAACTGTTGCTTTTACTTCTTTAGTTGTGTTTGAGATTTTCAGGTTACAGGCTATCAGATCAAACTTTAAGATTGGAATGTTTTCAAACAAATGGCTGATTGGGGCAGTTGGAACTTCTTTTGCATTGCAGTTGGCAGTAATTTACACTCCTTTGAATGCGATTTTTAAAACAGCCCCATTAGGAGTAAATGAATGGCTGGCAATAATAGGGGTTTCAGTTGTATTGTTTGTGTTGAGCTTAGGGTTTAATAAAATAATAAAAGATAAATGAATTATATCAGAATTGCTAAAAGAATCCAGAAAACAACTGTAAGTAAAAAGAAAATCAAAGAAAAAGCTGCAGTAAAATAAAGTGTTTTTCTGCTGTTAATGTAAACAAAAATAAAAGGAAAAGAAAGAATAAACAGTAAAATAAAAAGAACTGCAAAAATCAGCACAAAGAAAACAAGCGTGGAAAAAAAAGCATCAGCACTGGAAGCCAGAGAAAAAACAAGCATCAGAAAAAAAGGAAGCGCAAAAACAATTGATATTCCTGCAGAAATTATTCCTGCAAAAGTTAAAGGTTTCTTAAAATCTGTTTTGGTTTTTTTTGCTTTAACTGAAGTGAATTTTTTTTCTATTTTGAGAAAATAAGCCAGCAGGGCAAAACTTGATAAAGTAATGGCATTTGCAAGACCAAACAAGGCAAACTTAAGCAAATTAGGATTGTCTTTTCCAAAAATAATTTTTCCTGCAATTGCACTGGAAATACAGGAAACCAGAACAAACAAAAGCAAGGAAAAGAAAAGCTGGTTTTCTATAATGAAAAGAGAAAAAGAAACTTCTTAAGGAATCTCTTTTTTTATTGTTAAATCCTGTGAAAAATTTTCAGAGGGAGCATTAATTGAAATCTTTGTGTAATTCAATTTTTTTATTTCATCTTTTCCGTTAAAAAAATTCTCTAAACCTTCTGTTGAACCGTAATAATCTTCAACAAAATATTCTGTTTCAGTGAAGCCTGTTACTCCTGAAAAAAGCTCTGGAGAAACAAAATCTGTTACATAAATTATAATCGGAATTTCTTTTTCCCCGTAAACTGAAGTCGGCTTTAAAGGAAAAAATATTTCATCAGAAGGAAAAGAAACAAAAACTCCGATATGCGCAAACTTTATTCTAGGTTCATCATAATAATAAAAGTCTTCATTATAATAATCCTGAATCTGGCTTCCAAGCATTTCATTGAAAAGGTTTGTGTCTGAAACCCATACAACAACAAAAGAAAAATCCTTTCCAATGTATTCTTTTAAAACCGGCTCAGCACTCATTGGAAGCTCTAAATCTTTATCCAATAAATAATCATAAAAAGAACCGGAGTTTTCTGCAGTAATCAATTCAGTTGTAAGGCCCATCTTTTCTATGTGCTTGTAAACTTCAACTCCATTAAAACCCTCTTCTCCGTCAAGAGAAGCCATTCCCCCAAAAGAAACAGAACCTAAAAAAGCAGAGCCAAGCAGAAAAACAGGCCACAAATAAGACTGGGTTAAAAAAAGCAGGGTAAAAGAAGAATTAATTGAATCATTTTTTTCCTCTTCAATGGTTTTTCCGTAAAATTCAGGAAAACCATCCATTATATCCAGCTCAGTTTCTTCTGGCTTTGAAGGAACAGGAAAAATCCACACTGCCTTGTCTCCCTGAATTTCTCCAACTTCAATCGACAAAAGCATGTTTTGTTTTCCATTTTCAAAATTTATTGCACACAACTGTCTTTCTTCTGCCTGAAGCTGCCAGTCCTGAAACTTTCTTTCAATAACCATTCCGTCAGAAAAAACATTTTCTGCAATAAAAGAAAACGCAATCAAAAAAATAAAAACTAAAACAATCTTTTTTTGTTCATAAGATAAAAAAATGCTTAATGTTATATAAATAGCTTTGGAGTTAAAAAAAAAGAAGCAGTGCGAGTTTATCTCGCAAATTTTGGCAACCTGCCTTTTCTTAAAAGGCGGTTTAGCAGCTACCGCTTGGAGTGTTGTTAGTGTTGTCTGCTCCGGAAAGAGTCTTATTGCATCCTTCTAAGTCATTATAAGAACAGACTAATTGTTTCATTGTTTCAGCTGAAACAGGGAAACCTGCAGTTCTGGAATTGTATACAGTTTGCCCATTGATTACATAAGTTGGAGAACCAGAAACTGCTCCGAAAAATGTTTTTGCTTCAGCAATGTTTTCCCTGAATAAATTTTTTCCTTCATCTGAATCAAAACATGATTCGATTACAGAAACTTCTATTTCATTTTCTATTGCACAGGCTTTCCAGTTTCCTTCAACATTTATTATGTCTTTATTAACGCATTCCTGATAGCCTAGTAATTTGTCTCTGTAGTATTTCATTACACAAATCTGTCTGATGTCTTCATTTACTTCAACTTGGCCATGCAAAGAATCAAAACCGCCTTCTGTTTCTGAAGCAAGGAAATAAATATTGTAAGTTAAATCCGGCAAAGCTTCAACAACTTCTTTCAGGTTTTTTTCTGCTTTGGTTCCATAAGGACACTGGCTCATAACAAATAAATCAATGTGATTTTCTTTTTCTGTTTTATTGAAGAATTTGTTTCCAGTGTAATTCAAAGCATATTCTCCTTCAACTTCTGAAGTGTAAAGCTGGAATTGTTCCCAATTATAGTGTTCTGAAATAGTTGAATCAAAATAAAATAATGGAACTGTTTCTGACTGAAATTTCTCCAATGCTTTTTTTCCTTCTTCTGAAGCATAGTCTAATTCTGTTACATTAAGTTTTGGAAAAAATCCTTTTAACTGAGATACAATGGTTTCTGCATCACAAGCTTTACAATCAGAATCATTTACTACAAATAAGTTTACTTCTGTTTCTGGAGGCAGAGTGTCACAGACTTCTGCATCAATGTAAGAACAAAGTGTTCTTGTAAGATCTTGTGGGCTTCTTCCCCCTGTGTATGGTTTATTGTTAATGTAATATGAAGGAGAGCTTCCAATCTGCAAGTCGTTTGACTTTTTAATGTTTTCTCTTAAAAGATTTTTTCCTGTATCTGAATCAAAACAAGATTCAATTTCAGAAACATTGATTCCAGAATTTTCTGCACAAGATTTCCAGTTGGATTCAACATTTTTTATGTCTTGATTTACACAAGTTAAATAATCAAAAAACTTTTTTTGTGAAACTTTTTCCTGTATGCAAACTTGTCTTATGTCTTCATCTACTTCAGGCTGTCCATGCAAAGAAGTAAAATCTGAACCTGATTCTGAAGCAATAAAATGAATCTGGAAAACAACTTTGTCTCCAAAAGCTTCTACTACAGGAATCACAGCATCTTCTGCTTGAGTTCCATAAGGGCACTGACTCATAACAAACAATTCAACTGAAAGAGCATCAGAAGAAACAGGCTTTTTGTCGGGATTATCATTTCCGTCAGGCAGAATTATTTGTCCTGTCGGGTTTAACTGGTCATGGCCATAAAAACCAAAAAAAGCACCTACAACTAAAACTATTACAACAGATAAAACTAGGTGTTTTCCAATCAAAAAACTGCTTATATTTGAATCTTTTTCTTCAGGTTTCTCTGTTTTTTGTTCAACCTTTTTTTCTAAAAAAGGTTGTTTTTCTTCTACAGGCTTGTCTGAATCTTGATTATTTTCACTCAAATTAATACCCCCAACAAAAGACATATTATATATATAACTTTGATTCAAAGGCTTTTTAAAAGATTTTATTTGGTTAGTTAATAATCATTTTAAACAGTCAAAGCTTTGATTTAATCTGACTTAAAGTTTCTTTTATATTGCCTAAATCTTTTTTCATGTTTTCAATTTCTCTTTCAGATTTTCTGTTAATCAAATAATCTCTTTCTGCTTTAGCGCGGTCTCTTTGCGTCTGCCTGTTTTGGCTCATTAAAATTATTGGAGCCTGAACTGCTGCAAGCATGCTTAAACCCAAATTCAATAAAATAAAAGGATATGGATCCCATATTTCAAAAAATAGGCCATAAAGATTCAAAGCAACCCAAGCTACAATTACAATTCCAAAAATAATTATAAAAGCCCAGCTTCCGCCAAACTGAGTTATTATATCAGCTGCCTTTTCTCCGAAAGTTGGTTTTCTTGGATAATAATGAGAATGCACATCAAAATTCTTCAAAGTGGGTTTGAAATTTTTATTTTCTTTTTTTTTGGCGTTCTTTTCCATAAAATCAGAAAGAAAAGGTAAAACTAGTTAATAATCATTTCTGTTCTCAGGCTTTTCTTTCTATTGTCTTCCTAACAGGTTTGCCGTTTTTATCAAAAGTTCTTTCAAAAACTTTTTCAGAAGTTTTTCCCCTTCCTTTTTCTCTGAACTTGACTGTTTTTGTCACGCTTAGTCTTAACCCAAAAGTTGGGTCTGCAATATCTTTCATTACTGCCCTTGGATCAGGACCCTGCCATTCTCTTCTGACAGTTGACTGAGTCCCGGTTAAAGGATTAGTAAAAGTTCTTTCATCAAAAAAAACATTTTTTGCTTTATCAAATCTTATTGTTCCTATTTTGTTTGCATTTTGGATTTGTTGTGCACTTAATTTTTTCTTTATTCTCGGCTGAAGCAAAGAAAACTTTGAATTTCTTTTAGAATGAGATTTTTTTATTGGAATAAAATGCCCTGTTAATTTTGGAATGCTGGCTTTTTTTGAAAAAAGTTTTGAAGCAAAGCTTTTTGCTTTTTTTATCGGATGCGGTCTTCTTCTTGCAGCTTCCAAAAAAACACCTAAATTGTTTTAATCTTAAATTCTCCTGTAGTTATTTTTGCATTGCAAACTGCTTTTAAATCATCCAAAGCTTTTCCGATTTTCTGCTGGGTCTCTTTTTCTAAAGTTAATTCAATTTCAGCTTTCATTGAAAGCTGTTTTTCTGCCTTGAATTTTCTTACTTTAGAGATTATTTCAACTGCTTTTTCTCCTGAATCAAAAGAATTCTTATTTACAAGCTTTTTGTCAAACTCTGGAAAGCTGGAAATATGGATTGATTTCTTTTTTTCTTTTTTTGTAAAATACAACTGAAAGATTTCTTCTGAAATAAAAGGCATTATCGGCGCAAAGCCTTTCAAAGTTCCAAGCAAAATCTTTTCTAAAGTATATTGAGCAGAAGCTTTAGAGTTTTTTCCTCTTTTTTCTTCATTATAGATTCTGTCTTTAATTGCTTCCAGATAATTGTCTGTAAAATCATTCCAAAAAAAAGATTCTAAAGCAGTTTTTGCTTTGCCATATTCATATACATCATAATGCGAATTCATTTTTTCTGTTACTTCATTAAATTTATGCAAAATCCATTTATCCATTACTTCAAGTTCTTTTGGTTTTTTTCCATCAAAACCTTCTAAGTTCATTAAAGAAAATTTAGAGGCATTCCAAAGTTTAGTAATTAGTCTCTGGCCTGTTTGAACGTCTTTTTCCTGGAATGGAGCATCATTTCCTAAATTAATTGAAGACGCCCAATAACGCAATGCATCAGCAGAATATTTTTCTATTATTTCCTGCGGGGTAACAATATTTCCTTTTGATTTAGACATTTTTTTTCCTTTTGAATCTAATCCCCAGCCTGAAATCATAATGTCTTTCCAGGGAACTTTTTTTGTATGCAAAAGACTTTTTACTACAGTGTTAAAAGCCCAGAAAGTAATTATGTCATGAGCCTGAGGACGCAAATTCATTGGAAAAATTTTTTTATCAAAATTTGAAGAGCCTTTCCAGTTTGCATTGATTAAAGGAGTAAGAGAACTTGTAGCCCAAGTGTCTAAAACATCTTTTTCTGCAACAAAATCTGAAGAACCGCATTTGCATTTCTTTTTTGGAGAATCTTTTAACGGGTCAACAGGCAAATCTTTTTTTTGCGCTAAAATTATTTCCCCGCATTTTTTGCAGTACCATACAGGAAAAGGAATCCCATAAAACCTCTGCCTTGAAATGCACCAGTCCCATTGCAGGCCTTTAATCCAGTTGTCAAATCTGTGCTTCATAAAAGAAGGAAACCAGTTTAATTCTTCTCCTGCTTTAAGAAAATCTTCTTTTAAATCTAAATATTTGATAAACCATTGTTTTGTAACTAAAAATTCAATCGGGGTTCCGCATCTTTCATGCACATTTACATTGTGCTTTATCGGTCTTTGCTCTTTCAGCAGATTTTTTTCTTTTAGTTCTTCTAAAATTTTTTTTCTTGCTTCCAGAATTGAAAGTCCTTTGAATTTTCCTGCTTTTTCATTTAATTTTCCTTCTTTATCTATTATTATTCTTAAATCCAAATTATATGCTTTCCACCACTCCATGTCTGCCTGGTCGCCAAAAGTGCAGGTCATTACAATTCCAGAACCTTTTTCCGGGTCAGCTCTTGAATCAGCAATAACTTCAACTGAATAATCCATTAAAGGAACTTTAACTTTTTTTCCGATTAAATGCTTGTTTTTTTTATCTTCTGGGTGAACCATTATAGCCACACAAGCTGGAATTAATTCCGGCCTGGTAGTAGAAATTACAATTTTTTCTCTGTCTTCAGTTTCAAACAAAACATCATTAAAAGTTGAATTAAATTCTTTGTCTTCTAATTCAACCTGGGATATTGCAGTATGGCATTCAGGGCACCAGATTGTTGGAGCTTGTTTTCTGTATTCTCTTCCTTTTTCATATAATTCAATAAAAGATAATTGAGACATTGTCCTGGCTTTTTCGCTTATAGTGCTGTACAACAGTGACCAGTCACAGCTTATTCCCAAGCTTTTCCAGATTTTTTTGTATTCTTCTTCTGCTTTTTTTGTTTCTTCTAAACAGAGTTTAATGAATTTTTCTCTTCCGATTTCTTTTGCTTTAATTTTTCTTTTGTTTTCAACAAACTTTTCTGTCGGCAGTCCGTTGTCATCAAAGCCAAAAGGATAAAATACAGAAAATCCTTTCATTCTTTTATAGCGTGCAATAAATTCTGTCTGGGTATAGCTGAACGCGTGTCCAATATGGATTGTACCGGAAATGGTTGGAGGCGGGGTATCAATAGTGTACATCTTTGAGCCTGGCTTAAAAGAAAAAAGCTTTTCTTTTTCCCAGTACTCAGACCATTTCTTTTCTGCTTCTTGCGGATTATATCTTTTTAGCAGGTTCATCTAAAAATTTACAGGAAAAATACTTAATAATGTATTCTAAAAGCTGAAGGATTGAAACTGTTTATAGGTTTTTTGCTGAACAAATAGATTATGGCTGAAATAAAGAAATCAGGGGAAAAAATCTTTTTAGAGCTGAATGAAAAAGAAAAACAAATGCTTGGAGCAGGCAAAAGTTTTTTTGAGCTGAATAAAGTGAAAAATGTTTTTGTGCTGACAGAAAGTGAAGAAACAAAAGAACCGGAAAAAGAAACAAAAGTATTGGATGAAGAGTTCCAAAAAGAAGATGAAAAGATTTTTGAACTGCTTTCACAGAAAGGGAAAAATTTTCTGTCAATGAAAGTTGAAGGAGAATTTGAAAAACAGCTTTCAGAAAAAGAGCTGAAAAGATTTAATCAACTTCTAAAAGAAGGGATTGTAGAAAAGTTTAAGTTAAATGAATCATACAAAAAAGCAATTTATCAAATAACAAAAAAAGGAAGAGAAAAAAAAGAGTTTAATTTTAATGCAGAAGCAAAAACAATTGAATCAAACGGCTTTGAAGTAATGGCAAATGAGAATCAGGCAAGAAATTTTTGTGCAGATTTTTCTGCAGAAATAAAAGAAGGACAAATTAGAGGAATAAAAGGATTTGACGGATATTTTTATGCAGTGCATTCAGATGTTTTAGAAGAACTTAAACCAAAAATTTTGTCTCAGCTAAAAGAAAAAACTGTTTCAATAAAAGAATTAAGCGAAAAAACTTCTCTTCCAATGGATTTAATTAAAGGAACAATTGAATTCTTAAAAGAAGACGGAGAAGTCTTGGAAAAAAGAAAAGGGATCTATCAGAGAATAGAATAATTATACTCTTTGCATTTCATCTGTTTTTCCTTTTTTAAATTCTGTAGATACATATTTTCCGTCTTTGTCATATGTTATCCAAAAAGTCGTTCTTTTGTTTTCCCAGATATAAGTTACTTCAACTCCAGACCTAAGTTTTGTATTTTTGTTCCACATTCTTTTTGCTGTAACATTTGCTCCTCTTCGAAGGAACCTAGAATTAAAAGCCCTAATCTCAACAAAATTGTCTTCTTCAACATGAACTTCGCTCATCATATTTTCAGGCAACTTTTTTTTTATCGCCCCATGATGAATCGCAAAAACTGCCTTCCTCCTTTGGGAAACAGAAGTGATTTTAGGAGATGCTCCTTTAGGAAATAGCTTTTTAAGAGATAACATACGTGACAAGAAAAATCCCTAATAAAAATAAAAACAGCCAGACTTAATAAATCTTCTTCTACATAACCAGAAATGTCTTGCGGAAGATATTTAAGCTCTGAAAACGCAATCTAATTATGAAAGTATTAATTCCATTGCTTTCAAAGCAAGAGTCAAATGAAGAGTTTATTGAAAAAGCTGTAAGAAAAGCAGATGAAGTTTTTTTATTGATGGTAATAGAAAAACAGGATAGCGGATCATTAAAAGCAGCAGATATTTCAAGCTCAACTCATTTCCTTGAAGAAGTAAAAAAAATTATTGGAAAAAAAAGAAAAAAATGCGAGGAATTCACTGAATGGGGGGAAACCAGCACAAAAATAAGAAACACTGCAATAATAAACAAAGTGGACAAAATTGCTTTGCTTAAACAGGAAAACCAGTATTTTGAGGATTTAGTGAAAAAATTAAGGGAAGAAAAAGAGTTAAGCAATAAAATTGAAATCATTAAAGTTGAGCTTGAAAAAATAGATGAGACTAAACCCGAAGAAAAACAACCTTTTTTAGAAAAAAAGGTTGAACAAAAAACAGAAGAAAAAAAAGAAAAAATCAGTGAAAAAGAAGAAATAAAAAAAATTAAATCTATTGCAAACCAAATAATAAAAACGGGGTTTAAAGGAATTGATTCAATAAAAAAATTCAAGCTGAAATAATCACTTAAAGAATTTCCACTGCTTTCTGGTTTTCTTGGCTTTCTCCAGCTTTTTCTGGAAATTTTGCTGGAATTTAATAATTAAATTAGACGCATTTTCTTTGTCTTCTTTGCATAAAAGCTTTCCTTTTTTGCAGTCATCAAAAACCTTTTGCAGGGTTTTTTCGTCTTCAATTAAATGCTGTTTATACATTTCAAAAACCATGCACTTTTCCGGCTGGCCGCCGAGCTTTTTTTGTTCTTCAATTGTATTCCTTCCGCCGGTTAAAGCGCGAAGCATTTTCTTGCCTGAATCTTTCGGGGATTCAGGAATTGAAACAAAAGAGTTTGGACTAGATTTAGACATTTTATTGCTCCCGTCCAAAGCAGGAACAAATTTATGGTAGGTTGCAGAAGGCAGGAAAAAATTGAATTCTCTTTTAGTTCTTCTGACAATGTCCCTGCTTAAACGAATGTGCGGGCTTTGGTCTACTCCGACTGGAATCACTCCAGGCATTCTTTCAATTGTTTGCGGGAACAAAATGTCTCCTGCCTGGGCTAAAGCAGAAAGGATTCTTGAAGGATGAATTTCGCCGTAAATTGACTTGAATTCATTCATTGTAATTTTTTGCGAAAATAAATACGCTAGATTTTTTACTTCAGAGTTTTCTGACTGAAAATAAAAAGTAGTTTTTTTTGGGTTCAAGCCTAAAGCAATGTAAGCTGGAATATAAAAATTCAATGCCCTTTCACGGGCTTCCTTTAAAGAGATTCCTCTGGTTGCAGCAGACTCTAAATCTGCAACCAAAATAAAAGTTTTTGCTTTTTGTTTTTGAAAGTATTTAACCATTTCAATTACAGTCTTTGTGCCAAAATGAATTCTTTCAGAAGAAGGCATCATCCCAGTTAAACAATAAAACGGTTTTTTTTCCTGCATTGCTTTTGCAAGTTCTTTTAATCCCTGGCCTGCAAAAACAATTCCTCTTTTCATTAAATAATTTGGTTCAGGAAAATCATGAAAAGAATCTTCCATTGGTTCTAAACCAAAATCTTTTATTAACCTTGAATAATCTTTTACTAAATGGCTTCCCCAAGGGTCAATTTTTTCCATAGTAAAAGAGTATAGTAAAATAATATAATAATCTTTTCTTTCAAAGAATATTAAGGAAAGTGGTATAATGATAGAAAATTTGCTGTTAACAGACAAGATTTTAGTGAAAAAAAACAAAGACAAAAGCTCTTTTATTCAGAAATCTTTTGGAGAAAAAAACAAACTGGATTATGTTTTGGATTTGATTGAAGGATATTATTTAATTGAAAAAGGAAAATTAGAGATAGTGGATAGAAAAGGAGCAGAAATTGATTCAGAAAAGCTTTTGAGAATTGGAGAAAAAAAAATAAAAGATTTTTACAAAAAGTTTTTAGTGTATGCTGACCTGAGAGAAAGAGGTTATGTGGTTAAAACAGGATTTAAGTTTGGATTTGATTTAAGGGTTTATCCAAAAGGAAAAAAACCAGGGCAGGCGCATACTCAATGGGTTATAGCAGTTAAAGGACAAAATGACAGAATCAATTTTATCGAGCTTAGCAGAAAAGTCAGGCTAAGCGGGAACATTAAAACAAAATTAATGTTTGCAGTGGTTGATTCAGAAAATGACATAAATTATTATGAAACCGTGAGGGTGACTCCATAAACCTTTTAAGAAAAGGTTTAACAAAACGTGTGGGATAAACCCACACGGCAAAAGTGATTAAATGGAAAAACCAAAAAAAGAAAAAATTCCATTCAAAAAAAAGAAGAAAAAGAAAATAAAAATCCCCTATGAAGATTTAACTTCTCTGCCGACAGCAGAAGAATACGGGGATGAACTGCACTGACTAAAAAGCTTCCTGCTCGTTAACTGCAATCATCATTTCCAAAGCAAATTCTTTAACCTGTTTTCTGAAAAAATCTGAATTCATTTAAACGCCTTTTAGAAAAAGAAACTGGATTGCTTTAAAGCTTTTGGAAGCAGGGTGCCGGTGAAATTAAATTACTTTAATTTCTTTTTCTAGCTCGCCGTTTGCATCGTTTTTTTCTGCTGGAGCCTGACAGTGCATGTTAACTTTAATAGTGTAATTTCCTGGTTCAGTTAACTCCAGCCAGCCTGTTCCAGTTTCAAAAGTCGTTCCTGCTTCAAAGCCTCCAAAAGAAGGACCGCCTTGAAAACATTCATGAGCAATAAAAACAGCTAAACCGCCTAAATATTCTTCTCCTTTAGATAATTCAACTACATAAAGCATTTCACAGCACTTGAATTCTCCAATATTTTTTTGTTATTACAGGAAAAGTATGGGTTTCAGTTTCAATCTGTTCAGGAGAATTAATTGACTCTACTGTTAGATCTGCAGTTTTCATTGCAGCAAAACAATATTTTTTTGGATCAACTGGATCTAAATCACCTGTGTTTCCGGAAGGAATATCACTTGGAGGGACGCTTCCTGCAGGAGGTTTTGAAGTATTTGCTAATCCTAAATATTCTGTTGTAGTTAAACAAGAGGCTGTATTGGATATTGTTTCTTCAGGAAAAATTAATGGTTCTCCTTCTTGGTTTGTTTGGGTTAAAGAAGGATTTAAAGAACCTAAAACAAATCTTTGTCCCCATTCATATCTTGGGTCGCCTGCTTCAATCGGAATTTGAACATCGGCTAATTTAAGGGAAGTTTTTTCAGTTTTTTTTGAAGATAAATTTTCTGGCTCGCACCAGGCATAATTTCCTGGAGCTTCAGTGTCTATTTTGCATTTGATTAGAAATTTTTTAAAGTAATTTGAAACTAATGCACAGTCACTGTCTGATGTGCATTCCTGCACTTCAAGTGTTTCAGGAATTGCAACACTTTTAGCAGTACTGTAATCTGATTTTTTTTCTTCAAGATGTTTTGTTAAATCTTTTTCTGATTTAAAATAAACACTTGCCTGGTTTTTTTCTTTAGGAAAATTAATGAAATCTTTTTCAGCCGGGGGCTGAGTGCAGGCGCTGAAAAAAACTGAAAGAATTAATAGAGAAACAAATGCAAAGTTTTTTTTTGTTCATAATAGCATTCATGCGCTTTGTTGAATAAAAGGTTTTTGATTTTGTTAGGAATGCTGTGAGAGAGAAATTGCTATTGCTTTAAAAACTTTTTTTGAAAACTATTAATGAACTAAAGCACTATATTAAAGCTCTATAGGGGGAGAAAAAAATGGAATTGGTTTTTTATGCAGTAATTGCAGGATTAATTGCACTATTATATACTGTGATTTTGAACAGGAAAATTAATTCCAGTAATCCAGGAAACGCAAAAATGAAAGAAATAAGCCTTGCAATAAGAGAAGGTTCAATGGCGTTTCTGAAAAGAGAATACAAAATGCTTGCAGTCTTTATTGTCGCAGTGTTTATTGTTTTAACAGTGTTAAGCCAGTTTTATCCTCAAGCAATGAGCATATTTGTCGGGGTTTCATTTATTGTTGGTGCATTATGTTCTGCTATAGCAGGCTGGCTTGGAATGAATACAGCAACAAAATCAAATGTCAGAACAACACAGGCAGCAACAAAATCCATGAGCGAGGCATTAAAAATTGCTTTTTCTTCTGGAGCAGTAATGGGATTAAGCGTTGTAGGATTAGGGATTCTTGGAATCAGTGTTTTGTATTATGTTTATTCTTCTATAATGCATTTCAATGACCCGACAGTATTATTGTTTGGATTTAGTTTTGGCGCTTCAAGCATTGCATTGTTTGCAAGAGTCGGAGGAGGAATTTACACTAAAGCAGCAGATGTCGGAGCAGATTTAGTTGGAAAAATAGAAGCAGGAATTCCAGAAGACGATCCAAGAAACCCGGCAGTAATAGCAGACAATGTAGGAGACAATGTAGGAGACGTTGCAGGAATGGGAGCAGACTTGTTTGAAAGCTATGTTGGAAGCATTATTGCTTCAATGGCTTTAGGTTTGATTGCATTTAATGTAATTGGAATGGAATTCCCTTTGGTTTTAGCTTCACTTGGAATCATAGCTTCAATTTTGGGTGTTGTATATGTTAATGTAATGAGCACAGGAAAAGGCGTGCATTCTGCTTTGAGAAACGGAACACTTGTTGCAGCAGGAATAATGACTGTTTTGACTTTTGTTTTAATAGAATATGTTCCAATGTTTGCAGGCATTCCAATTACAGTATTTTATTCAATGGTAATAGGATTAGCAGCAGGATTATTAATTGGATTTTTAACTGAATATTACACTGCACATGAACACAAGCCAACCAGAAGAGTAAGCGAAGCATCAAACACCGGAGCAGGAACAAATGTAATTGCAGGCTTAGCGCTTGGATATAAGTCTACTGCTCTTCCGGTTTTGGTTTTGGCTGCAGCAATGTATTTTGCTTATTATTTTGGAGGATTATATGGAATTGGAATTGCAGCTGTTGGAATGCTTTCAACTCTAGGAATAACTTTGGCTGTAGATGCTTATGGACCAGTAGCAGACAATGCAGGCGGAATAGCAGAAATGGCTGGATTAGGAAAAGAAGTAAGAGATATAACTGATTCTTTGGATGCAGCAGGAAACACTACTGCGGCAATAGGAAAAGGTTTTGCAATTGGTTCAGCTGCATTAACTGCTTTAGCTTTTTTTGCAACTTTTGGACAAACCACTGGATTAGAAGTATTGAATATTTTTGAAATAAAAGTAATGGTTGGATTGATGATTGGAGCAATGCTTCCGTTTTTATTTAGTTCTTTTGCAATGACTGCAGTAGGAGAAGCAGCACAGGCAATGGTAGAAGAAGTCAGAAGGCAGTTTAAGGAAATCAAAGGATTAATGCAGGGAAAAGCTAAGCCGGATTATAAGACTTGTGTGGAAATTTCAACTTCAGCTGCAATGAAAAAAATGATTGTGCCGGGATTGCTTGCAGTTTTGGCTCCAATTGTAGTTGGATTAATTTTAGGGGTAGAAGGTTTAGGCGGAATGCTTGCAGGGGCATTAGTTTCTGGAGTAATGATGGCAATAATGATGGCAAATGCCGGCGGAGCATGGGATAATGCAAAAAAATATATTGAATTAGGAAACTTTGGAGGAAAAGGCTCTTCAGCTCATAAAGCAGCAGTAACAGGAGATACAGTCGGAGATCCGTTTAAGGATACCTCTGGACCTTCTTTGAATATTCTGATAAAATTAATGAGCATTGTAGCATTAATTTTTGCTTCGATTTTGGTAGTGCTTTAAAAACACCTTTTTAGAAAAAAGGTGTAACAAAAACCGTCAAAGCACTACTTTTTTCTAGCAGCATTCAACTCTTGTTGATGAGTTATAACTTGCACATGTTGTTTAATATACAATCTTGTGGCGCTGTCAGTTTCTTTTTCTGCAGCTGCATTCAAAATTCTAAGAATTTTTTCAACTGTTGGTCTTTTTGTTCTTTTTCGATTTGCCACCTGCCAGAAAAAATCTGAAGCCTGTCTTCTAAGCCCAGGCTTAGGGTCCTGAATCATCATCTGTTCAATAAAAATAAAAGAATCAGCATTTCCAAAACCATTAATTAAATTATTTGCCGCAGCAATTCTCTGCTTAGGATTTGATTTTTTATAATCGAACAATATTTCTTTTTGTTTTTTTAATCCTCTCTTTTTAACAGGTTTTCTTCTGTCAGCTTTAATTTTATAAGTTGGAACTAAACCCTTACCAAACATTACTTCAACTCCTTTGCCTGAAAAAAGAGTAACATGCTTTTTTTTAGGGCTTCTTACCGTTCCTTTCCGTTTATGGATTTTCTTTCCAGCTTCAGAATCAGCAAAGTCAACAAATTCTCCTTTCTTTACTCTTAATCCGTCTTCTCCTGGAATGCTTTCAGCAACAATTTTTTTTCCTGAAATCTCTGCTGCAAGAAAAGGCTTTTGTCTTTTGTCAGGCTTAAACCTTCTTTCATAAAGGCCTGCTTTTGCCCCTATTTTGGTTCCTCTTAAACGGTTTAATGTTCCAAAACCTCGTACACTACTTAATCTATCAATACGTTTTCTTTTCTTTGGAACCGGCATTAAATCACAATAAATAAATAGAAATAGAACTTAATAAATGTTTCTGAAAAAAATAGAAAAAAAGTGAAGAAAAAATTCTTCACAAATCATATGGTTTTAATGTTTTTCTTCCGTTATCAGAACATCTTCTTATTGCGCTGTCAATGTCTGACTGAACTCTAACGCTTAAAGCATCATAAGTGTCAGAACCCATCTGCATGTTCTTGCTTTTAACATAGTCTCCGATTTTGCTTCTTACAATCATTAAATCTGCCATAAAAAATTACCCCCTAAAAATCAAATAAAAAGCCTTATTCAGTGCTTTTCTAAATTAAGTAAAATAAAAACTTATTTAAAGCAAATAGTCGAAAAAGGGCTAAAAACGCTGAAAAACAGCGGAAAACCTTATTTTTGGGGCAGAAAAATAATTGGTTATGTAGAAGCTATTCATGGGCTTTTCCTATGATTTCACCCAGCTTTTTTACATTATTCTGAACCATCCATTCCCTGATTTCTTCTGCTATATTGCCAAAGCAAGTCTTTCCTCTGCTGTATAAAACAGTGCCTAATCCTACTGCGCTTGCTCCTGCAAGCATTAATTCAACTGCATCTTCTCCGTTTGAAACCCCACCTAAACCAATAATTGGAATTTCAACTGCTTCATAAACATCATATATACAGCGCACGGCAATTGGCTTAATTGCTGCTCCAGTATAACCCCCCTTTTTGAATGATAAAACAGGTTTTTTTGTTTTTAAGTTGATTTTCATTCCAGGCCCAACAGAATTTATTGCTGTAATCCCATCTGCTCCTGCTTCTTCGCATGCTTTAGCTATTTTTCCTATTTCATTTGCCTGCGGAGTGAGTTTTGGCAGAACAGGAATTTTTCCTGCAACTGCTTTGACTTTTTCTGTGATTTTTCCTGCAATCTTTGGATCACAGCCAAAAGGCATTCCAAATTTTTCTACATTTGGACAGCTGATATTTAATTCAATATAATCTGGTTTTTTTCCTGCAACAAATTCTGCAACCTCTGCGAATTCATTTACATTGGTTCCATAAACACTTGCAATCAAAGGAAAATTTCTTTTCTGCATTTTTTTCCAGAACTCTTCCATGTTTTTGTATCCAGGAGAAGGCAAGCCAACTGCGTTCAAAGTTCCGTGATCGCATTTTACAATAAATGGATTAGGATGACCTTGTTTTTCTTTTGGCCCAATGCTTTTCAAAGTTATTGCTCCGGCTCCAGAATCAAAAACTTCTTTCATGTCCTCAAATTTTTCTCCAAAAAATCCAGAAGGCAGAACAGTCGGGTTACGGAAATCAAAGACTTTGTTTTTTACTCTTAAATCAGGTTTCATCAATAACAAGAAAGCACAATAAGCTTTTTATTTTAACTTCACGCTTTCGAGCGTGAGGCTACTAATTCTTTCTTTTTAATATTAGTTTACGCCTTACTACCTTGTTTTTTGCTTTTGCTTTTCTTTTGTCTTTTTTTATTTCTTTTGCTTTATACAATGCAGCATCTGATTGCTCTGCAAGAGCCTTTACAGTAGACTGAAGCGTTCTGGTTCTTTTTTTTCCTCTTATCCCTGTTACCCCTGCACTAAAAGTTGGAACAACCCATCTCCCCCTTTTCCAAGGAGTGTTTGGGCGAACTCTAAATTTTGTAGGATCATTTAAAGAACCAGAAAAACTATGCCTTAATCCATTTAACTCTTTTTCTAGTTCCTCTGGAGAAATTGGAACAAAAACTCTGAATTCTTCTCCTCCAACTCTTGCAGCATGGCCGCCTAAGCGTTTTGCAAAAAGAGAAAGTCTTTCTGCCATTCTATCTATAACAACATCTCCTACATGATGCCCAAAAACATCATTTATTCTTTTGAAGTTATCCAAATCAACTATCCCCATAGCACAATGTTTTCTTTCAGCTTCACATTTTCTTAGTATCTTAAACACATTGTGAGCAAATGCTGAAACATTTTCAACCTGCACAAATTTTGGGTCTCTGATTAAACGAAGTTTTATCATTCTTCTAAAAAAAGCACTTCTCTTTAAAGGATCAATATATTCTGTTTTAAGTTTTACCAGTTGTTTCAGCCTGCTAATATTTCGCCTGTTTCCTCTCCAGCTCTTCATTAATCTTGCAATATTAACATCTGTAGTGTTTTTTATTCCAACTTTAGCTTTAAGCACATGAAAAGCTCTCATAAAATATCTCATTTTTCTGTCCGCTGTCTCAAATTCAGAAAAAATTTCTTGAGGACTCTCAGGACGGCTTACTTTTCTTCTGGGTTTTTCTTTTCTTTTTTTAATAGCCTTGTCTTTAGGAACAGTCAAAAGCCCTGCTCTTCTCCCAGCAGGTCTAGATTGCTTTGGGGGCCTTTTTAAGGCTGCTTTTTTAAGCATAACATATTTTTAGGCAAAGAAACAATTTAAACTTTCGCTATGTCCGATTCCATACAGGGGATTCTACAAGCAGTTTTTTATTTTACTAGCACTTCTTTAATATTTTTTTTCAGTTTTATTATATTTGTTTTTCCGTGCTTTTCTATTTCTATTACGTTTCTGTCTGAAAGCCTTAATAAAATCCTGTGGCTTTTTAGTTTTCCAATTCCTTCAATTCTGGAAATTTCTGACTGAAATGCTTTTCCGTTGTTTTCAAGGATTTTTTCAACTATTTTTTTTTCATCTTTGTTTAAGAATTGTATCAGGGTTTGTGTTACTTTTCCAATATCTTTTTTCTTGTCTTCTAATTTTGAAGTCATAAAGAAAAAAACAACTGCGCCAATTACAACTCCACTTAAAATAAACACTGGAACCATTTGATTCAATAAATCAATTCTTTGTTCATGCTGGCATACTCCATCTATAATGCAGATATCAGGAGTAGTTTCTGAAAGTATGTTTGGAAGATAAAAAATTAATCCAAGCAGGCAGATTAAAACAATAACCCCGGCAATTGTTCTTTTGTTTGACAAATCAATTTTGAGTTCCATCAATATTTTTTTGAGCAGAACTTTTTTTAAGCTAAATTAGATGGTTTCACTAAACCATATTAATGGTTTCAGTTGCATTTGATGCGGTGATATTAAATGAAAGCTGAATCCAGCATCAAAGTAAAAGGAATGCACTGCAACAGCTGTGCAACAATAATCAAAGAATCACTTTCAAAGCTTAAAGGAGTTGAAAAAACTGAAGTAAGCTTGGAAGATGACAATGTAAAAATAAAATTTGATTCTGAAAAGATCTCTAAAGAGAAAATAGAAGGAGAATTAAGCGCTTTAGGATACCTCCCTAAAGCATTTCCTTCCTCTCCAAAAAAAACAAATAGTTTGAAACAAGGAATAATTTATGGCCTTGTGCCTCATATTGGCTGTATGGGGTTTATTGTTGGTTCAATTTTAGGAGTAACAATTGCAATTGAATTTTTCAAGCCATTATTAATGAATCCATGGTTTTTTCATATTCTAATACTTCTTGCTTTAGTGTTTGCTTCAGTTTCTTCAATGTTTTATCTAAGAAAAAATGGTTTGCTTTCATGGAAAGGAGTCAAAAAAAAGAAAAAATACCTTACAGCAATGTATGGTTCAACTATAGGGATTAATCTGTTCCTGTTTTTTGTTATTTTTCCAATGACTGCAAACTTTGATACAGGTTCTTTTGCCAACACTACAGGCAACTTAGCATTAGGGGCAGAAAATATAAATTTGCCTGGAGACGATTCACTGCTTACCTTACAAGTTGATATTCCCTGCCCAGGCCATGCACCATTAATTTCAGGGGAAATAAAAACAATCACTGGAATTACTGGAGTAAGATACAGAGGCCCTGCTCTTTTTGATGTTGCTTTTGATTCAGAAAAAACTTCTAAAGATGAAATTCTTTTATTAGAGGTCTTTGAGGTTTATCCTGCAACAGTAACTTTTGAATCAAAAGAAATTTCTTTGGCAGAAGACAAAGAAACAAAAACAACAGAAAACACGGTAAAAGAAACAACAAGCCTTGCTTTAGAAAATAATAATGATAATTTAACTGCAAGCTGTGACGGAAGCTGCGGAGGAACAGGAACCTGTGGCAAACCTTTATGCGGCTGCAGTGCGGGATAAAAAAATAAAAAAAAATGAAAAAATAAAGTGATAAAAAATAAATAAAAAAAGGAGGAATAAAAAATGGAAAAAACAACTTTATTATATATTATTGCAGGAGTGGTTTTGATTCTGACATTTATGAATACTTATTCCATTTTTGGAATGGATCAAAAACTTGACAGCCTTAATGCAAAAATTTTATTAGCAAAAAATGATACAAGCGGAAGTAACTCAAATGATTCAGGAGTAAAAGCAGCAGATCCTAAAGGAAACAACCAGCCAGAACCGGTTTTTAATTTAAGTGCTGATGATGACCCTTTTCTCGGGCCAGAAGATGCAAAAGTTACAGTAATAGAATTTTCTGATTTTGAATGCCCTTATTGTGCAGCAGCAATGGGAACACATGAAGGATTGATTGAAAGGTTTAAATCACAAGACCCAAGCTGGGAAGCTGCTGTGCCAAAATTAAAAGAACTGGCTGAACAGGGAAAAATAAAATTTGTCTACAGAGACTTTCCATTAAATATACACCAGAATGCACAAAAAGCTGCAGAGGCCGCAGAATGTGCAGAAGAACAAAACATGTTTTGGGAAATGCATGACAAAATTTTTGAAAACAGTGATTCACTCAGTGTTGAAAACCTAAAACAGTTTGCTAAAGACATTAGATTAGATTCTCCAGAATTTGATGCCTGCCTTGATTCAAGCGAAATGGCTTCAGAAGTGCAAAAAGATTTGTCTGATGGTTCAAAAGCAGGCATTACAGGAACTCCGGCTTTTTTTGTTAATGGCAGACTTGTTTCAGGCGCACAGCCATTTTCTGTATTTGAGCAGATAATTGAAGAAGAGCTTGCAAAAGGAGGTGAATAAAATGAAAAAAGTTGTTTTGGTTTTACTTTTCTTTTTAATTGTTTTTTCCGGCTGCACTTCAGGCAATCCAGAAGAAAATTCTACAGGCCAAATAACTTTGTCTAATGATTCAGGAGGTTCAAGCGATAAAATTTCAATTCCAGTTTCAGATATAAGCACAAATGCAAAATGGTTTGAATATGAATCTGATGGAGCTGTAATAAGATTTTTTGCAGTAAAAGCAGGTGATGGAAGCATTAAAACTGCTTTTGATGCATGCGATGTCTGTTTTAGTTCAAAAAAAGGTTACAGCCAAGATGGAAGTGTTATGGTTTGCAATAACTGCGGAAACAAATATCCAATTGACGGGCTTGGAACAGAAAACAAACAAGGCGGAGGCTGCTGGCCTGGATATCTTCCAAACACAATAGTCGGAGATAAACTTGAAATAAAAAAATCTGATTTAGATAAAGGGAGATACAGGTTTGCATGAATAAAGAAAAATTAATGACTGCTGTGAGTTTAGTGCTTGTGGCAGTCATAATTTTAAATTTTTATTTTCCAAAAGCAGAGTCATTTGAGCAAAAGCGTTTAAGGGTTTTAAAAGAACTTTCAGCATCAATTGATGACGCAGTATTACAGGGAAAATATCATTGCTGTATTGATCCGCCCTGCACTATGTGTTATCTTGGCAACTGGATCTGGAAAGACGGAACATGCAATTGTGATTTAATGATTGCACAAGGCGAATTTGATAAAGTCTGCCCGCAATGTGTAAAAGGAATTGAAAACAGCCAATGTGAATTCACTGGCGGAAAAAATTAATTTTAAGTGAAAGTTATGACAAAAACAGAGTTGATTGTTGAAAAAATGCACTGCGCATCTTGTTCTGCTTTAATTCAAAGAAAGCTTTCAGAAACCAATGGAATAAAAAAAAGCAATGTAAATTTTGCTGCAGGAAAAGCTTTTGTTGAATTTGAAGAAAAAAAAATTACAGCTGAAAAAATAAGTGAAATAATATCGAAATTAGGATATAAAGCAAGCATTGGCTTTGATTTGGAAAGAGAAAGAAAATTAAGGGAAAAAGAAATTTCTTCCCTGAAAAAAACTTTGTATTTTAGTTTGGCTTTGACTGTTCCTGTTTTTATTTTAGGAATGTTTTTAATGGACTTTCCTTTTCGGATTTGGATTCTTTTTGTTTTAAGCACTCCGGTTCAGTTTATTGCAGGCAGAAGATTTTATTTAGGTGCTTGGAGTTCTTTAAGAAATAAAACTGCTTCAATGGATACTTTAATTGCATTAGGAACAAGCGCTGCATATTTTTACAGTGTTGCTGCATTGATTGGTTTTGTTTCAGAACAGTATTTTGAAACTGCAGCAATGCTTATTACACTGGTTTTGTTTGGAAAATATCTTGAAGCAATAGCAAAAGGAAAGACAAGCAAGGCAATAAGAAAATTAATGAATCTTTCACCTAAAACTGCTTTAGTTGAAAGAAAAGGAAAAGAAATTTTAATTCCTGCTTCAGAAATTAAAGAAAATGATATAATAATTGTAAAACCTGGAACACAGATTCCAACTGACGGAGTAATAATTTCAGGAAACACTTCAATTGATGAAAGCATGCTTACAGGAGAAAGCATTGCAATAGAAAAAAAAATTAAAGACAAAGTTTTTGCAGGCACAATCAACAAAAATGGTTTTATAAAATTCAAGGCACTAAAAATAGGCGAAGAAACAGTTCTGGCTCAAATAATTAAATTAGTTGAAGAAGCTCAGGGAAGCAAAGCAGACATTCAAAGGTTTGCTGATAAAATAAGTTCAGTCTTTGTTCCGGCAATACTTGGTATTGCACTGGTTACTTTTGTTCTTTGGGTTTTTGTTTTTTCTGAAGGATTTACTTTTGGTTTGGTTGCCTCAGTTTCTGTTCTGGTTATTGCATGCCCTTGTGCTTTAGGCCTGGCAACTCCTACAGCAATAATGGTTGGCACGGGCAAAGGAGCAGAAAACGGGATTTTAATAAAAAATGCCGAAGCACTTGAATTAAGCCATAAAATTAATGCAGTGATTTTTGATAAAACAGGAACCCTGACAAACGGAAAACCAAAATTAACTGATGTGTTTTCTGTTTCTTCACTTAAAGAAAATACTCTTCTTGCAGTTTCTGCTTCTCTTGAAAAAAATTCAGAGCACCCTTTGGCTGACGCTGTAATTGCAGGCGCTAAAGCAAGAAAACTTTCTTTTCTTAAAGTTGATTTTTTTAAGGCAGTTCCAGGAAAAGGAATTAAAGGCAAAATCAAAAACAAAGAATATTTTTTGGGAAGCATAAATTATGCTAAAGAGATGCATTCTCTGGAAAAAATTAATTCTCAAATATCTAAACTTGAATCCCAGGGAAAAACAGTAATGCTTGTTTTTTCAAAAAAAGAAGTTTTTGGGGGAATTGCAGTTGCAGACACAACAAAAGATTCAAGCAAAAACGCTGTTGAAAAATTAAAGCAAAACAAGATTGAGGTCTGGATGATTACCGGAGACAATAAAAGAACTGCAAATGCAATAGCAAAAACTCTTGGGATAAAAAATGTTTTTGCTGAAGTAATGCCAGATCATAAATCAGATTATGTGAAAAAACTCCAAAAACAAGGAAAAACTGTTGCAATGGTTGGCGATGGGATAAATGACGCGCCTGCATTAGCCCGAGCAGACCTTGGAATCGCAATGTCTCAAGGTTCTGATATTGCAATTGAGGCAGGCAATATAGTTTTAATGAAAAGCAATCCATCAGACGTTGTTTCTGCAATCACTCTGGGCAAGAAAACAATAAACAAAATAAAACAAAACCTTTTTTGGGCTTTAATTTACAATGTAATAGGAATTCCTGTTGCTGCAGGAATCTTGTATTATTCTTTTGGAATTCTCTTGTCTCCGGTTTTTGCCGGAGCAGCAATGGCTTTAAGCAGTGTTTCAGTTGTAACCAATTCTCTTCTCTTAAAAGGCGCGAAAATATGAAAAACAAAATTTTTTATTGCATATAGTAAAATATTTAAATCAGAATGCGCTTATACTATCATGCGTTATTTGATTGCTTTTGTATTGCTTTTATTTTTGTTTCCTTTAGCTTTTGCTGACATAGGGCCAAGCCCTAATTTTTCTTTTTCAATAGCAAACTCTGAAGATTTTCCTGAATACAAGTTTTATTATGCTGGAAACATCTGGCCGGAAAAACTGGCTTTAATTGAAGGAACACAAGATATATACAAATTAAACACCAATATTAAGATTTATGCTGTTCCCGTAGAACTTGCATCTGATTCAGAAATTCCAGAAACAGAATTTGAAGAAGTTTCTTCTCAGAGTGTTGTGTCACAAGAAATTGACCTTGCTTCAGGGGAAACAGTTTTTGAAGTAAAGTCTTTTGATGAAACTCAAAAAACAATGGTTTTGGAAGTGAAAAGCAATATTCCAGACGACGGAGGCTTTGATCTTTTTTCTATAATTCTTTTAGTAGTTTTTTTGGGCGTTGTTGTTGTTGTATCGTTTTTTGTCTTTAAGTTTCTGAAAAAAGGGAAAAAATGAATCCTTTTTTTCTGGCTTTTTTCACTGCATTTCTTTTAACAAACTTTCTGGAATTTTTTCCTTTTTATTTTTTAATAAAAAAACCCTTTAAAGAAAAACTTTTTTTTCTGATTTTGATTAATTCAATTACCCTGTCTTTATTTTGGATTTTGTTTCCATTCTTTTTTGATCATTATTTAATTGCTTTTCTTGTTTTTGAATTAGCAGTTTTTTTTGCAGAAGCTTTTCTGATAAGGTTTTTGCTTAAACTTTCTTTAAAGAATTCGCTTGCTGTTTCAGCTTTAATGAACTTTCTTTCAGCAGTAATAGGCTTTTTGTTTTTGTAAAAAAGAATTTTGCATTATTTTTTTGCATTGCATAAATTAAAAAACAGTTTTTACTTTAATTAATTCGGACTATGATGAGGTTAACACCTGCTGAACTAATGATGATTTAACTCAACACTGAGTCCATTTAGTTTTTCTAATAGAGGTTTTAAATGAACAAAAAAATTCTGAAAACAATTTTAGTTACTTTTTTGTTGCTGTTTGTTTTTGGATGCACAGAAACAAAACAAGATCAAGGAAATGAAACAGTAAACTTAACTCTAAAATATTTTAATGAAAAAGAAGAACTGATATTAGACAAGATTTTTGAAGTCAAGAAAGGAACTAATGCTTTTGAAGCTATGAAAGAAAATATTGAAGTTGAATATGAAATATATCCCACAGGGGCTTTTATAAAAGGCATTGAAGATGTTTCTCCTCCTAAAGGATATTATTTAGCGTTGTATGTTGATGGAAAAAATTCTGAAAAAGGCATTTTCGAATACATTATCAATGAAGATATTTTAATAGAATGGAAAACTGAATCTTTTGAAAGCTTTGCAAGTTAATGACATTTGCCAAAAATTATTATCAACAACAAATCTACAATTAAGACACTTTTCTTCATAATATATCACATTAAGTTATTGTTTATATAAAATATTATTCCTGTTATTTTTAAACTGTGGGCCTGGTGCTTTTTCCAGGATAAAAATTAGGGCACAAGACAAAAAATACCACCAAACAATTGTAAGTACAAGAGCTATTCCTAAAACAAGTGAAGAAGAAAAATCAATGTCAACAAAAATTAGAGGCAGGAAAATAAAAAGATAAAAATAGTTTGCAAACAAGTACATTGTGTTAACAATTACATTCCCTCCTAAACCAAAGACTTCATCAAACACAAAGGCAAAAAGAAGTATTGAAAACGCGGCAAAAGGAAACAATATTGTTGCAAATACTTTTTTCCAGGTTATTTTCAGAAACCCCGTGATTAAAAGTTTTAGATTCATAATTTATTACCATTAAATAGTTTAACATATCATTGCCTAATGAAATATATATAAAAAAATAAGTGTTATTTTTTTGATTTCTTTAATGCTTTTTCAACTTCTATTTTCAGGTTATCAAGTGCTTTTTTCAAATCTTTTTCGTTTTTCATTCCTGAACAAATTATTTGCCCGTTCATAAAAAGCAAAAAACTGGATTTTGGTTCAGTTAATTTCATTACTGCACCAGGAAACTGTTCTGGCTCATATTCAACATTATCCAAGCCAAGAGCCAAGTCAAACAAATCTATTTTCTTGTTTAAGCTGGCAGAGGCAACCATATTAACAATTTCATAATTTGTTTTTTTCTTTACTTTTACTTCTGGCTGGATTTCACGGATAAGTTTTAGTGCTTTCCTGATTCCTAATTCAATTTCTTTTTCGTTGCGTGCTCCGCTGATAATTGTTTTCCCGTTTTTGAATAACAGCAGAGACACTTTTGGTTCCTTAATTTTTAAGACAGCTCCAGGAAACTGTTCTGGCTCATATTCTACTTCACTTAAGCTCATAGCCAGATTATATAAGTCTAATGTGTAATTTGTTTCAGCTAAAGCAACCAGATTAACAATTTTATATTTCATTTTTTAAAACAGCCTTTTAAATCAACTGTAAAACAAGTTATGGAAAAATGCCTTAAATGAATTCAAAAAAGCAAAAGTTTAAGGTAAGAAAGACAAATCAAGCTTAAAGCATTAAGGCGAAATTAAATTCTGTTAAAAAAGTTTTAATCTTATTATGTGCTGCTGACATTTGCAGAAGCCATTGCTTTAATTGGTTTTTGGATTGTTTTTGTATTTTCTTTCTTCCAGTTCTGTTATTGCTATGAAAATTGCTGTCAGCACTATTCCCAAAACAAAAGCCGGCTTAAAGCCCCATCCTTTAATTAATGCCATTCCGGAAAAAAAAAAGAACAACTGAAAAAACAAAGTTTGGCAGCATAAACAGTATTGCAACGGCTGCAATGTAATTGTCTCCTTTTATGTTTGTTTTTTTGTCTAAGTTAACAAGCCGGCCAACTGCTTTTATTATTATAAACAAAAATACAAGTACTACAGGGATTGCCAGAAGAAACCCTTCTTTAACCGGCAGGTCGAACAGTTCAGCTAATTTGCCTGCCAAAAGAAAGTCCCAAGGCTGGTCTTTTGCAAATAATAAAATATTTTTTTGGAACAAAAAAACGTTAACAGCAGGCAGGATATAAAAAAGTGCTGCAATTCCATATAACCACAAAAAAGGAATTTTAGATATTTTTTGGTTTAATTGCATTGTTTTTACTCCTCCAAATATTTATAGAATTATATTGGTTACCTCATCATTGCCTAAAAAACGTAGTTGTCAACACCATGAAAGAATATTGGTTTGAATAAAGAACAAAAGGCGAAAAAATACGAACTAATTTTTTGATACAATGAAACAATCTTGTATCCTTTACATTGCTTTGTATATGGTAATTAAAGCAAGAATTATAATAAGGATTGAAAGCCCAATCTCTAACCATCTTGGTTTGGTTTTTAATGACTGTTTGCTTCCAATTCTTGCTCCTGTTATTGATCCTGCAAGAATGCATAAAGCTGGTAACCACTCAATATTTCCGCGTTGCCAGTATATGCTTATAGCAAAAGCAGCTGTAAATATAGTTACAAACAAAGAGGTCGCTATTGCTTTGTGAATGTCGAGCTTCATTGCTCTTAAAAATGGTGGGAACAAAGAACCTCCACTGCCACCCCGCATCCCTGTAATCAAATTTAGAAAAAATGAGATGCCTATAATATTGGTTTTGTTTGGATTAATCTTCTTTGACAGTTTTGGCACTATTTTGTTTATGTAAATTGTTAAGACTGTGATTATAGCTGTAATCACAAAAAGAATTGCAAGAATAAAACTTGAAATCAACCCTACAAGAAATGCTCCTGCCACCGAGCCTATTGTGCCACCAATAATAACCTGCTTTGCAATTTTTTTATCTATATTTTTTCTATGGGTAATGGCTCCTATTGCTGATGAAAAGGGTATGGTAAAAAGGTTTATGCCAAAAGCAGTTACCAAAGGCAATCCTGCAAGATTGAGTAAAGGGATTCTGACCGAGCCTCCTCCAATCCCAAATATGCCACTCATAAAACCAGCAACAAGTCCAATTCCAAGATAAACTATAATTAATGCAATTTCCATTCTTTTTACTCCCTTTGCAATTTTTTGTGTCTAATTGTTTTTAGAAGCTTACTTGGTTTGAACTCTTCAACAATATTGCTATAGCCCCCCTCCAATATAAGAACGTTCTCATAATCTCGGGCTCTTAAAAATACATAAACTATTGTAGCTCTCACCCCGCTAGAGCAGAAAATTCCGATATGTTTATCTTTAGGGATTTCGCTTAACCTGTCAGGGATTTCAGAAATGGGCATGTGTAATACTGGCATGTGGTAAATAAGTTCAAAAGATAGTGTATTGCGTTCCTTTGTAGAACGAACATCTAAAAATAAGGCATTATCTTTTGAAAAATGGTCGCTAGCTTTTACCTTGTGTTTTCCACTGGCAAAAAACTCAAAAGTCATAGATTTCATTATGTTTTCTATTCTTTCCATTTTATTGCACCTCATTTTGCTTTATAGTTATCATTTACTATTTTCAGTATTTTTCTGACTTTTTTGTTGATGACTCCATAATAAATGCTTTTGCCTTCTTTTCTTGATTTAATCAAGCCTGCTTTTTCAAGCGTTGCCAACTGGATTGAAACGGTTGATTGCGTTCTGTTTACTTTGGGGAATATTTCGCAGACGCATCTCTCCCCATCCAAAAGCAGTTCTAATATTTTTAGCCTGGTTTCGTCTGCAAGGGCCTTGAGTATTATAATAGGCTTTTTTCCACCCATAAAACATATTGATGCACATCAATATTTAAATGTTTTTCTGTTTTATTTTGTTTCATGAATAAGGCTTATACAATACTTTTTGTGTTTGCGGTTTTGGCTTTGCTTTTTTCCGGCTGCTTAACTTATTTCACTACTTATGTAAGAGTGGACCACAGCGACCCGGCAATTCAGCAGGCTGAAAGGGAATGCGGGATAAACAAGGCCACTCCGGAAGCCAATGACTGCTATGTAAGAATTGCGCTTGAAAACAGGACGCCAGAGGTCTGCCTCTTAGCAAACCCAGGAATTGATGACTGGTGCATTCAAGACTATTATGAAAAGAGAAACACTGTTGAAGCCTGTGAGGAAATAAAGAGCGCGAAACCAGGCTGCCTCAAAGGATGTCTTGAGTACTATGAAAAATAATTAACAAAAACCTTATTCTCGAATTACCTCATCATTGCCGTACGTATCGTATGGTGTTAATGCCTTAAAATTAACGGTTTCATAGCCATTTTTTGATTTCTTCCGGCAAAGGAATTAGGTTGCTGCAGACTATTTTGCCATTATTGTTTTACTATTTGAAATACTTTGTCCAGTGCAGGACTGTTTAGTAAGTATTCTTTGCTTATTCCTGATACTGATGAGAGGAATACTTCAATGTCTTCCACGTTGTCTTTCCACACGTTTTTGAGGTTGCGTATGAATTTTTCGTAATCTTCCAGTTGTTCGTGGAGGGAAATTATTGCGTCTGTTTTGCTGCCCATTCCTTCTCCTTTCACGAATAGCATAATCTGTGGCTGTTTTTTTATGTATTCTATCACTTCTTCCAG
>JAFCDN010000015.1 GCA_017609625.1 Candidatus Iainarchaeum sp.
TAACAGCAGAAAAAAACGGCTATGAGAAAAAAACAATACTCTACCACGGAAAAGAATGCGAAGAAAAACAAACACAAACATGCACAACAATAGAAAATTGTGCAGGAACACAAACCTGCACTCAAGGAACATGGGAAAAATGTAAAGATACCGCAGACGACAACTGCCCAGAAAAAAAAGAAGAAAACCCAACAACACTAATATTAGGAATAATACTAATTCTTGGGATAATTATACTAATAGTAAGCAAAATAAAAACAAAACAAAATTAATAAAAAAATTGTTTTAAAAACAATTTCATAAACAGTTTAATCTGAATGACAAAACTTTCTTTAGAAAATGGAAGGAAATTAATTCAATTGGCAAGGAAAAGCATAGAATATTATTTTGCTGCAGGAAACCTTTTCAGAGAAGAAACACCAAAAGAGTTTTCAGAAAAGCAAGGAGTTTTTGTTACACTTAAAACATTTCCTGAAAATGAATTAAGAGGCTGCATTGGCTTTCCTTATCCTCAAATGGTTTTATGGGAGGCAATAATAGAGGCAGGAGCTTCAGCTGCATTCAAAGACCCCAGATTTCAGAAACTGGAAATAGAAGAACTGGAAAAAATTACTGTAGAGATTTCTGTTTTAACTGTTCCAGAAGAAATTACAGGAGAAAAAGAAAAAATTCCAGAAAAGATAAAAATCGGGGAAGACGGATTAATAATTAAGAAAAATGGTTATTCTGGCCTTCTTTTGCCGCAAGTGAGTAAAGAGTGGGGTTGGAGCAAAAAAGAATTTTTGGAACAGACCTGCGAGAAAGCAGGATTAGATAAAGAAGCATGGAAAAAAAAAGACTGCAAAATACTTAAATTTCAGGCACAGGTTTTTCAGGAAAAAACACCAAAAGGAATTGTAACAGAAGGAGATTAAATAAAATATTCTGAAATCAAAAAAGATTAAGTGCAGTCATCTTTGTCTATTCCATTGGATTCCAAACAAGAAACACATCTGGAAATTTCTTTGTCAGAAATCCCTCTGCTTGTTTGACAGTCTGCAAGCTTTGATTTAAAGGAATCAGAGTTATCCATTAAAGGCTGGAATAAAAAAAACTGCAAAGCAATGCCTAGGATAAGGCCAATTATAAAAACCAACACAAGCTTGTTTGGTTTTGAACTTTTTTTTTTGGGAATTTCTTTTGGCATGCACAAAAAAATACGCTAAACTAGTTAAAAAAGGTATTGGAACAGCAAAAAAAGAGACAAAAAACACTCTTCTACATAACTCCTTCTTCTCTTGGCCTGCATTTTACTCAAAAATTTGAAAACCAGGAAAAAACCTTCTTCTCTGCGGTTTTTTAAAGAAAATTTTATGTAGAGTTGTTTCGGCGCAAGGTTTATAAAGATGTAAAGCGTTTATAAATTATAATATTCAAAAAAGAGGGAATTTGAAAATGTATAAATACACTGTTGCAAGGCAATTAGCTACAAAAAGGGTTATTACAAACAGAGGAGACGAAGTAGGAAAACTGACTGACTTAATGGTAAACGAGGTTACAGGAGACATTGAAACATTATTAGTAGAGGTCGACAGAGACAGCAAAGTAATGAAAAAAGTCGGTTCAAAAGACAGAATAATAAATATTCCTTACTCTGCAGTGACAGCAGTCAGCGATGTCTTTATTGTTGATGAAAGAGAATTAAGTGCAATAGAAGAATAAAGCATTTAATTTTCTTTGAAATTCAGCAAAACCTTTTTTCTAGTTAAAGAGACCAGTTCTGCGTTTTTTTTACTTTTATTTAGGAATGAGTTAATTTTTTTCAGGATTTCTTTTTCTGTCAGGCCTTTGGCAAAACCTTTTTTTACTGAATCAGATATTTCCTGAATAAGAAGATTATTCTCATAAATTGTCTCTGCTTTTTTTCTGTTTTCTATTATTTCTTTTTTGATTTTTTTTTCGTGTTCTAACTGGGCTTTGAAACTGTGCTCTAATGCAATCAGCTTTTTTGGCTTTTTTTCAGGAGCTTTTTCTGAGAAAAGCTGTTTTGAATAAAAATCATCTAAAGCAGAATTCAGGGAAGAAACTTTTTCAAAGTTTTTTATTGAAGAGAGTTTAAATGGGAGAATAATTTTTTCTTTTCCTTTCTGAATTACAACAGGAAAAGGTTTTTCTTTCATTGAATAGATTTTTTTTGCTGCATCAAAAACTTTTTTTAGCCGCTTTTCACTTGGTTTTTCTTTTATCTTTAATTCATAAAATATTTTCTCTGCAAAAAGCGGGGCAATGTCTAAAGTGGAAATCAAAGCTAAAACTAGGTTGTTTTTTTCTTTTAAGTTTTCTGAAAACTTTTCTGAGAATTCCTTGAAAGAAGTTTTTTCTAAAGAAAGTTTTTTTGATTCAGGGAAAGAATAAATTTCTTTTTTGGAAATTTTTCTGTTTTTGGATTCCTCTTTTTTCATTGCAGAAATTATTTCAAGGTTTTTTTCTGTTAAAATAATGTTTCCGCTTGCATAAAGCTCGAGGATTAAAAAATAATCGTGGAATTCAAACAAAAGAATTCTGTCTTTTTCCTGCTGTTTTACTGAAAGGATTTTTTTTCCCTGAAGTCTTTTCCTTAAGAATGCACCAAAGCCAGAAGTTTGTTTTTTTGCTTCAATCTTGTAATCTGAAAGAAAAATTGCGTTTGGGAAAAGAAAAAGGTTTTTTGTTCCTTCTGAAGTGTGCAGTTTGAATCTGAATTTGTCTGAAGAAAGCTCCTGTATTTTGTTTACAAAAGAGCCATTAATTAAAGGCTGTATTTCCTGCAACAGGTAACTTAAAGTTAAATTCAGCAACTGCATAAAGAAGTATAAAAAGAGGAAAAGATTAAAACAATAGATATAAAAAGAGCAAAAAACATAATTAATATATAACATTTTGTTTTGAGGGGTGGTATGTTGAAAAAGATAAGTTCTTTTCTTTTAATAACAATAATTTTATTTTCCGGTTGTTTGGAACCAAATACTGAACCAACAGGAGGGGCTGTTGCAATAAAAGAACCGACTTTTACCAAAGAAGATTATGCTAAATCTTTCCAGGATTTTGTTGAAGAAGGAAAACAGTTTTCTTTCTTAAAAACCATGCAGACTTCATACAAAATGAACGGAACAACACATTACTCTGATGTAACAGAAAAAGTTTCTGCAAAAAATCCAAACACTGTTAATGGGGTTGCATATACAGTGGAATTTGATTCTCCAATTGTTTTTGGAGAAACAAGTGTTCCAATAATATGGTTTCATGAAAAAGCAGAATTAGTTCCTTCAAATTCAAAAGAAGTTACAATAGTGAAAAAAGGGGTTGAAATTAAGGTGAAAAACTTCAATCAATACAAAGGGAAATGGAATGCAGAGTTTTTGTTTAACACAAACAAAACTGCATTAAAAGGAATTAAAATCTATAACACTGCTCCAATAGGAAACGCAGATTACACAGAGCTTTACAGTTAAAGCTCTTTTTTTTATTTTAAACCGCAGTTAAACTATTTTTCTTTTATTTTAAATATTTCAAGAGGATAGTAGCTAATTTTGGATTTTTCATTAATTTTTTTGTAACTACTTTTGCTGACTCAAGCATGTCTCCTCCAGCTAACTTTAATACATCTTCTCCTGAAAGAGAATTAACTATTGTTTCAAAATCTTCATCAGAGATTGCCTCAAGCATTTTTCTTTTTTTCACAAGGCTTTGGAGTTTGTTTCCTCTTAATTCAAACCATTTTTTTGTGTACTGAGACAAAAATTCATCTGATAAATCGTTTTTTTCTATTGCTTCTGCAATAACTTCTACAGCTAAATCTGCTGCTTCCATTGCAATTCCCATTCCCCCTCCATGGATTGGGTTAACCTGATGAGCTGCATCTCCAACTGCAATCAAACCATTTAAAGTCATCTTGTCAAGCAAGCCGCCTACAGGAATACAGCCGGCGTTTACAATGATTTTGCTTCCCTTTTTCAGTTCAGGCTGTGTTTCAAGCCATTCATCCAGGCATTTCTTTGCTGTTTTTGTATCAGAACCTAAAATTCCAACACCTACATTGCCATAATTCTTTCCATTAATTTCTCCCTTTGGGAATATCCACAAATATCCTCTATTTGCATACTTATTAGAAAAATATAAAGCGATTAAATCCGGATGCTCGAATTTTACTCCAGCCATTTCATATTGATAACCTGAATCAACATTATACAAAGCATTTGTGGTGTTTAATCCTGCTTTTCTTGCCACAGTTGATTCTACTCCATCTGCTGCAACCACTACTTTTGCTTTAACTGAAAATTCTTCTCCTGCATGCACAAATTTAACTCCAGTGACTTGTTCTCCTTCTTTTAATACATCAATTACAGTTGCTTTTGCTATAAGAGTTGCGCCTTTGGATGCTGCTTCTCTTGCAAGAAATTTTTCAAAAATCCTTCTTTCAATAATATAACCTGAAGCCTTATCAAACCTTACAACCAGTTTTTTTCCTTTAGGAGAATATAATACTGCACCATAGATTGACTGAACAGCAAATTGAGGGTCTGGTTTTATTCCTAATCTGTTAAACCAGCCCATTCCTAATCCTTCACCGCATCTAACCGGAGAACCAATTTCCTGGTCTTTTTCCAATAAAAGAACTTTGAGTTTTTTTTCTGCTGCTTTTATTGCAGTGCGTAATCCTGCAGGGCCTCCGCCTGCAATTACTATATCATATTCTTTTTCAAAGTCCATTTCAATCACTCTGCTCCTGCAAAACAAAATTCAAATTCATTTTTTTACCTTAAAGCTCCAACTGGGCAGATTTTAGTGCAGGCAAGACATTTAATGCATTTTTCTTTATTTAGCTCTAATTTTGTTTCGTTTAAATTGAGTGCTAGAGCCGGGCAGACTGCAACACAGCCTGCACAATACATGCATAACTCTGGTTTGAATTCTGGGAATCTTTTTTCTTCCATAGTTTATCAACAATAAAAAATCTTGCCAAGAAAGATTTTTATTTGGAAAGCATTAAATTCAAAGAAGGCTTAAATTTGTTATGGAAGAACAGTATGGAATAAAAGTTAAATTTTATCCGAATCAATTTGAATCTTCGCGATTGGAGGCAGATATTTGTATTGCAAGCTGTTCAAAAAAAATAGAAAAAGACGAAGTTTTGATTTATACACCAGAAATTGAAAACAATGTAAAAAAAAGCGTTAAAGAGAGGAGCTGAGTTAAACAAAAAAATTGGGAATGTTAACATAACGACTTTAGATAAAGGCAAGGGACAAATTACTTGGTTCTATCCTTTTGGAGACTTTGATTCAATTCTTTCTGGAAAAGGAATAGCCAAAAAAATTCAGGATGAACTGATTAAAAAAGCAAAACAAAGATGTCCTGAGTTAAAGGAAATAAGAAGTCAGACAATGCGTTCACAGGAGTGGTCAAGAACAATACAAGTCAGAGGTTTAGGTTTAAAGCCAGGAAGATATTATCCGGTGGAAAGATGGCTGAACCCAAAAACAAAGCTTGGCTGGAGATTTATGGGAATAGTTAGAAGAACATTTAGGGGAAGAAAACCTAAACATCCTTTATAGAAAAACACAGTAGTGAACTACCATAACCTAACCAACAGTTAATGTTATGGCTTCTTGCTTTATAGAACTACTTTCCGTTTCGTTCTCCACAAAGCCTTGCCCCAAAGCCAAGATGTTTTTAGCTGAATTTATGTCTCTGCTGTAATATAGGAAGTAGATATTTTATGCAAAAAATCATTTCTTTGATTTCCAATTTTCTCAAGTAGTTTCCCTAAATTCTGTTTCGCTTTTACCCTATTTTTACTTTCTTTTTTCTTTCTGCTTAACTTTCTATAATTCTCTTTGATTTTTGACAAGCTCTTTTTCAAAAACAAAGGAGACTTTATTTTATTTCCATAACTATCTGCAATAAAATTAATTATCCCTAAATCAATGCCTAATTCTTTTATTCCTTTCTTGAGTTTATGAACAGCATTTGTAATAAGAATTGCATACCATTTTCCAACTGTTCTTTTGATTGTGATTTGTTTTATTTTTCCTAAAATTCTTCTATGGCATCTGATTTTCAACAAACCAATTTTTGATAATTTTAATTTATTGTATCTTTTTTTGTTTGAATTAACTTATATCCTGATTGATTGTATTGAATGGTTTTGAACCAATCCTTTCCTTTAAATCTTAATTTCCCTACTTTGTGTCCTTGCTTCTTCAATCTACTTAATGCCTTCAAATTACCAAATAGCCTGTGACATTCATATTGCAAAGTTTTAGAATAAACTTCTTGCAATTTTGAGTATTTCTTTTTTAAATCAACAATGCCGTGCTGAATTTCGCTTCTATTAATTTTTTCTTGTTTATTTAATTTTTCCAAAAGTTTATTATAAGTAAATCTGCATAAATCAAAAGTTTTCAACAACAATTGTTCTTGTTGGTTTGTAGGATACAATCTAAACTTATGTGCCATCATAATTTTTTCCCCTTCATTGAACCAAAATGATTCTCTCTTAAAGAAATTGTTTTTTGTGTTTTTAAACAACTTTGAAGCACGTCATTGCCGGTGAAAAATTATTTTTCAAGAACAAAGCTTTGACAGAGGTTTATGAGAAGAGTTAGAAGAATGCTAAACCACAGTATTAAAAGATTTTTTTTAGAGGAATAATTAGAGAAACTAATTTTTTAGTGAGAGTTAATGACTGATTTAGAGAAGATTGCGGAAAAATGGCAGAAGAAATGGAAAAAAGCAAAAATCTTTGAAGTTAAAGCTGATTCTAAAAAGAAAAAATATTATGTTTTAGAAATGTTTCCTTATCCTTCAGGAAAGCTTCATATAGGACATGTAAGGAATTATTCAATCGGGGACGCGCTTGCAAGGTTCAAAAGAATGCAGGGATTTAATGTTTTGTATCCAATGGGATATGATGCTTTAGGACTGCCTGCAGAAAATGCTGCAATCAAAGGAAAAACCCAGCCAAGAGAATGGACTTATCAAAGAATAAAAGAAATGAAAAAACAGCAGGAAATGCTTGGATTCAGCTATGACTGGAACAGAAGTTATGCTACTTCAGATGAAAGTTATTACAAATGGAATCAATGGCTGTTTGAAAAATTTTATGAAAAAGGTTTAGTGTATAAAAAAAACGCAATAGTAAACTGGTGTGATTCTTGTTCAACTGTTCTGGCAAATGAACAAGTAGTAAACGGCAAATGCTGGAGATGTAAAAACGAGGTAAAAGAAAAAGAATTAGAGCAATGGTTTTTGAAGATAACAGGATATACAGAAGAATTATTGAAAGATTTGAATAAATTAGAGCATTGGCCTGAAAGAGTTAAATTAATGCAGGAAAACTGGATTGGAAAAAGCAATGGAGTAAACATTAAAATGAAAATAAAAGACACAAAAGAAGTAATTGAAACTTTTACCACAAGACATGACACAATTTATGGAATGACTTTTATTGTAATTTCTCCGGAACATAAAAAAGTTTTGGATTGGGTTAAAGGAAAAGAAATTAAAGGAAAAGTAAAAGAGTTTATTGAAAAAGTAAAAAAAGAGAGTTTGATTGAAAGAACCAGTACAAAAAGAAAAGAAAAAAGAGGATTGTTTCTGGAAAAATACGCATTGCATCCTTTTACCGGAAAAGAGATTCCAGTTTATACTGCAGATTTTGTTTTGCAGGATTTTGGAACAGGAATTGTTCAGGCTGTGCCGGCTCATGACCAGAGAGATTTTGATTTTGCAAAAGAAAATAATCTGCCGATAATTGTTTCAGTTCAGCCAGAAGAAAAAGAATTAAAAGCTGAAGAAATGCAGGAAGCATTTGAAGGATATGGTATTTTGGCTAATTCAGGGGAATTCAGCGGAATGAGTTCAGAAAAAGCTTTGGATGCAATAGCAGATAAACTGGAAAAAAGTGGACAGGGAAAAAGAGCTATAGCATATAAATTAAGAGACTGGCTGATTTCAAGACAGAGATTTTGGGGAACTCCAATTCCAGTAATTTACTGTGAAAAATGCGGGGTTCAGCTGGTTCCGGAAAAAGAGCTTCCAGTGAAACTGCCGGAAAAAGCAGAGTTCACAGGAAAAGGAAATCCATTGAATTCAGTAAAAGAATTTGCGGAAACAAAATGCCCTAAATGCAAAGGAAAAGCAAGAAGAGAAACAGATACAATGGATACTTTTTTTGATTCAAGCTGGTATTTTTTGAAGTATTGTTCTCCAACAAAAGAAAAGATTTTTGAAAGAAAAGAAACAGAATACTGGATGCCGGTAGACCAGTATATTGGCGGAATAGAGCATGCAATAATGCATTTAATTTATGCAAGATTTTTTACTAAAGCAATAAGGGATTTGAAATTATTGAAAATTGATGAACCGTTTGAAAAATTACTGACTCAAGGAATGGTTTTAAAAGACGGAAAAGCAATGAGCAAAAGTTTAGGAAATGCGGTTGACCCAGGAGAAATAATTGAAAAGTTTGGGCCAGACACTGCAAGAGTTTTTATCTTGTTTGCAAGCAATCCAGAAAGCGAATTAGAATGGAGCGAAAAAGGCAGTGAAACAGCTTTCAGGTTTTTGAACAGGATTAGTTCTCTTATGCAGGAGAATCTGAATAAAGCAAAGAAAAAAAAGAAACTGAACTCAAAAAAGGAAAGGTTGCTGCAAAGCAAAATTCAAAGGACTGTAAAAAACACAACAGAGTTTATTGAAAAACTTGAGCTGAATAAAGCTGTAAGTGAGTTAATGCAGCTGACAAATGAACTGCAGAAATTTGAAGAAAAAAACAGTGAAGTGTTTTGGAGCGGAATAGAAAAACTTATTTTGATGTTGAATCCTTTTGCTCCGCACTTAAGCGAAGAGTTATGGGAAAAAACTAAAGGAAAAGGATTTTCCAGTTTGGAGAAATGGCCAGAATTTGATAAAAAGAAGATTGATTTAACAGTGGAAAAAGAAGAAGAGTTTTTGAATTCAGTGAAAAAAGATGTAGAACACATAAAAGAACTGGTAAAAAAAGAAAAAACAGAAAAAGTAAAAGTTTTTGTTGCACCAAAATGGAAGTGGAAACTGCTGAAAAAACTGTTTAAAGAAAAAGAGAAAACAGAGAATAAGAGAATTGAATTTGGACAGGCAATGAAAAAAGCAGCTGAACTGGAAAAAACACATAAAAAAGAGCTAAAAGGATTTGTTCAGAATGCAGTGAAAAAGCTTAATGAAATGCAAGAGTTTATTGAAATAAAAGAAATGGAAGTTTTGAAAGAAAATTTGAAAGAACTGGAAAAAGAATTTGAAGCTGAAACTGAATTAGTGAAGGCAGAAAAAAGCAAGGAACAGAAAGCAGGAAATGCTTTTCCGTTAAAGCCTGCGATTTTGATTGAGTGATTATGAAAGTTTTAAATCTCTGCAAAAAAATCTTGTGGTTAATTATTTTGGTTGCATTGAATCCTGTTAGGTTGCTTGAAAAATTGAAATTAATAAAACCTAAATTAAGAGAAAAAATTGAAGAAAAAAAAGAAGAAAAACTTATTGAATTCATTGAAAAAAACAATAATTCATTTAATTTTTCTGGGTTAAAAAAAGCCGTTGAATTGAATCCAAAAAAAACAGTTTGGGTTCTTCAGACAAATATACACATAATTGAAAATCCTGAAAGAACTAAAGCAATTTATACGCATGGAGTCAACGCCTGTACTGTTTTAATAGCAAAAGAAAAAAAAGGAAAGAAAATTAAAAAAATTGGTTTGGCACATTTAGGAAATTTCACCAGAGAAAAAGACATTAAAAAATTTATTGAAGAATTTCATAAACCAGAATTGTTTATTGTTAGTGCTGGCACAAAAGAGTTTCTTGTTTCAGTTTTGGATTGTGTTGGAGAAAACCATAAAAAAATAAGTCTTTATTTTAAGGCAAAAAAAGAAAGCAAAGGGCTTGGAATTGACGGAAAAGGAAAAATTTATTACGGAAACAATATTTATTTACTCTACAAAAATATTAATTTACTCTACAAATACAATAGAATAAAGTTCTTGTTTTCCAAAATTAAATTGGATGCAAGAGTTTTAACTACTACAAAAACAAAAAATTAATTCAAAAAACTAACAAATTGCGTTGAATTAAAAAACTTTAGGGAAGAAAAAATATTAAGTAAAAAGTGAATTCTGATGATTTGTTTTATTGCTTTAATTGTCTTTGCAGTAATGGGAATTTTTTCTGCAAAATACAGAGATTACTCCAGAGAAGCATTTGACTGTGTTTTTCGCAGGCTTACATTAAGAAAATGCAATACTTCTTTTGACAAGAAAATGAAAATGAAATTAACAGGAAAAATAATGAAAAAAAGCCCTAAAACTGGAGGATTTGTATTCAAGCACTTTGAATTGATTTCCTGGGCTTTTACTTTAATTACAATAATCAGCTTTGCTTATGGAGCATTAGGAATCTATAATTTTATTGTGTATGACAATTGTGAAGGCCCTGATGCCATCGGCCCTTGCATTTACTCTGATATAAGCGGAATGAATGATCCATCCTGTGAATCACAGCATTGTGCAGTGCATGGGTGTGACTGTACAGATGAAACCTGCAGTGAAAACAATAACTTTGCAGCCTGTGAAGGAAATTGTGATTGTATAGAAGAAGTGTGCGGAAGCTAAAACTCTAAATTAGATTTTCTCAAGGCTTCAACTGCAACCAGTTTTTTTCCTGAAAGGTAATTTAAGGAAGCTTTTCCGCTTAAAGAAACAAAAGAAAAATCTTTTGGAGAGAATCCTGCAGAAGTTAAGGCGGTTTCAGTATCTCCGCCTCCAAGAAAAGTAAAGCCAGAATTTTTTGACATTGCCTTGAAAATAGATTTAGTTCCTAACAGGAAATTTGAGTCTTCAAATACCCCCATTGGGCCGTTAAATACAATCAGTTTTGCTTTAGAGATTTCTGAATCAAATAATTCAATTGTTTTTTCTCCGATGTCTTTGGTTTCAAAATCTGAAGGAAAATCTGAAACAGAAAGATTGATTCTTTTTCCTTTTTCATCTAAAGCAAAATCTTCTGGCAGGAGGATTTTTTCTTTGAATTTTTCATACAATGTTTTTATTTCCGGAAGCAATTCAAAAAAATTTCTTTCTTCAAAAAAAGAATCTTTTTTTCCGAATTTGATTCCCAAAGCAACCAAAAAAAGTTCTCCAAAAATTCCTCCAACTAAAACTTTGTCTGTTCTGTTTTGGGAAAGAAAAAAATCCAGGGTTTTAAGAGAGTCTTCAGGTTTTGCTCCTCCAAGGATTAGCAAGCGAGGAGTTTCAGTAGAATTGAGAGCTTTGTCAATGTTTTCTATTTCTTCTTCTAATACAGGCCCTGCATAAGAAGGCAGCAAAGGAATAAAGCCTACAACAGAAGCATGGCTTCTGTGAGAAACACTAAATGCATCTAAAACAAATGCATCAGCAGAAGAAGCCAGATCTGAAATTATTTTTTCTTTTGAATGCTCTTCCGGAGTTTTTTCTTCTGATTCAAATTCAAGGAATCTGGTGTTTTCCATTAAAAGAATTTCAGAGTTTTCAAGAGAATAAATTTTTTCCTTAAAGTTTTCTTCCCAGGAAGAAAAATAAATTTCTTTTCCAATCAGTTTTTTTAGTTCTTCTAAATGGCCTTTTAAGGAAACAAAATTTGATTTTCCTTTTCTTCCTTGATGCGACAATACGACTACTTTTGCTCCTTTGGAAGAAAGCAATTGGATTGTTTTTGCATGCTCTTTTAATCTGCCGGAAAGAACAGGATGGTTTTCTTTAATATTTGAATTTACATCTACACGAACTAAAAGGGTTTTTCCAGAAACATCAACTGAAGAAATTGAATTTATCATTTTTTATTCTCCTTAATTTATTCTTATAAGAAAAAATACTTAAAGTTCTGCTAGTTGAGCATAAAATTTTTTGTATTTCTTTAAGTCTTCTTCGACTATTTTTTTATGTCTTTCCATTCTGCCATTGTAATCGGCTCTCTTTTTCCTTTAATCTTTATTTCTTTCATTTTAATTCTCTCTTGTGCGAATTCTGTAAATTACAGAATTTAAACATATCGTTCTAAAAGAAAAAGTCCCGCCTCCCGAATTTGCTAAAAGGTTTGTTGTTAGAAGTAAGAGGTTAGAGGTTTGTAGTGAAATTCTTTGTTCATACTAATCCGCTACAAGTTGTTTTTTCAGTTTTTGTTAGTCCATTTTGTGTGTAAGTGATTGTTATTTCTTCATTTATTTGTTCTGATTTTAGTTGATTCGAGAAAGAGCCTTTTAAATCAAACCTTCCTTCTTGGTTTGGTTCAAGTTCTTTATTAAGTGAAAACCAGGTTATGGACTCAGGATAACTTGTAATGTTTTCTATTGTTATATTGTTTTCAGTTGTGTTTTGTATTGTTAACATTATAAGATTGTACTGGAAATAGTAATCTTTTATTAGCAGGTTCCTCCAGTTTGAGTGCAAAACTTTGGGTTTTTCAATCGGTCTATATATTCTTGATCAAAAACTACTTTTGCTGTTCCTGTTGCCCATGCTTCCAAGCATTCGCCCATTAATCCAAACGCATCTTCTCGCATTTTAACTTCTTTTTCATTATAAGCGCCTAATGGAAAAGAATCCTTAATTACTTTATATGAATTGTCTATTGGATTAACTTCAATTGTTGCATATTCAAAACTTGAAGAAAGATTTACTTTTTGTGTTTCATAATAACTGACCAAAAATTTTCCATCTATCTCTTTAATCTTTCTTTCAAAATCAACATGAAAATCTTTAAGTTCATTTAAAGAATCATCAATTCTCTGCATTTCTCCTTGATTAAAATTAAAACTTAAATCATTAATATTTTTTTCTTTTGAAACATAAATATGAAACATATCAGAATATTTTGCATATAACTGTTTCATTTTTTCAACAAACTTTTCTTTAGTGCATTGGTCATCTTTAGAATAGTTTTCCTTTAGCATAGTTAAACGCTTTCCTTCAGGACTGTTATCTGCTATTTCATATATTGGTTTATCTTTTTCGCTTATTTCCCCCCAAGGATTTTGTTCACCTGGCGGAGAAGTACATCCGCTAAAAACCAATGCTAAAACCAACAAAATTATTGCTATTTTTTTCATTTTAATTATTAGTATAAATTAGTTGTATTTAATAGTTTCTTTAGCTGGTCAACGTGATTAGTTAATCCCGCTCTTGGATCTGTAATTAAATGTGAGAATTTTATTCGGGGTTTGGAGTTCATATTGTGCCTCCAGGCATTTCAAAAAACACTCCTTAAATTTTTTCCAGCAAATCAAGCATTCTTGCAGAATAACCCCATTCATTGTCATACCAAGACATTACTCTGACCATGTTTTTGTTTACCACCTGAGTCATCAGAGAATCCACAATGCTGGAATAGGGGTTTCCTATTATGTCATGGGACACTAAAGGATCTTCACTGTATTGAAGAATGTCTTTTAGATATGTTTCAGAGGCTTTTTTTAAAGCAGAATTTACTTCTTCAGCTGAAACCTCTTTTTTTAATACACAAACAAAATCTGTCAGAGAACCATTTGGAACAGGCACTCTTAAAGCAATTCCATCCATTTTGCCTTGAACTGCTGGAAGGACTTTTCCTACTGCTTTGCTTGCTCCAGTGGTTGTGGGGATAATTGATAAAGCTGCAGCTCTTGCTCTGCGCAAATCTTTATGAGGAGCATCTAATAATTTTTGGTCGCTGGTATATGCATGGATTGTGTTCATTAAACCAGAAACTATTCCAAATTCTTTTTCTAAAACCATTACTACTGGAGCTAAACAGTTTGTGGTACAAGAAGCATTGGAATAATTCTTGTTTTCTTTTTTTATTGCATTTGAATTGACTCCTAAAACAATTGTCGCATCAACGTCTTCTGCTGGAGCCGAAACAATGACTTTTTTTGCTCCTGCTTTTAAGTGTTTTTTGAATTCTCCTTTTTTTCTGAATCTGCCGGTGCACTCAAAAACCACATCAACTTTTAGTTCTTTCCAGGGAAGTTTTTCTGGGTCTGCAATAGAATATGCCTTGATTTTTTTGTTTCCAACAGAAATTGAATCTTCAGTTGAAGAAACTTCTTCTGGATAGATCCCATGAACTGAATCATATTTGAATAAATGCGACAGGGTTTTGTTGTCTGTCAGGTCGTTTATTGCAACCCATTCAATGTTCTTCTTTTTTAGGCCTTGTCTTAAAATAATTCTTCCAATTCTTCCAAAACCGTTTATTGCGACTTTAATCATAAAAAAAACCTCCTAAAATTTAAATGCTTTCTTTTAAAAACCCCTTTTCTTTCTTTGGCTAACTTACAATTTCTTTCTTTTGGAAAAGAAAAAAAGGGCAGTTTTCATAAAAGTTATGAATTTGTATTTAGGTTTAAGGAGAGTAGAGTTTAAAAATAAAATTATGGTGCTACATAATCTAACAGAAAAGTTTAATAATAAAAAAAATAAAGTGATTACATGGATGAATTGAAAAAGAAAAAAGGCGCGTCATTAACAGTTGATTTGATTATTTACCTTGTGATTTTTTTAGGAGCTTATTTGTTGTTTGAAAATATTCTTCCAAAGCACTTTGAAATGGGGCCTGGAGGTTCAAGTGTAGCAGAATATAATTTTATTACCCCGCTTGCAGCAACAATTATCATTCTTATTTTAGTTAGAGTTTATTCACTAACTGCTTTTCGCTCTACAGTTGGGATGAAATTAAATAAATTAGAGTTCGATGCGGATGCAAGCAGTTTACTAAAATATGACAAAAGACTCTACTTGTGCTCAATAATAGTAATAATAATTTCAATGAACTCAAATTTTAGCAGTCATTGTTGCGGATTAATAAATCCTATAGAAATGATTTTGGGGCTTGTATGGATTGTTTTATTAATTGCAAGCATCTGCTTTGCAGCAGACTCATATAAAAAAAGAAATGAAAAAATTAAAATAATTCAAAGATGATTTACTCTTGTTCTGGTTCAGAAAACTGTTCATATTCTAATGCATTAAAGCGATACAAGAATCTTTTTATTTTGGAGTTTTTGAAAGAGTATTTTTCCAGCACTTCTTCTCTTTTTCCTGAGAACTCTTCAAAAGAAGTTTTTTGTGAAGGGTCAAACAAAAAGAACTTGTTTTTGTGTTCTGTAATCACAAAAGCATGGGTTGTAAGGTTTTCCATTTCTGCTATCACAACAAAAGCTTTTTCATCTCCTAAAGCATAAAGCAGAGTGCAAAGAAATACAGAAAGGTCTTCATCATCTGCAATTTTTTGTTTTATTATTTCAATTGGTTTTAGCCAGTAGTTGATTCTTAAATCTGATTCAACAAAAGAGATTTCCTTAAAAACAAAATCACAGGCTTCTTTTGCTACTGGCAAGTAGTTTTTTTCAAAAGAATAGTCTTTGGAAATCAGTTCAGCTAAAATTGACTGAATGCTTAAATCATCTGGATCTATCAGTCCTTTTATTTCTCCTATTGTTTTCTTTTCTTCAGTGTTTATTATTTCAGTGTATTTTTCCAAAAGAAATTTGTGTAATTTGAATTTTAGTTCTTTTTCTTTTTGTTTTTCATCTATATCAGAAACAGAACCTACTGCCTGCCTTAATTTAGAGTATTTTTCGTATAAATCATCATATTGAGACTGTTTTTTTTGGAGTTCTATCTCTAAATCAAGGTTTCTTTTTTTTGCAGGAGAATGCAGTTCATTTAGCTTTGATTTGAGTTTTGCTAGTTTGACTTCAATCTCTGCTTTAGAAGAATCTGAAGAAGTTTTAAGAGAACCCTCTAATTCCTCTATTTTCTTCCATAATTCCTGCTCTTCAGAGGCTTTGGATTTCACTGAAAACATTAAATATAAGTCTACAGAGAAAACTTTAAACATAACTCTAAGGGAAAAAACAGGAAAAAGTTCGTTTATTGACGAAAAGAAGCAGAATTAGCGAGAAATTTACAGCGAAAATCAAAACTTCTAATTAAGCTTGTGTTTAGGTTTTTTAGGCATTAGTTTCCTGCGTTTTGCTTTTTCATGCACTTTTCTTAGAAATTCCCCAGAAGCTTCTGGCATCCATTTTATTTTCCCTTTAGGGATAAGCCCTCTTTCTTTTGCTCTCTTATTAACTGCAAGCAAAAATTCTTCAACATCTTTTCTTGTAAGCACTTCACCCCTGATATTCCTTCTTTCTTTTTTCAAAGCATTTATTGCTTGCATAACATCTTTATCAGTAATCGGTCTTTGAATTGCAGAAAGGATAAGTGCAGCGTCAGATGTCTTGCGTCTTCCAGAAGATAGCAGAGTTCTGGTTTTTGGCACATTAAATTTTCTTTTAGACATTTTTTAAATCTCCATTAATCTTCTTATAAGATTAGAAAATTCAAGGTTTAAAAAAGCAGTTGGTTTTCTGGAGAAAAAAGGTTTGATTTCCTGTTTGTAAAGTTTTTTATTCTGGAAGGACGTTGTATTAAAAGACTGGTGATTTTTTGCGTAAAGGACAGATTAGTAATGAGTATATTATTTTGTCTGCAGTGATTTTGGCTATTGTGGCTTTTTTGTTTGTAATGTCTCATTCAACTGCTTCAGAGACAATTGATGTTTCAATGACTCAGACTGCAGTGAAAACTCTGGCAAAAGCTGCAGATAATGTTTATGCTTTAGGCCCAGGAAACCAGGTTACAGTGGAAATTGACCTGCCAGCAGGAATCCAAAGCCAATATGTTTCAAACAACCAGGTTGGATATGTTTTTGGAACCCAAGAATCAAATACAGATATTTATGAAAATACAACAGCTTATGTTGTAGGAGAACTGCCAACAACAAGAGGAAAACATCTTGTTACAATTGAAGTGCTGGAATCCGGAACAACAAGAATCGGCGGAGGATTGATAATTGTTCCGGCAAAGTTTTTCAGAACAATACGGCCTGGAACTTCTGACTCAAATGAATTTTCTGTCTGGAATAATACAAGCAGGGTTTTGACTGACTTAAATGCAACTTTAACCGGAAACATTAATTCTATTGCAGAGTTTGATAATGGAGAAAACAGCAAGATTTTGGCTGCAAGCATTAACCCAAACCAGACAATAACTTTTGATATTGACTGGAGCATTGCATCAAACCAGAGTGCAACAGATTATTCAGGTTATATTGAATTGTTTTCAGCAGAAAACTATATTGATAAATCAATGATTTATATTAGGGTTCCTCATATTCTGACAGAATTAAATGTAACTTTATTTGGAGATGCAAATTATGCTACTCCAAAAACAACTTTTTATCAGGGAGAAACAGTTTACTATAAGATTACAGTTTCAGATCATATAGGGGCAGTAATGGATGTAAGCGATTTGAATATTACAATCAGCGACCCTGCTCCAGTGATGGACCAAAGCACTTTAACTGGACTGGCTACAACAGACGGAACTTATTTGGGAACAGAAAGCATTTCCTGCACTTCAGAAACAGGAACCTGGATTATATTAGGAGAAGCAAGGCATTTTGAAAGCGCAAGCGATTCAAACACTTATGAAGTTGATACTGCAACTGAAGCAACAAAATTTTCTTTTGATTATGCAGATGCATATACTACTGGAACAAGACTAAAAGACTTTGCATATGGAAATGTTTGTTCGCCGGATATTATAATAAAACAGATGAGAATTGTTGTATCTTCTGGAATACTGGTGAATGAAATTGTATTAAATAATGACACTGTATGGAGCGGGATTCCAACAGCAAACTGGGTTGACATAAACTGGCCAGGAGGGACAATAGTTACAGCAAACACTATTTTTACATCAAATAATGAACTGAAACTTTCAAGTGCTGCAGGAACAGGGAATACTTATACAATAGACTTCAAGTTCAATGACGACAGCATTTATACTGTGAGTTTTGTAAAGTGATTAAATGAAAGGGCAGATAAGCGCTGAAATGATAATTGCAGTAATAATTGCATTAAGTTTTTTTTTGATTATAAATGTTTTTTTGGTCCAACAGCAAAGCACTTTGAACATAATTCAGGCAAACTCTGAAATGAAAAGCGAATGCGAAAATCTTGCAGGAATAGTTTCAAAAATGTATTCTTCTGGAAAGCATATTGAATGGACCGGCATAAGCGACAACAATGTTTTCTTTTTTGAAAAAGGGTTTATCAGAATAGTAAATGACGACAACAAAAGCGTGGAATGTTTTACTGCAGGAAAAATGCTGGATTCAAATGCAACAGGAGACATTAAAATTTATAATTACGACGGAAATGTGGTGATAGGAAATGCATAAAGGACAGGCTGTTTCTTTGGATTTATTTTTTGCAATAGTAATAATGTTTTTAATTTTCCTTGCTTTTGTTGCACAAAACAACTTGAACATAAATTATTCAACAGAAGAAATAACTGAAAAAGAAATGAAAAGAATGGTTTCAGGCACAACAGACAACCTGGTTTTATCAAGAGGTTTTCCGGAAAACTGGGAAACCGGAACAGGAGCAGAAATTATTGGTTTAGTAAATTACAGGAGAATAATAGATAAAGAAAAATTAGAAGAGTTTTTGGATATGGATTATGATGATTCAGTTAGGCAGTTGGGAATAGGAGGCTATGATTATTATTTTGCTTTAAAGCAAGATGGATTTGTAGTAAAAGAAAAATATAATACAGCAGATTCAGGTTATTTAAGCACAGCAGAAAAGATTGCTGGAACAAAAAGGATGGTTGAATATAATGGAGAGATTTCAGAATTGCATTTCAAACTCTACAGATAAAGGATTTGTTTTTACTTCAGATGCATTGTTAGGGTTAATTATTGCTTTCTTGTTTATTGGATTGCTTGCATATAATCCATTTGAAAAAGGAGAAAATATAACTGCAAAAATGGAGGGCCAAAGGCAGGTTAATGACTTGCTTGATTTAATGGACAGAGACGGAACCTTAAAAGAACTTGATCTGGTTACAGTAGAAGAAAGAATGGATTCTTTTTTAGGAGAACAATATGACTGGAAAATAATAATAACAGAATACAAGGAAACAGAAGACAGTTTTAATCAGACAGGAACATATCCTTTAGGGAATATAACAGAGGATTTAAGCGAAAAAAATGTAATAAAAGGAAACAGAATTTTTCTGTCTTTTGAAGGAAACAAAATTCACAGGTATTACATTTCAGATTATTGGGTGTGGTTAAAGTGAAAAAAGGGTTTATTTTTTCAGTAATAATTTTGTTGACTGGATTGACTTTTCTTAATTTTTCTGCTTTCTTAAAACATAACAGTATTGGAGCATATGAAAGCAGCGAAAATTTTGTTATAATGAACAGGATTGATTACAAGTATGAAAATATCGCAGACAACATAACTGACATTTTGCTGAACGGAACTGCAGTGGATATTAATGCAGGAAAAGATTATATTTATTTTACTGAAGAACTGCCAGATAAAGAAGGGCAGATTAATTTTTACACTTCACTTAATAAGTATATTTTGTTTCTGGAAGAGCATACAGACGGACTGGAAATAGTAGTTGATACAACTGACATGAATAAACTTGTAATAGGGCCTTATGACATTAATTTCTGGCATTCAAATGCTCCTGGGAGAGGAAACAAAACAAACAATACAATAGAGTATTCTCCTGGAGACGCTGAATTCACTTCTTATGTGGTTGATGTAACTCTACAAAACCAGACATTTGAAGATATAGTGGTAGAAGATAATTCCTGCATGGTTCCAGGGGACCCAAATGGATTTTGTTTGGACATAATTGTAAGGAACAGCATAAAGATTCCGGAAGGAACTGTAACATACTGTAATCTTGATCCAAACCTGACATGCGAAATAGTAATTGAAACAAGCGGGGCAGCAGATAAAGACGTGTACATTTATTTGGAGCCATATGCAAAACTGATTTTAATTAACAATAATTCAGTTCAGGTTGAAATGACAAGCGGAATAGATTTTTCAGGACAAGGAGTTACACCTTACCTTAAGTTCCCAGAAGGGTTTATTATGGTAAGAGACAGCAAAACAGAAACAGAAAAGAGATAAAATATAATTAAAAAGAATAAAAAACAAATAAAATAGGGTTTTTCATGAAAAAAGAACAGAAAAAAGATTTCCTGATAAAAAAAATGCTTGAAGCAAAAGGAATAGAGATAGACAACAAAAACAAAATGGTAATCTTCAAAATAAAAAATATTTTCTCTAAACCAAAAAAAACAAAAAAAGAGAGACTGACTGCCTTAAAGAAAAGCCTTGAAAAGAAAGAAATAGAAGAACTAGAATACATGATTGCAAACAAGGAAAAAAGCCTTGTGCTTTTAGAAAAAAGGCTGAAAAGCAAAACAAAAAAAGCCAAAATAAAAGAAATGATAAAGCTTGCAAAAGAAATAAAAAAGAAAGAAGGGAAAAGAGAAAGAATCGGGAGAGAAGTAGGGTTTAGAAAAAAAGAAATAACTGAACTTGAAAAAGCATTAAAAGAAAAAGAAAGAAAGCTTTTGAAGAAAGAAGTTAAGATAATAAAAAAAGAAAGAGCACTGGAAAAAACAGAAAGAGAAATAGAGGAAGAAGAAACAGAAGAGCCTGTAAGGAAAAAAAGGTTTATTAGAAAAGGAAAAAGAAAAAAAATAAAAGAAAAGATAATTAAAAAGAAAATAAAAAGAAAGTTTAGATTAAAAAAGAAAACAGGAAAAAAAGAAATTGGTTTCATCAGCCCTGAAAGAGAAATGAAAAAGAAAAGAGAGAAACACGTTGGCAAAATAAGAAAGAAAGCAATAGAAAGCTTTCACCAAGAGTTTACTTCAGGGAAAGAAAAAACGCTTGTAAGCATTAAAGGAGACACCCAAATAATTACTGGAACGCCGGGGGGCAGAGCAGAACCTGGAATAAAGCCGGCAGACATTAGGAAAGCTGAAAAAAGAAAAGCAGAAGAAATAGAATTTGAAATGCAGAAAACAAAAGAAAAAATAAAAAATCTGAAATCTGCTTTCTTTCACAGGCAAATAAATGAAGAGGATTACAAGAAAAAATCGTTTGAATACAAAGAACAGTTGCATTCACTGGAAATGGAAAAGAAAAGACCTTCAACAGCAAGAGCTGAAACAAAAGGAACAGGGGTTGAAAAAGCTGCTAAAAGTGCTGCAGAAAAAACAGGCGTCAGAGAGATTAAAGCAAAACCAGGATTAAAAACCGTCCAAGAAGAAATGCAGCAAGGAGCAATACAACACAGTCCAAAAAGCAAGGAAAGAGTCCAGCAGGCACTACAGCAGTTCCATCAAGAATTCACTGCACAACCTTTATTTAGGAAAGGAGGAGGAGTGTATAAAATTGAAACTCCAGAGGAATTAGGGCCAATAAAGCCAACAGGAATTGTAAAAAGGATTGCGCCAGAAACAACAAAAACAAAAGAAATGCAGATGGAAAGGAAAATCCGTTTTTTGATGAAAAAAAACAATATCCCCGCAAGCCAGATTAGAAGAGAATTCGAATTTGTTTCAGAAAAAGATTTAATGAAAAGGTTTGACAGGATACTTGATGTAATAGAAAGAAAATATGCACAAAAACCAGAGCAGATAAAAGACAAGATATTCAAAGAAGGAGCATTATTAATGGAAAAAAAACCAAAAGAAAAACCAAAAAAAGTAAAAGTAAAAGAAATATTAGAGAAAAAAATTGTAACAGACTTTGACAAAGTACTGCAAATAGTTCAGGAAAAAGGCAAAGTGAATGAAAGAGATGCCGCGAAATTATTGAAAATCAAACCTGGAAGAATAAAAGAATGTTATGCTGTACTGGAAAAAAATGATTTGATTAAAGTAGATTACCCGGTGTTTGGCGGAGCAAAACTTATTTCAAAAGACTATGTTAAGCCGAAAAAAAAGAAAAAAGAAAAGAAAAAAAAGAAAGATAAAAAAAAGAGCGTGGTTAAATGAAAGAAAAAGTTTTGGAGACTTATAAAGTTAAATCAATTCAAACAGAAATAGAAGTTAATATTCTTGAAAGAGAAAAAGAATTTGTAAGGATTTATTTCCTGAATTTTCCTGAGTTTGGCGCAGGAACAGAAGCAGTTCTGGATAACTTAAAGAGAAGCATTATAACTGATTCGACAATTCAGGCAGACAGAATGATGGATCCTGATTTTATTGATTCATTAAAGAAAAAATTCCAGGAAAGAGCAGATAAAATGCTGGAAAAAGAACTGCCTAATATAAGTGAAGGTTCAAAGAGTCTGCTTATTGGATTGCTGTTAGAAGAAATGCTTGGATTAGGAAAACTGGAATTTTTGTTAAATGACGGGCACATAGAAGAAATTGTAGTAAATTCTGCAGCTGAACCAGCATGGGTTTATCATAAAGGATATGGCTGGCTGAAAACAAATGTTTTTGTTTCTCCAGAAAGTGAGATACAAAATTATGCAAGCATTATTGCAAGAAGAATAGGAAAACAAATTACAATATTAAATCCATTGCTTGATGCACACCTGATTACAGGAGACAGGGCAAATGCAACTTTGTTTCCAATTTCAAGCAAAGGAAACACAATTACTATCAGGAGATTTAAAAGAGAACCATATACAGTAACAGATTTTGTTGAAAACAAAACAGTAAATACAGACATACTTAGTTTGATCTGGCTTGCAATGGAATATGAATTAAATATTATTTTTTCCGGCGGAACTGGGTCAGGAAAAACTACTATGGTAAATATTTGCCTGCCTTTTATTCAGCCAAACCAGAGAATAATAAGTATAGAAGACACTAGAGAATTGAGTATGGCAGAGTATTTTCACTGGGTGCCTTTAACTACAAGAGAACCAAATATTGAAGGAAAAGGAGAAGTAACAATGCTTAGGCTTTTAGTGAATTCTTTGAGGATGCGTCCAGACAGGTTGATTGTAGGAGAAATCAGAAGGCAAAGAGAAGCAGAAGTATTATTTGAAGCAATGCACACAGGACATTCAGCTTATACTACTTTTCACGCAAACACTGCAGCAGAAACAATCAGAAGATTAGTTAATCCGCCGATCAGCGTGCCAAAAACAATGCTTGATTCAGTTCATTTAAATGTAGTGATGTTTAGGAACAGGAGATTAAATGTAAGAAGAGTTCTTCAGGTAGCAGAATATATTGCTGAAAGAAGAGGAGAAACAGAAAACGTTAAAGCAAATGTTTTGTACAGATGGAAAGGGGCAACAGACACAATAGAAAAGCATTCAGAAAGCATTAGACTGTTTGATGAATTAGGACTGCACACTGGATTAAGCAGGCAGGAAATGAACCAAGAACTGAAAACAAAAAAAACTATTTTGGACTGGATTGTAAAAAACAAAATCAATGGAATGCAGAATGTGGGGCGGATAATGGCAAATTATTATATGGACAAAGATGAAATAATCCAGATGGTGGAGAAAAATAAGAAACCAGATTTTTTGGGAGCAGAAAAGCATGGAAAAGATAAAAAAAAGTGAAATGATTCCGTTTAATATTCTTCCAGTTCCATTAATTAAAAATCTTTCAAAAAGGTTTTGGGGACTAGGAATAAAATTGTCAAAGTTTTTTCCTTACCTTAAACTGGAACTTGCTCAAGCAGAACTTTTATATGATGAAAAAGAATACAGTTCAATAATAGTTACAATGACAGTAATTTATGGATTGCTTGGTTTTGTAATTGCAACACTTTTTAGTATAAGGTTTTTTCCTGAGATTTTTCTTTTAACCGGCTTGATTGGAGGAATAATATTAGGCGTTTTTGTAATGCTTCAAGTGGCTTTTTATCCAAAAATAAAAGGAAAACAAAAAATAAGAGAAATTGAAAGAAACCTGATTTTTGCTTTAAGAACAATGACAGTTGAAATAAAATCTGGTGTTTCATTATTTGATGCACTTAATATTATTGCAGAAGGAGATTACGGGGCATTATCAGGGGAATTTAAAAAAGCAGTAAAAGAAATTGAAACAGGAACATTAGAAGAAGTTGCATTAGAAAAAATCGCAAGACATAATCCTTCCTTGTTTTTCAGGAGAAGCATCTGGCAGATAATAAACGGAATGAAAGCAGGAGCAGATGTAAGCACTGTAATGGAAGAATTAGTGCAGACAATGATTAGAGAAGAAAAACTGCAGATTACAAGATATGGAAACTCTATGAAGCTTCTTTCATTGATGTATATGATGTTAGGAGTAATAATTCCTGCACTAGGAATAACTTTTTTGATTGTGCTTTCATCTTTTCCTCAAATGCAGTTAGGAGAATTACTTTTCTGGATGCTGTTAGTTTTTGTTATAATAGGAGAATTCATGTATCTAGGGATATTAAAATCCAAAACACCAAACTTGATGGGATAAAATGTATGAAAAAATAAGCAAAATAGTTCCAAGAAAGCTTTTGCAGGCGTTTAAAGATGAATTGGTTTATTCTGGAATAGAAGTTGAACACAAAAACTTTGTTGGATTTGTTGTATTATTAGGATTTCTTGCCGGAATTTTGATTGGAACTTTATTAAACTACTTTTTTTTCATCCACTTTGCTTTTGGATTTATTTTAGGTTTTTTGGGTTTAATTGGAGGAACATATTATTTATTGAACCAGGCAAGCGAAGGAAAAGGAATGTTTATTGAAAAAATTCTTCCAGATGCGCTTCAATTAATTGCATCAAACATGAAATCCGGATTGCCAACAGAAAAGGCTTTGCTTATTTCTGCAAGGCCGGAGTTTGGGCCATTAGAAATGGAATTCAGGCAGGCAAGCAAAAAAATAATGGCAGGAGAAAGAACAGAAATCGCATTTAAAGAAATGACTTTAAAGATTAATTCAAAAGTTTTTGAAAAGACAATCTGGCTTATAACAGAAGGAATGAAATCAGGAGGGGAAATGGCTAATCTGCTTATTCAATTATCAAATGACTTAAGGGAACAAAATGCATTACAAGAAGAAGTTAAAGGAAATGTTTCAATGTATGTAATTTTGATTTTTTTTGCTTCAATGGTCGGCGCACCATTAATGTTTGGAATAAGCTCTTTTATTGTAAAAATAATGTCAAAACAAATGGCAGGCATTGCAATATCAGAAGAAGCTATGGCTTTAGCTTCATCTAAAGGAGGATTAGGAGTAAGCGGGGGAATGGCAATAACCCCAGAGTTTATTCTCTTTTTTTCAATAATAACCATTGCAGTGATTTCAATTTTTGGTTCACTTACAATAGGGATAATCAATAGTTCAAGCGAAAAAGGAGGAATAA
>JAFCDN010000004.1 GCA_017609625.1 Candidatus Iainarchaeum sp.
TAAACGCCCGTTTAATTTCCTTTCTTTTCTGGAAGGAAATTTTGTTGCAAGAAAAACAGGGTTAGGAAGAGTTGGGGGAAAACTAAAAAAAAGCTTTGATTCAAAAAGAGAAGATATTCTGATGAGATGCATTAAAGCAATTGAATTGGGAAATGAAGCAGAATTCATTACAGTTGGAAGTGATGCGCATTCAGCTGACAGAATCGGCACAGGAATAATGAAATTAAAATTTGAAAAAGAACTAAATATAAAAAACATTTTTGAAGCACTAAAAGAAAAAGACAAAATAATCTGGACAGGACCGTTAATAATAGAAAAAGAAAAAGGAGTTTATGAAAAAATAGAAGAACCGTTAAAAAGAAAAGAAATCGTGCAGGGACTGAATTACATTACACAAAAAGCAGTGAAAAAAGGAAAAGACAGGGTTCCGACAGGAAAAATAAAAAACAAAATAAAAGAAAATTTAAGGGAAAAAGTTGTAAGCAGGGTGAAAAAAGCAAAAATTGGCAGCAGGATTAAAGACATAAAAAACAGGGTGAAAAAATGAAATACTCTTTGTATCCGGAAACAGAAATCAGAAGCATTCCAGGAAATGCAGAAAAAGTTCATTTTGTAAGGCCAATAAGAGAAAAAAAAGTAAAGGAACTGCTGAAAAAAAGAAAAATAAAAGAAGTAAGCTTAAGTAAATCAACTTTAAAGAGAATGAAGCCAAAAGCAATGAAACTGCTGGAAAAGAAAAAAGTGGAAATAAAAAAGGATTCAAAAAGAGGAAGAGCAATAAAAACAGATTTTGATTCTATACTGAAAATAATTGAATTAAAAAAAGATTATTTAAGCACAAGGAAAATAGAAAAAGAAACTGGTGTTCCAAAAAGCACTATTCATTATCTTTTAAAGTATGCTGACAGGGACAAAATTAAAAAGAAAAAACAGACAATATATTTGGAGTAAAAAAATGCAAGCGTATAAAACTGTTTTAATGGAACTCAAAAGAAAAGGGGATTTAGAGAAAGTTAAATGGCTTGAAGGAATGAACAAAAGAATCACTAAAAGCCAAAAGCAAAGAATAATAGAAAATGACAATGAAGTAATGCAGGAATTGTTTGCGCCAAAATGGGTTTCATGGGATTTAATTTATTCCTGGGCAACAGAAGGATTAGAAAAAAAGAATTGTGTGCTGTGCGGAAAAAAAGATTCTTTAGGAATGGATTTCAAGGGAAAATTTATGTGTTCAGGCTGTTTTATTGAATTAAAACACAAAATATAGTCTACATAAACCAAAGGGAAAATTTATTAATAAAAAAATACATGTTTTAAAAGAAGTGACTAAAAAATGTTTAAAGTAGATGAAAAACTAAGAAAAAAACTTCTTCAGGAAGAATTCAAGCTGAGATCAAAACAACCTCCTTCTTGGGCGAAATTTAAATACAGAAAATTTGTCAGACTGCCAAAAGAAGAAAGAGAAAAAGAAAAGGCAAGAAAAGAACTTGAAGAAGAAGAAAGAAAGAAAACAGAAGAAAAAAAGCGCCTAGCAGAAGAAAAGAAAAGAGAGAAAGCAATAAAAATAAAGGAAAGAAAGAATGCAGCAGAAAAAAGGAAAAAAGAAAAAGAAAAAAGAATAAAGAAAAGAAAAAAAGAAATGGAAAGGAAAGAGAAAGAACGAACAAGGAAAAAAAGGCGCTTAAAAGGAAAAAGAAAGCAGTTGAAAAGGCAAAGAAAATGAAGAAAAAAAAAAGCATTAGAAAAAGTAAAAAAACTCAAGAAGATGAAAGCACTAAAAAAACAAAAAGCTGCTAAAAAATTAAAAAAGAAAACTAAAAAAAAGAAGAAAAAAAGATAACTGATTTATTTTTTCTTTAGGACAGATTTTTTTGCCGCAGGCTTTGGAGCGGCTGCAGGTTTTGCTACTGGAGCTTTAGGTTCAGTTGGTTTGATTACTCCTTTTAATTCTTTTAATGCTTCTGCTTTCATTTTTTTGTATTCTAAATCTGAAGTAAAATCAGAAGAAAAAACATTTTTTTCTTCTTTTCCTAAAGAAAGGTTTTTTGGGGAGCTTTTCAGAAAATCATCTAATTTCATTTTGCTTTCAGCTTCTTTTGGAGACTCTTTTATTAATTCACTTACATTTCCTGAAGGAGCATATTCAACTTCTGTTTTTGCAGGAACAGCAGAAGAGAAATCATAGTAAATTCTCCAGACCATTATTGCTGCAATAACAAAAATCACTGCAGCAATCACTAAATTGAAGGGGTCAATTTTTGTTAAGAAAAAAATTGAAGCTATTCCCAAAATTAAAATGATTACCGGAAAAGCATATTTTATTTTAAATTCCATTTAAACCTAAAGTAATAGAAACTTGAATTATTTAAACATTTCTATAAAAAAAAAAGAAAAGCATAGATTTTAATAGAAAAACAAACAAAACATAATACATAATCAAATGTTAAAAAAACACAGAGGATCCGGGGATGGATAAATGAAAGGACAAGCTGAATTAATTGCGGTAATTGCAGTAATAGCTATTGCAGTTGCAGCTGTTTTAATTTCTCAGGGAACCCCAACAGGACTGGCTGTTGGAACTCCAACTGGATTAGATGCAAAACACAATTCAGAAGCAATAAAAGGAACTATTGATTTGGAATGGGATATAGTTTCTGGAGCAGACAATTATGAAATCTATTGGGGCGCAACTTCTACTGCAGACACTTATTTATACACTAAAGCAGGAGCTTCTTATACTCATGCAATTCCTTCTCCTCAGGCAATAAAATATTATTATAAAGTCCGTGCATGCAATACTGCTGAAGGCTGCGGAAGCTTTTCTAATGTAGTAAATGAATTTCCAAAAATCGGGGTGACTGCATTAGGGCCTTTTAATGCAACAATAGGAGAAACAATTACTTTAACCAGTGCAGTAGAATATGCTGCAAGCCCTCCGGTTTTTCCAATGCCTCCAATTTATACTTGGACTTATGATTACATAGAATCTAGTGCATTGTGTATTGAACCTGCAGACACAGAAACAACTACAACTTCCTGCTCTACTGACGGAACAGCAGTATTTAAGTTATCAGTTTATGCAAACTATAATGACACTGAAGAAGACACTATAACAATAACCATTGGAGATAATACTCCTCCAGAAATAACAATTGTAGCTCCAACAGATGGAGAAGGAGTAAGCGGAACAATACAAATTAATGCAAATCCCTATGATCCAAGCGGAATAGATAACACAATTGGAGTGAAATTTGAAATTGACGGAATACAAAAGTGTGTTAAACACGAAGTAACAGATAATCCAGCTGGCCCAGATTATTACACCTGTGATTGGGATACAACAGAAAACACAGATGGAACCCATACAATTACAGTAAGTGCAACAGACACTAAAGGAAATTCCGGCTCTGCTTCAATTACAGTAAATGTAAGCAATACAGATCCAACTTATCCTGATGTAACTATAACCCAGCCTGCAGAAATGGAAAAAATAAGCGGAACCTATGCTGTAAAAGTAACTGCTTTAGATTTAGAAAGCGGAATAGATAAAGTAAATTTTTATGTTGACGGATTACCAAAAGACAGTGATAATACTCCTCCTGCCCCATTTACTTGGAACTGGGATACAACAATAGGAGAATATCCTGACGGACAGTATGAACTTTTAGTTGAAGCAATAAACGGAGCAGGCCTTGCATCAACTGATTCAGTAAATGTTGTTATAGAAAACAATCCAGATTTAACTGATCCAGTGGTAAGCTTTCTTAACCCATCAAATGGAGATACTGTAAGAGAAACAACAGATATTATAGTAACTGCTTCAGACCCTGAAAGCATGATTACAGAAATAGAAATTTCAATTGATAGCATTGTAAAAAAAACCTGTAGTGAGCCAAGCTCTGCTACTTTATGTTCTTATTCTTGGAATACAACAGCAGAAGCAGATGGAAGCACGCATACAATTCAGGCAAAAGTTACAAACGGTTATGGAACAACAAAAACAGTTTCTATTGATGTAACAGTAGACAACTCGGTAAACCCTTTAACTCCTTTGTGGATTACAGCTGAACCAGGAGATTACGCTGGAACAATAAAAGTTAACTGGGAGCAAGTTCCAGCAGATAATTATATAGTTGAATGGGAAGAAACTTTACCCGGAAGACAAATGACTACAAGCCAGGGGCCAATAAATATTAATGTTAATGACCCAAACAAAGAAAGAAAATCTTATACATTTAGAGCCACGGGCTGCACCACCATTCCACAAGACTGTGGTGATTGGACTGATGAAGTAACTGCTTATCCAAAAATCGGGGCAGCAATGAGTTGCCCAACTGAAGCACAAGTAAATCAAGAAATAATGATTAATGGATGGGCAGAATATGCTTCAGAGCCGATAACAAAAATATGGAATTTAACTGAAACAACAGGCTGTACTGAAACATATTATTTAGAAAATTTAAGATTAACATGTCCTACAGCAAGAACAGTTACAGTTTCATTAACAATTAATGCAAACAGCCAGACAGCAACAACTGACACAGTGGAAATAAGCATTACAGAAGAAGGCGATTCAACCCCGCCAGAAGTTTCAATCAGTTCTCATGTAACAGGAGACAATGTAAGCAGAGATGTAACAATAACTGCAACAGCAACAGACGCAGGCGGAATAAAACAAGTGAAGTTTTTTATTGACGGAACAGAAAAAACACCTGCTGATACAACTTTTCCATATGAATATCAGTGGGACACAACAGGATTAGATGATGGGACAACATATACACTAAAAGCTGAAGCAGAAGACAATTCAGGAAACACAAAAACATCAGATGAAGTTGTAGTAACAGTAGACAATAGTTCAAGCGATACAATCCCTCCGACAGTAGAAATAACTGCTCCTTTAGACGGAGAAACAAGAGAAGGAACAGTGAATATAACTGCAACAGCAACAGATTCAGACACTGGAATACAAAATGTGAAATTTTATGTTAATGATATATTAAAAACAACTGATTCAAGTTATCCTTATTCTTATTCTTGGGGAACAGCACAAACTGCTGATGGAACACTAGTTTCAATTAAAGCAAAAGCAACAGACGGAGCAGGAAATACAGCAGAAGATGAAATAAATGTAACAATAGACAATTCAGGCGCAGAATGCGGAAACAATGTCTGTGAAACAGGAGAAAACAATTCAAACTGTCCAAACGACTGTCCAGCAACTCCTTCATGCGGAAACGGAACAATAGATTTAGGAGAAGACTGCGAAGAAGATGCCGACTGTTCTGCAACAATTTATCCAAGAACAGACTGTGACACACAAAACCAAAAATATGGAACAAGAAGTATAACCTGTTCTGCTTGCGATTGCACAGCAGGACAATGGAATTACTCTGAAACAAACTACTGCAATAACTGTGATTCCTGCGGAGACGGAACACAAAACTGCAATGAAACATGCGAAACCTGCCCCTCAGATGTAACTGGATGTGTAGATGAACCTCCGGCAAAACCAACAGGATTAGAAATAGTAAGAACAACAGAAGACTCAATTATTTTGCAATGGAATCCAAACTCAGAATATGATTTAAGAAGATATATTATTTATTACGGAAAAAGTTCAGGAAACTACACTAAAGAAGAAATTGCATTGAAAACTGAAACAGAAATAATTATAACTGGATTGCAGGAAGACACAACTTATTATATTGCAATAAAAGCAGAAGATGTAGGAGAACAAAAAAGCTCTTATTCAGATGAAATTAATGCAACAACAAAAAAGGAACAAATAATAGTTCTGGTTCCAGAAGGATTAACAGCAATACAAGAAGGAGAAAATATTAAGCTTAAATGGGAGCATACAGATCCAGAACCGGATTATTATATTATTGCAAGAAAAGAAAAAGAAGATTCTTTTGAAGAACTTGGAAACACCACAAACAATGAATACACAGATGAAGAAGTGGAAACAGGAAAAACTTATGTGTATAAAGTTGCTTCATTTAAAAACGAAGAAATGAGTGAATACTCTGAAGAAATGGAAATTGAAGTAAAAGAAAAAGAAGAACCAGAAGACAATATAATTGAATGGGGTATTGCTGCTACAATAGTTGCAATCTCTGCTGCACTGGCTTATGTGTTCTTTGCATTTGATATTTAAGGTGATTTAAAATGTTTTTGAAAAACAAGCATAATATAAAAATCAGGTTTACTGTGCTTGCTTTGGTTGTAGGGTTTCTTGCAGGTTTTTTTTCTGTTATTTATTTAAGCAGTACAGGAAACCTTGCTTTAGAATTAAACCAAAAACCCTGCTTTAAGTATACAGGAAAAGACCCTAATGCTTTCTGTGATGAAAAAGGAAAGTTACATGTTTTTTTTGAAGGAAACAGTGAACTGGAAAAAGGATGGTATGTTACAGACTCAAAGCAGTGTGTTTCATGCAGTAAAATAAGGTGAAAAAAATGGAAGAAAAACAAAAAAGAATGGCTTTGCTTTTTGCAATGTTTTTTATTGCAAGCTTAAGTGTAATGCTTTTATTCAATGAAGGAGTTGAAGGACAGGCAATAAAAGAGTTTGATTCCAAAAAAGAAAAAAGTGCCGAATGCACTGAAATATGCGATAAAAAAATGCATGAAGAAACTTTAGCTTACAATAGCTGGAATCAATGCCACGAAGAATGCATGAAGTAAAAAAAATTCTTTAAAAAAGAAAAAAGCCGTTAAATTACTTTTTTTCTTCTTTTTCGTCTTTTTTTCCTTCCAGTTTGCTTTTTAGTTTGTTCATTTTGTCTATTGAAATCTCTTCCTGTTTTTGGACTGTTTTAATTCTTAAGTCAACTGCTTCAACCTGTTTCTCTAAATCTTTTTTTACTTGTTCAACAGGTGTTAAAACCAGGATGTTTCCTACTGCTTTGTATACTTTTTCTTCTTTTGTTTTAGAAACTTCTTCCAGAGTTTCTTTTAATAGTTTATCTTGAAACTGAAGCTGTTGTTTTTGGTTAGACAACTGCATTAACTGATTTCTTTGCCTTTCAAAATCAACTTTTTCTTGGTCTATTCCGTTAGTCATTTGTTTTACCTCCACTTAAATCATTGAATAAAATCAAGGGTTTCATTACAGAATTAAATGAAGCCCTTAAAGCTGTTTTATCCTTTGCTTTAATATTAATTGCAAAAACATTCTTTTTAATTGTAATGCTTGTAATGCTTCTTGCCTTTGAATTCATTACATCCTGTGCAATTGCTTTTAATGCAAGTTCTGCATCTTTTTTTGAATTAAAAAAAACATTTGCATCCAAAAAGTAACTATAATCTTTCATTCAAATATTCACTCTGCTTTAATTTTTCTAACTATTGGCTGGTTTAATTTGGTTATTATTTTATATGCACAGCTTGGACAGCGAAAAACTCCTTTTGGAAGTTCATCAAATTTTTCTCCGCATTTAAGGCACTGGTATTTTCCCTGCTCTTCTTTCTTTTTTGCCATTCAACCACCCCTCTATTTTTCCTTCTTTTCTTTTTTCTCAGTTTTTTGTTCAACCTTTTGTTTTGGTAAAGCTTTTTCTAAAAGGTTTAAAGGTTGTTTGTCAATTCCCAAAACGCTTTTTGCTTTTGTAATCAGCTTTTCTTTTTTTGATTCCTTTTTTTCTTCTTTTTGGTCAAGCTTTTTCTCTGAAAAAGGTTGCTCTAGCCCTTCTTCTAGAACTTCTGGAGTGTATTTTTTCTGCATAACCATTTTTTTGATTAAAGAGCCAGTCATAGTTTTTGGAACATATGCTCCGCCTGCAAATTCTTTTTTGCATTTAGTGCAAAAATAAACTCCTGCTGCTTTTCTCTTTAAAACCCCTAAACTGCATTCAGGACAAGAGTGTTTTTCTTTCTGCTGGGTTTCAACTTTTAATACCCTTTTTCTTATTCCTACTCCGTATCTTGAACCAAATCTTCCTGTTGAATGAACTTTTCTTGTCCTGCCCATTAAAACACCTTTACAACTTTTTTCTTATTTCTTTTGCTGTTTTGAATGCAACATCTATTGCATTGTCTACATCGTCTTTTTTTATTGAACCGCTTAAGCCTTTCTGGAAAGCAGAAACAAAATTGTCTTCTGTTGTTGCAACAGAAAATCTTGCCTGAGCTGCAGTTTCCTCTAAAAGTGTAGAGTCTAAAATCATTGTATTACCTATTTTTGAAAAAGTGCTCAGCAAAGGCTTTCTTTTCAGCTTTAATTTTCCACTGTATTCTCCTTTTACAATTTTTTCGTCTTCTACTTTTGGCACTTTTGCTTCAGTTAATGCTGCAAGAGCTGCAATTGATCCTGCATCAAAAAGATTTCCATCATGGTTTATTGCATACATGTCAATAAATCCAATGAAAACAAATTCTCCTTGTTTAACACAGAGCTTTTCAAAGTCCACTGCTTTTGATTCTCTTATTCCTCTGTCTATTACTCTTGAGATTTCAATTGAAGCAGTTGAAGGCGGTCCAGATTCAAAATAAGGTGAAGCTAAAGGAATTAATTCCATTCCAGTTGAAATTGTCCCTTCATTTGGCATGTCTGGATAGGGTGTTCCTAAAAGAAATTTAACTCCTGCAATCACTTCGGTGTTTCCAAGAGTTACTTTAGCTGAACCTTCAGCATTCTGGTAAATGTCTTTTTCTATTTTTAGTTCCCTGTATTCATCTACTTTTCTTGCATCCAGTCTTTTTCCTTCTTTTAATGCAGTAACTACTTTTTCTGCTTTAAAATCAAGTAACATATCTTTTTGCATTTTATTGCACCTCTGCTTTTTTTTCTTCTTTTTTTTGGCCAGTTTTTTGGTCAACCTTTTGTTTTGGTAAATCTTTTTCTAAAAGATTTGAAGGTTGTTTTGGCAAAGCTTTTTCTGAAAGCTTTGAAGCCTGTTCAAATTCTTTGCTTTCATACTTTTCTTTCAATGCCTTAATCTGAAGTTTTTTTATCCCTTCAATTGATTTTACTGCTACTTCAAATGCTTCATCAAATTCTTTTTTTGAAAACAGTCCATCCATTTGAAGCAAAACAATTTCTTTAGAGTTAGACATTAATGCAATTGGCATGTCAACTGCATCCGGCGCATCTTCTTCGTCTTTGTTTAAGTCAACTATTATTTTTCCGTCAGCTCTTCCAACTGCAACTGATGTAACCAAATCTTTCATGGGAATTCCTGCATCAGCCAAAGCAACTGAAGCAGCAGTTAAAGCTGCAGCTCTAGAGCCTGCATTGCTGTCTAAAATCTGCGCCCAGACTTCAATCTGAGAGTTAGGGTATTTTTCAAGAAAAACTGATTTCTCAAGTGCTTCACCGCAGACTTTTGATATTTCAATATCTCTTCTTCCTGGCTTTGGGTTTTTTCTGTCTGGAACAGAAAACGCAGCCATTCTGTAAGTGAATTTCAATAAAGCCTTTAATGGGTTTGCAGTGTGTTTTGGCAAAGCTTCTCTTGGGCCTTGAACTGAAACAAGAACTTTGTTTTGACCCCATTCCAGATAACAGGATCCTTTTGCGTTTTTTAATACTCCTGCTGTAATTTTTATTGGTCTTGTTTCATCAATTTTTCTTCCGTCTAATCTTAATCCTTTTTTGTTTACATAAACTTTCTTTTCTTCTTTTTCTGTCGCCATATTTTTCACCTTTTCTTTTTTATTTTCTTTCTTTAGCTAAAAATTCTCCAATCTTATTTGTCAAGTTTGGCATGTGCGCTTCTTTTTCAATTTTTTTTAGTGCCCTAAACAATAATTCAGTGTCTCCGCCTTTAGCCCAGATTCTTCCATTTCTTCCTATTATAATATTGCAGTTTGTTCCTCTCTTTAAAGCATCAAGCATTGAAGCATTTTTTCCGATTACTCTTGGAATTTTTATTGAACAGATTGAAAAAATTTCTCCCCCATAAAAAACCCTTGTGTCCCCTACGTCTGCTTCGTTTAATTCATTTACTTTAATTACTTTAACTGAAACAATAGAGCCTCTTTTCAATGGTTCTCTTACAGAATCCTTTGAAAGGAATGAAAGATACAATGAACCAATGTCCACTAAAAAACCTGAAAAAAGTTCCTGTGCAATCAAACCAATTACTATATCGTTTTCTTTTGGAATATAAAATCCCTTTAATGCAACAACTGAAGCATTCATTGATTCAGTGTCAGTTATTCCAATTACATCAGAATAGATTTTTCCATTCTGCAAGTAAACATGTTCTCCTGTTCTTTTTCTTTGTTCTGTTACTATTTCTCCTGGAACTACAATTTTTTTCATTATTTTTCCTCCTATCTACAACACGACTTTATGTTGTGTTTCGGTGTTAACGGACGAAACCGTTACTAAACTGCCGAAACAGTTTTTATAGAATTTTTGATTCAATATTTCCTTTGGTTAAATGCGAAAGTTCATTCAATAAATCTTCTTTTGCTCCTGAAGGCAGTTCTAACACAGCCACTAAAGAACCGTCTGACTGCCATTCTTCATTTTGTATTTCATATTTATGCAAAACATTGCTTGCTTTTGCTGCATGTTCTGCCGGAATTTTGAATGCTATCTTTATTTTTTCCAAAGAAATTGGAATCAAAGTTTTAATCTTATTCATTATTTCCGGCAGTTGTTCTTGAACTGTTTTTCCTGCATCCAAATGAACTTTTGCTTCTTCTAAAACATTTTCAATTCTCTGTGGAGGGTGGGGCGTTTTAGTCTGAGGGTTGATTGCGTTTCTTGAAATAAAATCTATTAATTCTTTTTTTCTCTGCTCTAAAATCTTTTTCCTCTGCTCTGTTGTTAACTGCACTCTTCCTTCTTTTATTATTTTTTCAGCAACTTTTTCTATTTCTGTTGTTCCAAAAGCTTTTTTTATTGCTTCAGGCGAAGCTTCAGTTCCTTTATTTGAATCCTTAAATATTGTGTCAATTGCCAAGAGTTCATTAAAGTTTACTGTTTTCCCTTTTTTTAATTCCATTGAAAGGTCTGGGTCAACCAAAACCTCAAACTTGTCCCCTTCTTTTTCATATCTTGCTATTATTGCTTCACTGACTTTTACCATAAAAAAAACCTTTGTTTTTTCAGAAATTCAGCTGAAAAGATAAATCAAAAAACATTATTTTTTTGCTGTAAATTTTAAGAGTTCTTCTTTTGAAAGCCTTTTTAATGCAGTTCCCTGCTCTACAAAAGCAAAATCAACCCTGTTTAAGTCAAATTTCTCGTTTTCCGGCACTCCGGCTTTCAAAGCTTTAATCATTAAATTAACTGAATCTGCCTTCAGCATATTATCCTTAAAACCTGCTTCTAATACTTTCATTGCCTCTTTCTTGTTTCTTCCTATTGCTACAGCTTTGTATTCAGCTAAAGCTCCTGAAGGCTCTGTTTCATACAATTTTTTTTCTCCTGTTGGATCTATTCCTCCAAAAATAAAACTCACTCCAAAAGGACGCATTCCACCGTATTGAGTGAAAATCTGCATTATTGCTGCAATCCTTTTCGCTAAAGTTTCAACATGAATGTCTTCACCATAATAAGCCTGGTTTTCCTGGCTTTCTTGTCTTGCAATCTGCACTAATCTTCTTGCATCTCCAACCAAACCAGAAGAGATTGCAGAAATATGTGAGTCAATTAAAAACAATTTTTCAATTGATTCAGGCAAAATCAAAGAGCTTGAAGCTTTCTTGTCTACTCCAAATAAAACTCCTTTATCATAAATAAATCCTATTCCTAAAGTTCCCTGCTCTACAATCTTTGAAGCATATTCTACCTGATACAGTCTCCCGTCAGGCGAAAACATTGTTGCAGCTCTGTCGTATGCCGCAGTTGAAGCTTTAGAACCAGGATACAAAAAAAATCACCTAAAAAAACTTTTGAAAAAAGTTTTATCAAAAAAATACTCCTTTTTTCTTCTTCTTATTTATTTAAAAACGGATAATTATATAAAAGGAACTTTAACAGGAAAAAAACCGTTTAAATCGCTTAAACAAAGCTTTTTGCTTTTTTCACTGTCCCAGAGGTTTTCAGGGTTTTTGGCACTACACTTGCTGCATTAACTTCCTTCAATAAAAGAATCCCTGCTTTTAAGTCTTCTACTGCAGTGTGCCTGCATTTTAAAATCCCCCTGGAGCTTTTTGAATTAAACAAAATAAACTGGTAATTCATTTTTGAAACTCCAAGCTCTCCAAACAGTTTCAAAAACAGTTTTTTCACTGCAAAAGAAACATCTTTTTCTCCTAAAGATTTTTCTGAATCTAACTGAAAAACAAGATATCTTTTCTTGTCCCTCAAAGAAAGCGGGATTGGATTTAATGATTTCTTTTGTTTCATTCAACTACCTTTTCATATTTTTTCTCTAAAAACCCTTTAAAAGATTCCAGGTCTTTAAGTGAACGCAGTTCACTAATATTTGATGCAAAAGAGATTACTCTTGCATTTAATTTAAACTTTTTCATTAACTTTAAGGAAAAAGAGTAATTTCTAAGCAAAGAAATATTCAGATAATCTTTTTTCAAAAACTGAGAAAAAGGAATCAATATTTGAGTTTTATTTTCTTTTGCTATCCTTGCTGTTGCAGTATCAAAAGAAAGCCTTCCTTCAACACAAGGCTTAAACAGAAAATCTATTTTTTTGTTTGAAACAGCAAAATTGTTCAGAAAAACATTTCCGCCTAAAACTCCAACAAAATCTGTTCTGTTTTTAAATACATTTAGTTCCTTTGAGTTTGCTTTAAGCAATAAGTGACAGGTGAAGAATTTTACTGAGAATTTTTTTTCTTCTAGTTCTTTTTTTAATTCATTTAATTCTTTTTCTGAAAAGTTTCTGCACAAAACAACTTCGGCATTCCCTAACTGTTTTTCTTTTTCTGCCAGCTGTTTTAAATCAAATTTTTCTGAGTAGAAAATAAAGTCTTGCATAATAAAAAATAGAATGAAAAAAGTTAATAATTAAGCTTTTCTTTCATTGGCTCTTCTGCTTGGCCTGTTTTTATGGGTTGTTTTTCTTTTAGATTTTAATCCTCTGGATTTTTTTCCTGCAGAAGTCAAGCCTCTTTCGCTTCTTCCTTTATGCTGTTTTTCTGTCATCCACTTTAAGTCTTTGTCTGACTTGATTTCTGGAGCACTGACATCCACTAAAATTACTTCAAAATATTTGTGTTTGCCGTCTTCTCCAATCCAATAAGAATTCAATACTTCACAGTTAGGGTATTTTTTTGAAGCTCTTGCTTCAGCCATTACCTGAATGCTTTTTCTTCTGGTTAATTTAGTAAAACCCATTCTTTTTGGCCTTCTTCCTCTTGAAGGCCTTGTTTTTGTTCCAGAGCCTTTTCTTACTCTGACTCTTACAGCAAAAATTCCTTTTTTTGCTTTATACCCTAAAGTTCTTGCTCTAGGAAGATTAGTTGGTTTTTCCAGACGTACAACAGAATCTTTTTCTTTTCTAAACCCTATTAATCTTTCCTTATTCAGCCTGTTGTAGTCATATTCTCCTTTTTCTCCAGAGAATTCTTTCTGGAAAGTTTCTTTTACGAACTTACTGTAAGACATTAAAATCACAAATGAAAAAATGGAATAAAATCAGTTTTAATTCCTTAAATAAACCTTAAAGCAAGAGATTTTAAAGCTTACCTTTAATCCTACAATACATAAAAAAACAACCTTTCAGGAATTGATAATGGCTAAATGCGACAAGTGCAGCAAAAAAGCAAAACTGTTTTTAGCGTATGGCCCGCACAATTTTTGTTCAGAACATTTTAATTCTTTTTTTGAGCAGAGATTCAGGAAAACAATCAGAAGATATAAAATGCTCAAAAAGAATGATACAGTTGTAATAGGAGTTTCAGGAGGAAAAGATTCAGCCGTAACACTGCATTTGTTGAACAAATTTTATTCAAGGCCTCAGACAATCAAAGCATTAATTATTGACGAAGGTATTCCAAACTACAGGGATAAAGCAATAAAAATTGCAGTAAAAGAAGTAAAAGAAAAAGGAATTGAATTCAAGATAATGTCATACAAAGAAGAATTAGGAATGCAGATGACTGATGTAATGAAAAAAACAGGAAGAAAAAAAGTTTTAGGTTCAACCTGTGCTTTTTGCGGGCCTTTCAGGAGAAAATTATTAAATGACGGAGCAATTGAAATGCAGGCAACAAAACTTGCCACAGGACATAATTTAGATGATGAAATCCAAAGCATTGCAATGAATTTTTTTGACAATGACTTAAAAAGAATGTCAAGGCTGGGGGCAGTAACAAAAGGAGGAAAAAAGCTTGTTCCAAGAATAAAGCCATTATGCCTTGCACCAGAAAGAGAAATTATTGCATATACTGAGTTAAATGAAATAAAATACTTTAAAGAGCATTGCTGTCCTTTTTCCTGGCAGGCAAAAAGAAACGAATTCAGGTCAATGTTAAACAAAATGGAAACAAAATTTCCCGGAACACATTATTCAATCCTTTCAACTTTTGAAAATCTTAAACCACTAATTAAAAACAGATTTAAAGAAGAAAAATTCTGCAAACAATGCGGTTCTCCTAGCTCAAAAGAATTGTGTTCTGTTTGTGAGAAACTATTAAAGCTTGCGTAATTTTTTTATTGAATCTGTGCGTTCATGAAGAAAATTTAAAAGATTTACTTTAAGTTTTTCTACAAGATAAGTATTTCCTGCTTTCAAAGCCGTATTAATATCTGAATTTAATTTTGCAATCCTTTTATTAAGTCTTGAAATCTTGTTTTGAACTCCGATAACAGCAGGTTTTTTTGGGTTTTTTCTTCTTTTGGCCCAATTTTTTGATTTTCTGGAAGCTCCTTTCTTTAGGCGAGACATAATAAAATAAAGCCAAAACAACTATTTATGCCTTTTGCACTACACAAATAAAAAATTAACTAAATAGAAATGTTAATGCCAAACTAATAATTAACAATTTACGGAGTGTCAGTCCGACTTTATGTCGGACATCGTGCTCAAACGGCGAAACGTTTGAGGACCTGTGGTCTAGTGGTATGACGTCTGCTTGACGTGCAGAAGACTGGCGGTTCGATTCCGCCCAGGTCCATTCGCGGTTCCGTCCGCGAGCAACGGGGCACGACTTTCAGTCCTGCTTGTTTTCGCAAAGCGAAAACGTTTCTTTTGGGCAACTTGCACTTTTCTTTGTGAAAGAAAAGGGCAGTTAGCGTATTCCGGAGACTCCAGAAACAGCTTTCTTTTTTCCTTTTTTGAATAAAACTTTTTTTGCTTTAATTTTTTTTGTTTTTTTAAATACAGTTTTTAATGATTTTTTTGCTACTGCAACTTCTTTTTCTCTTAAGTGTTTTTGCTCGTCTAATTCTCTTACTTTTTGCTTTAAAGATTTTGCTTTGTTTAATTCCTCTATCTTTAAGCCCATTTCTTTTGCAAAAGCTTTTTCAAATGAATCTAACTCTCTTATTTTTGTATCAATTTCATTTATTCTTTTGTCTATTTCTTTTTCTTTTGTTTCAGTCATTAATTCCAGTTCTTCTTTTTCTGCTTTCATTGCATCCAGACTGCTTCTTATTGTCTTAACAAACTGTTCTTTGAATTCATCTAATTCTTTTACTGTCTGGTTTATTTCCTGAAGATTAGTGTTTTTTATTACTTTTTTTTCAAAGCTTTCCAGTTCTTTTTTCCTTTGTTTGAATAATTCTTCCAGTTGCTGTTCAGATCCTGTTTCTGATTCAGCCAACTGGGCTGCAATAAATCTTTTTAATTCCGATTTAGTGTTTTCCAGCTCTTGTATTGCAAGATCCTGTTCTTTCTGCAGACTTAATTTAAATGCACTTACCTGTGCATTAAGTTTTTCTTCCAGTTTTTTTGCACTGGAATCTTCTTCTGCTTTTCTTTTTATTTCTTCTATTTCCTGAACTTTTGATTCAAGTAATTCATCTATTTCTTCTTCTTTTTTTCTTATTATTCCGGTTATTTTCAACTCAAACTCTACTGAAAGTTTTTTTATGTTTTCTTCTGTTCTTTTTGGGTCAAGTTTTCTTGCCAGTTCTCCAAATAATGCGAGTTTTTTTGCAAGCTTGTCTGAAACTTCCTGTGTTTTTTCCAAGGCAATCTCTTCAACTTTTTTTTCTGTATTGGCTACTAATCCTTCAGTTATTTTTGATTCCAGCTCCAAAGCCTTGTTTACCCTGTCATCTAACTCTTCTAATTGTTTTGTTGAATCAGCCATAAAATCTTTTGATTCATTCTTTGTTTCTTCTAATTCGTTTTTCAAAGCTTTAACCAAATCTGCTTTTGATTTGTCCATTTCTCCCATTTTTATTTGAACTTCTTCTAACAGCTCTCTGTTTTGTTTTTCTTTTGCTTCTGCTTTCTTGCTTGTTTCAGAAACAGCAATTTTTATTTCTTTTAATGCTGCAAGCTTTAAGTCTATCTCTGAAGTCATTTCTTTTACTTTTGCATCAAGCGAGGAATTGATTTCTTCAATTAGTTTTTCTCTTTCGGCTTCAAGCTCTAATTTCATTTCTTCTGATTCTTTTTTTAATTGTTCTTCAACTTTTGAATCAATTATTTGATTAATATTATCTCTTATATCTTCAATTTCATCCAGCCTTTCATTTATTACTGTAAGAATTCCTTTTTCCCATACCTCGTTTTTTTCTGCGTGAAGCTTTGTTTTGGATTTAACCAAAGGCTTTTGCTGTTCGTTTAATTTAAGTTTTTTGGTTTTAATTTTCGGCTTTTTTATGGAAGGCGTTGGGATGGGTTTTTCTTTTGTTTTTAGAACAGACAATTTTGGAGCAGACTGTTCTGCTAATGCTTTCTGAATTTTTTCTTTTACCAAAGATTTTTCTGCTTCTGTTTCTTTTGGCTTTTGCGACACAGGTTTGGTTGCTGTCTCGCCTTTAGCTTCTATTAAAAGCATCTTTGCTTCTTGTTTGTCTATTCCTACTTCTGACAAATTACTAATTATTTCGTCTTCTGAAACTCCTAAAGACATTAATTTCTTTATGCTTGAAATTACAGTTTCCCTATCAACCATATTCTCACTTTTTGTTCATAAGAATTAGAATACTAGAGAATAAAAAGATTTCTGCAAACTGTTTCGGCAGTTTAGTACGAGGCACTATCTTCGCTTTGCTCGATAGAGCTGTCAAGCGAAGCCAGTACAACCTTGTGTTGTACGCTCTACTCCCGCGAGCAGGCGGGAAATGGACCCTGCGGGACTCGAACCCGCGGCCTCCACAAATTAAGCTCTGCCAAAATATCAACTTTTAGAAAAGTTGCCAATGTGGCGCTTTCTGGGTTGCAAAACAAAAATTGTTTCCCAACTCTACCAGGCTGAGCTAAGGGCCCATAAAGTTACTTTCAAAATCTTCTAATGAAGTATAGAAATCATCAACATAAGCTTTTAATAAAATATTCTGAAGTTTAGTTGCGAGTGTTTTCTTTGTTTTCTTTGATATCACTGCAACTGTTCTTATATCTAGAGAAACAAATTCTTTCACAAGTGCTGCAGAACCTATAAGACTATTTATATCTCCTTTACTAACAAAAAAAACTATTCGTTTTCCGTTTATTCTGCAATAATTATCAGGAACAACAAAAGTTTTGTATTCTGTTTCTAGTAACTTTTTTCCTTCAGGGCTTAGACCTAAATCCACAAGTATTTTGTTTAATTTTTGCTCTAATTCGTCAAAATATTGCTTTGACTGAATAGCTGCTCCTTTTTCCAGTAAATTTTTTCTCTCATTTAGTTTCATTTTTAAATACTTGTCTAAATTTGAGGAGTTAAAACTTCGGTTATTCAAACATGCTGTCCTAACATCATTGAAAACATCTGAATCCATTAAAACAGGAATCATTCCTTTTTCCAAAGACCAAATAAGTAATTCTAACGGAAATCTTTCAATTTTATAGTTCAAATCAACTTCATACCATGTTGAAACAAAGAATGGCACTTTATGATGCTGTTTTAAAACTTTATATTTTTCATACAAAGATAAAACCTCAAAAAATATTGAAGATTTTTTCTTTTTGAATCCAAGAACTTCTTCAATTGCCTTTATCTTGCCATTTTCTCTATAAACAAAATCAAAATTAAATTCAAAAAGTGTTTTGTGACAAGCTATATTTAAGCCTAACTTGCGTGTTGTTTCTAAAACTAATTCTTCTCTTTTAGTCATCGACTTATTGGAAGCACCATTTAATCCAAGTAAAGAGAAATAGTTTTGTCCATATTTTTCTTTTAAGGATTTAACCGCTTTTTTTCTTTTTTCCTTGCTTCCCCAAATTTTTAACAGATTAAGCCACCTCTTTCTTTGGATTTTAGAATAAAGTTCTGGATTTTCAGTTTTCATTTTATTGTGCCATCCCGAAAGACCTGAATTTCCCCTGATTTTTTTCATTAGCTTGAAAAATCCCTCTTCTCCTAACTTGTTTCTTCTGTTTTCAACAGATTGTTTTCCTCCCAACTTTGTTCCTCAATTCTCTTCTAAAAGAACAGCTTTTTGTAAAAAATTTTTTCTGCTAGCTTTGTCTAAGTACTTAAGCAATTTTTCAAAGACTTCTCCTTTAAAAGCTCTTTTTCCAGCTCTGTATGATTTTAAAGTGGTGTTGCCACAGCCAATTGATTCAACCAAATTTTTCCAAGAAAAATATTCAGAAGATTTTTTGACTGCATAAAAAAGTTCTTGAGGATTCTCTAACTTAACTCTCTTTCCAAAAACATCATTCTCTCGCATAAAACAAATTAGATTTTCAGATTTTTAATTAATATGGAAGTAAGTTGCCGGTGATACTAAAACAAAAAAAGGTTCAGGGACTAATCAGAATTACGGTATCGCCGCGTAAAATCAGTTTGCCGTATTTTTTCTTTGTTTCCCCGTTTTCGAGTTCTTCTGCATTTTCTAATACAATGTTCATGTGAACATCAAAAGCTTTTAGTGTTCCGCGGAAATTAATGTTTCCTTTTATTACTACTAAAACTTCTTTTCCTACTGATTCGTTTAATAAATCAAATGGTCTGCTTGTCATAAAAATCACTCTTCTACTTCAATGCTGTCCTCACTTATTTCTGGTAAATCCTCATCTATTTCTGGAACTGATTTTGTTTTTTCTTTTACCTCTTCTCTTAATGTTTTTTCTTTTGGTTTCCTTTTAAAGATAGAAGACAACTTATTTAAAAATCTTGTTATAATTCCTTGTTTTTTGATTCTGATTGTTGAACTTACTCCGGTTAGTTTTTCTGCTATCTGGTTGATTGCTTCAACTCCCTTAGAGTTTGGTTTGAATAAAATTGTGGGCATTATTTTTTCTCTCATAAAAGATTTTCTTATGTCCTGATCATAAGGTATTAAACCATAAATTGGCAGTTCAAGCATTTTCATTATGTCATCTGGCATTATTTCTCCTTTTTCGTTTCTTACAAAGTTTACTATTACTCCAATTGGTTTTGCGTTTAATCTTTCTGCAACGATTTTTGTTTTCAGTACATCTGCAATTGAAGGAGAAATAGGCATTGTTACAAGCAAGACATTGTCTGCTGCGCTTAAAGCAGACATTACATTTGTTTCAATTCCTGCCGGCGCATCAAGAAGAATGTAATCAAAGTCTTCTTTTACCGAAGCAATTACTCCTGCTAATCTTGCAGAATCAACTCTTCTATAGCTTTCAAAACTTAACCCTGAAGGAACAAAAGAAACTCCCCCTGGGCCGTCGTAAATTGCATCCTGCAAAGAACTTTCTCCCAACAAAACATCATGCAATGTGATTGGAGAAGAATGCATTCCTAATAATAAGCTTAAATTGGCCATTGCAATATCTGAATCAACCAATAAAACTTTTTTTCCTTTTTGGGATAATGCAATACCCAAATTTGCGGTTATAGTTGTTTTTCCGACTCCGCCTTTTCCTGAAACCAAAGCATAAACTGTTCCCATACTTAATCAATCAATCCAATATAATTAAAGAAATTGTTTGTTATTAAAAGCTTTTTCCTTTAGTTAATTTTCCTTCAACCTCTTTTGCCAAAGCATTAAATTCCACTGTTGAAAGGCTTGCAGGCGCTCTGACAATAAAAATTTTGTTTTTATACGGCATCAGCATATACCATTCATTTGATTTAATCAGAATTGTTTCAGACTTTGGAATTTCTGATTTAATATAATTAAACATTGCTGTTCCAATTACTGCTTCTTTTAGGCTGTTGCCGTTTGAAGTTGAAGCAATAACCGACCCGTTTTTGCTTGCAACACAAATATTGTCCACTAAATGCTTTTTCCTTAAAGTTTTCAAAAGCTTTCTTAAATCCTTGGAATTTGTATTGAAATGAAATTTTGAAAGGATTTCAGAAATTGCATTTAACTGTTCTTTTGGAATTTCAGTGTTATCCAAACCCAAAAGTTTTCCTGCAAAATTTCTAACTGATTTCATAAAAAACCTTAAATAAAGAAGAACAGAAAAAGCTTTTATTGCTTTCTAGCCCATTGAACCTAAGCCTAGTTTCTTCATTATCTCTGTTTTATGAGAAGAAGTTTTCATTACCATTGAAAGTACTTTTCTTGCATAAGCTGTATTGAATTTCTTTTTTGTTAATTTGTTTATGTCTCCTGGAGAAACACTCACATCAATTCTTACTTTAGGGTTAACTGCAATGGTTAATTCTGCATCAGTTGAACGGAAAGAAACAACATCAAATACCCCAAATTCAGATGAACCTGCATTAAATACCTGTGCAATCGCTGGATTGCCGTTTACTACCACGCCATATTTGAGGTATTCATAAGATGCAGCAATTACTTTTCCTGAACGAAAAATTAAAGTGCCTTCTTCTAAACCATCAAATCCTTCAATTGTCAAAGCAGCATAACCGCTGAATTTTTCTTTAATTAAATTAACAACTTTTTGGCTGAACTTATGTTCTTTCAAATCCAAAGCCTGTTCTTGAATTCTTCCTTCAATTAACTTCATTTAATCACTTTCTTCCCAAAACAATTACATGGTCTGCAGTGTTTTTTAGTGCAGCAGCAGAAGCTTCTTCTGCTAAAATAACTATAGTATCTTTTCCATATCTTTTTGCTTTAACTAAAACAGGCAAAAAATCTGAGTCTCTTGTAACAAAAGCAATTGACTGGATTGAATCATTAAAAATTGTTTCTGTTGCATCCACTGCCATATAAACATCTACATCCCCTACAGTGATAATTGACTCAAAACCCTGATTTACTACTGCTTCAACTAATTTGTCTGAAGCGTACTGGTTCAAAAAAACTTTTCCAATCTTTACCTGGCCAAACTTTTCTAAAGATTTTTTTATTTCCTCCAAGTCAATGTTTAACTCTTTTCTCAGAATGTTTGGCCCGTCAACAAAAACAGCAATGTTTTTTTGTGAAACAGTTTTTTTTCCGCCAAAAATATCTCTTAAAGCCATTAAAATCCAACTCTCAAATTATGTAGTTTAAGTAATAAAATGACAGCATAAAATTATTAAGATATCCGTCCTATTTTTTTAAGCTATTAGAAAGGGGTGTTTTTTTGGAGGAAAAGAAGTTTGTCAAAGTAAGCCAGCTTAAAGAAGGCGGTTTTGTCTTAATTGAAGGAATTGTCTGCAAAATCAGCACAATAGATAAATCAAAACCTGGAAAACATGGTTCAACCAAAGCAAGAGTTGTTGCAATAGGAGTGTTTCAGAACACCAAAAAAAATTTACTGCAGCCAACTTCTGCTGATGCACAAATTCCAATAATTGAAAAAGGAGTTGCACAGGTTGTTGCAGTAATGGGAAACACCCTTCAGTTAATGGACACAACTTCTTATGCTACTTTTACTTCAGATTTGCCTGCAGAACTAAAAGGACTCAAATCAGGGGACGAAATAGAGTTTATGAAATACGGCGAAAACGCAAAAGTTTTAAGGAAAAAACAGGTTGAATAATCAATCAACTTTCACTCCCAAAAAATCAGAAATGATTTGTTTTGTCTCTCTAGCTTTTTTGTGGTTAAGAGAAACATGCAAACCATAGCCAGTAGGTTTCTTAAACAAAAAATTTTCTTTAATGAGTTTTTCAGCAACTTCTTTAATCAAAGAACGATCTTTAGGTTTAAAACCTTTCTTTAAATTATCAAAAGCAGTGTGGCTGTTTCCCCAGTTTCTTCTCCTCGCAAGCTTGAATAAAATTTTGGCTTTAATCAACTCTTCTTTGCCCATATAAAAAGACTTTGAAAGTATTATTTTATAAACCTTTATCTTTGTTAATTGTTTAAGTGGTTTTATGGAAGAAGAAACAAATTTGGTGAAATTTTTCGGAGACAACCCTTTTATTCGCATATTAGATGCATTGATTGATAATATTGGAGAAGACTACTCTAAAAAAGAACTTCAGGAACTTGCAGGAATAAGCAAAGCTGCATTTTTCAATCACTGGCACAAAATAGAGGAGTTAGGTTTAGTTAGAGTAACAAGGGTTTTTGGAAAAACAAAATTATATACTTTAAACAAGAAAAGCAATTTAGTTAAAGACATTCTGAAATTTGAAACAAGAATGATAGAAGAAACAATGCCAAAAGAGAAAATTGCTGTAAAAGCTTAAGTGGACTCCTTTTCTTTTTTTTCTTTTCCAGCTTTTTCTAGCTCAACTTTTCTAAAAAGAATCTCTGCTTTGCCTGTTTTTGTTCCTTTCTGAATCAGATTCCATTTAAATGCTTCATCAAATTTTTTAACTTCAATCCCTAATTGTTTCTGAATTTTTTCTGAAGTTTCTGGAATAAACGGAGCAAGCAAAATGCTTGTAATTCTCAGGGATTCTGAAAGCGAAGCCAGAACATTTCCTAACTCTTCTTTTTTGTCTGCTTTTGCCAGTTCCCAGGGTTTCTGGTCATTAATGTATTTGTTTGAAGCATTAATTATTTCCCAGATGCTTGATAAAGCCCTGTGGAATTCTAAAGCTTCAATTAATTTGTCTGTTTCTTCACTCTTTTTTAAAGTAAAATCCCGCAGTTCTTTATCTTGTTTGGAAATGTTTACTGCATGAGGAATTTTTCCTTCAAAATATTTTTCTACCATTACAACAGTCCTGTTCAATAAATTTCCCAAACCATCTGCTAACTCTGAATTGATTCTCTGAACTAAAGCTTTCTCTGAATAATCTCCGTCAGAACCAAAAGGGATTTCTCTGAACAAAAAATATCTAAAAGCATCAACAGAATATTTTTCTGTAACTTCTATTGGATCAATAAAGTTTCCTTTAGATTTAGACATTTTTTCTCCTTCAACTGTAAGCCAGCCATGGCCAAAAACTTTTTTTGGCAGGTCTAATCCTGCAGCTAAAAGCATTGCAGGCCAGATTACTGCATGAAACCTTACAATTTCTTTTCCCATTAAATGCACGTCTGCAGGCCAGATGCTTTTGAATTGCTTTGAGTTAGAACCATAGCCTATTCCAGTAATATAATTCAGCAAAGCATCAAACCAGACATAAATTACATGGCTTTTATCCATTGGAACTGGAATACCCCATTTAATTGAAGTTCTGGAAATTGAAAGATCCTGCAAGCCTTGTTTTATAAAATTCACTATCTCGTTTTTTCTGCTTTCAGGCAAAACAAAATCAGTACTTTCAATATATCCAAGCAATGCCTGCTCGTATTTGCTTAACTTGAAAAAATAAGACTGCTCGCGCATTAACTGGGTTTTTTTTCCGCAGGAAGGGCAGTTTTTTTCTCCCTGCAGTTGTGTTTCAGAATAATATGTTTCACACGGCACACAATAATAGCCTTCATATTCCCCTAAATAAATGTCGCCGTTTTCATAAACTTTTTTGAAAAACTTTATTACAGCTTTTTCGTGCATTAAATCAGTTGTTCTGATAAAACCGTCATAAGAAATATTTAATTTCTTCCAGTAATCAGTGTAAAACGGAACTAATTCATCCAAAAATTCTTTTGGCTGTTTTCCTTTTTCTTCTGCTGCTTTTGAAATCTTTTCTCCGTGCTCGTCTGTTCCAGTAAGAAAAAACACTTTTTTTCCTTTTAATCTCTGAAATCTTGCGATAATGTCTGCAGCTAAAGTAGTGTAAGCTGAACCTATATGAGGTTTTGCATTAACATAATACAACGGAGTTGTAACATAATATGTGTTCTTTACTGTAACCACCTGAAAAAATAAATAAAAGAGAGAAAGTTATATTATTTTAAAAGTTAAACTATTTAAAAAGGAGACGCCAAACTATAATATTCTTTTCTGCATTTTCCTCTTGTTTAATGCCTTTCTTTTTCTGCTTCTTGCTTTTCTTCTGTCGCTGCGAATTTTGTTTCTCAATCTTTTTTTTGCTGTTTCATAAGAATAAATCCAAACAAAAGGATTCTTAGACGTAATTCCCCTGCCTTCAAGCTGAACTATTCTTGCTGGTTCCTGCGGAGGTTCTCTAAAGCTCTTTATAGAAGGAAATCTTCTCTTCATTTCTTTTACAAGTTTTGATTCAAGCAGTTGTGCAATTCCTTTCCCAAACAAAGGTTTCTTGCCTTCAGAATACAAAAGCCCAAAAAACCCAACGTCAAATGGATCGTAAACCTGAAATATTCCGCTGTTTAATTTTGAGTCAAATCTCAACAAAATTTTTCCTAGCCTGCCCCCAGAATCTGACAATCCTTTTTCTCTGAATTCGTGTATAGCTCTCCTTATTGTAGAATTAGAAATAAAAGTTCTGGATTTGGCTTCTCTTGCAATATGAAACCTGGCTTCAAGTTCATTTGTCTTTGGGTTATAAGAATATTTAATCTTTATTCCCATAACTTTTCTTTTCGCCATGAAAGAATTAAAAGCAGGTTAAATTTAAAGGTTTCTTATTTCGACTTTTTCAAAAAACGGCTCTAAAAGTTTTTTTAATTCCAGCAATTCTTCAGAAGAATAAGGTTTTTTGTTTTCAAATTCTGGATCAACTAAAGGGCCTTTATTGCTGTACTGCTGTAAAGCAAAAAGTTTTGAAGAATTCAGCCATTCACCGATTTTTACTGCATCTTCTTTGGAAAAAAACTCTGGAATAACTGTACAGCGGAATTCATATTCCAAGCCTGAATTTTTTATTAATTCAACGCTTTGTTTTATTTTTTCTAAATCAATTTCCACTCCGCAGATTTCAGAATACTTTTCTAAAGAAGTTTTGATGTCCATTGCAATATAATCCACAAGTTTTTTTTGGATTAATTCTTTCAGCATTAAAGGATTGCTTCCATTAGTATCAAGCTTTACTTCAAATCCAAAGGATTTGATTTTTGCACAAAATTCTGGAAGGTCTTTCTGTAAAGTAGGTTCCCCGCCTGTAATGCATACTCCATTCAGCCATTTTTTTCTTGATTCAAGGAAAGAAAAAAATTCTTCTTCTGCAACTGCGTTTTCTGAATCAAAAGAAATCAAAGAAGGATTCTGGCAGAAACCACAGCGGAAATTACAGCCTGCAGTAAATACAGTGCACCCAACTCTTTTTGGAAAATCAATTAAAGTTGTTTTTTGAATTCCTTTTAAAATCATAAAAAAAACCTGAGAAAAATAGAAAGAAAAAAAGTCCAAAGGACTGTTTTTGGCAACTTGCCTTTTGAAAAAAGGCAGTCAGCAGTCACATTCAGCCTGGTTTTTGAAAGAGCTTTTCATTGTTTTTTCTTCGTTGTATGCTACTCTATCTTTAAATTCTTCTTTTTTTCCTATATTCCAGTTCTGAACCGGCCTGAAATAGCCGACAATTCTGGAATAGGTTTCACATTCTGCATTGCATTTAGTCATTTTACCACCTCTTTTACTTCAATTTTTTCATTACTTTGAGAAGAAGATTCTGCTATCTCATGGGGACATTGGAAATGTTCTCCTTTAACATAACCATGAACTGGACAAACACTAAAAGTCGGAGTAATAGAATAATAAGGCAATTTTGTATTTTCTGCAATTTTTTTCACTAATTGTTTGCATGCTTCTCCGTCAGAAACTTTTTCTCCTAAAAAAGTATGAAAGATTGTTCCTCCAGTATATAAAGGCTGAATCTCATTTTGGTGCATTATTGCTGTAATTGCATCTTCTGTATGGCCTACAGGCAATTGAGAAGAGTTTGTTAAATATGGATTATCTTTTCCTGCAGTGTAAATTTCCGGGTGAAACTTTTTGTCTAACCTTGCCAGTCTGTAAGAAGCAGACTCTGCTGGAGTTGCTTCCAAATTATATAAATTCTTAGTTTCTTTCTGGAACTCAAAACATTTGTTTCTCATAAAAGTCAAAACTTCTATTGCAAAGTTTTTTCCTTCTTCTGAAGCAATGTCTTTTCCTAAAAAGTTTACGCAAGCTTCATTCATTCCGCATAAACCTATAGTGGAAAAGTGATTGTCAAAAGTTCCTAAATAAGCTTTAGTAAAAGGCATTAAATTGTTTTTCAGATTTTTGTTTATTATTTTTCTTTTAATCTCTAAAGAAGTTTTTGCTAAATTCATATAATATTCTAGTTTTTCAAAAAACTCTTCTTTTGCGTCTTTCTGGTTTTTGCTCAAACTTTTCTCAAAAGTTTGTTTTGCTTCAAACCCAATTCTATTCATGTTAATTGTTATTACTCCAATTGAACCAGTTGCGTCTCCCGGACCCCACATTCCTCCAGGTCTGTTGATTAACTGGGAAGTGTCCATATTTAGTCTGCAGCAGTTGTGGGTTATTGTTCCAAGCGAATGAACAAAACGATGATTTTCTTCCAGTTCAATATCAAAGAAAAATATTTCATCTGAAAACATGACTTTCTCTACATTAGTTATTTCAATTGGATAAACATTACTATCCCCAAGCTTTTTTGTCAGTTCTGTGTGAGCACCATAATACTGTAAAGTCATTAATCCTACTTTACGGGTATTGTATAATCCAGGAACTTTATAAGTATTAACTTCCCATGAAGGCACTTTTTCATAAAGAGGAGGACTTCCAAGCCGGTTGTCGAGCATTCTTTCCTTGCCGTGTTGAACAGTTATTACTTGGGAATTTTCTCTTTCTCTGAATGTCACTGGTTTTCCAATCAAGTGGTAAAGCAATACAAGCTCTCTTGCCAGCATAGGGTCATTTATGTGTATTTCTCCACGCTTTTCATAACCATCCCCAAGGAAAAAACCATTCAAAAAAGATTCTATTATGTATTTTGGAGAATTCCATATCTGTGGCGGTATTTTGCCATACTTTTTAAGACCTGCTTTTGCCAGTTCTCTGGAAATCTGCGAATTATAAAAATATGCATAAAATGCATTATATCTCGGGTCTTTTCTGGTTTTTGCATTTACTCCAAACTTTTTTTCTGCAAGCGTTATTATTTCATCTGCATAATAATTTTTGTTGCTTGGGAACGTGAACTGCATTCCTTTTTCCAAACCAAAAGTTGAAATGTTTTTTCTGTTTTCATAAAGAAAATTTCCATCTGCAATAAAAAAACCAAGAAGCTTTGCCATTTCTTCATCAATTTCCTGCAACCCAATCTTTTGCTGTTCAGATGAAAGGCATGTTTCTGCTGACTTCACACTAAATAAAAATTCGCCACTAGAAAGGGACACAGCAGGTTTTTCTGTTATTCCCTGTGGCGTGAGAACTGATACAGGGTGTGTTGGAGTCACTCTTATTGACTTGCCATCTCTTGTTTTAATCACTACCATTTCATTCCCAGCAGTCTTTACAATATTTTTTATTGGTTTCCACTCAAGTTTCAATGTTTTTTGATTCAAAGACATTACTTTAATTTCTGCGCTTAACTCACTCCATCCATCAAAATCAAATTTTAAGGCATAATTTGATGATAATTCTCCAATAGAAGTTTTTTCAATAATTCCGTCTTTTTTGATTAAAAGTTCTTCTTCAGGATGCAAGCACATTGCTCTAATGCTTTTTGGATCTAAATCAGAGCCAACATAATTCTGGAAATAAGGAATTCCATATTTTGCTGTTACATCAAACAATAGTTTTGCGTTTTCTGAATCCCAATTAAAACTTTTTGTTAGGTTGTATGTTGGGATTGGAAAAGTAAATATTCTTCCATTTGCATCTCCATCCTGCATTACTTCCAAAAAAGCTTTATTAACCATGTCAACTTCTTTTTGTAAATCTCCATAAGTGAATTCCTGTTCTTTTCCTCCGACAATTGCTTTTTCTTCTCTCATGTCTTCTGGAACAGTCCAATCAAATGTAAGGTTAGAAAATGGATATTGACTTCCCCATCTGCTTGGAATGTTTAAAGAATAAACTAATTCCTGCATGCATTGTTTGACTTGTTTGTAATCCAGATTGTCTGTTCTGACAAAAGGAGCAAGTAAAGTATCAGTAGAAGAAAATGCCTGTGCACCTGCAAACTCCATCTGTAGGCATCCAATAAAATTCACCATCTGATGAACAACCACCCCTAAATGTTTTGCTGGTTTTGCATCAACTTTGTTTGCCACTCCGCCAAAACCTCTAATTAGCAAGTCTTTCAAAGACCAGCCTGCACAATATCCAATAAACCCATGGCTTAAATCATGGATATGAATATGCCCTTTTCTATATGCATCGCTTACTTCCTGAGGATAGATTTGAGTTAAAGCATAGTTTGCAATAACTTTTCCTGCAGTATGCAACAACAAGCCAGAAAAAGAATATGCTTCATTAGAGTTTTCATTTACTCTCCAGTCATCTTGTCTTAAATATTCATTGATTGTGTGTTCTACATCAATAAAAGTGTCTTTCATTTCTCTTATTTTTGCCTGCTGCTGCCTGTACAAAATATAAGCTTTTGCAGTTTTTGCATGGCCTTCTTCTATTAGAACTTTTTCTACTATGTCTTGGATTTGTTCAACTGAAGGAATATCAGATGCAGAATCAAACTTAATTCTTACAACAAAAACAACTTTTTTTGCAATCTTTCTTGCTGTTTCAATATCACTGCCTCCAACGCTTTGGGCAGCCTTAAAAATAGCTTGTGCAATCTTTTCTTCATCAAAAGAAACAGTCTGCCCGTTTCTTTTTTTTATTGACTTAAAATATTCTGCCATTATTCCACTTTCTCTTTTCCTTTAAAAAAAAGCCAATGAAAGTATTTAAACCTTTACTTCAAAAACAAAACAGTTTCTTTTCCAAACTTTTTTTTATTTTTCTTTCGTTTTTCTAACAAGGTTTTTTTCTGTTTTTCACTTTACTTAGTTTTTTGAACCGTTTTCTTTGATTTTCTTCAACATAACACTGTTTTTGCCTTTTACTATTAAAATAAGTAGAAAATAGTTAAAAATACAAATATGTTAAATCATTAGTGAAGAAGATGCCTGCACAAAGAGAAAGAGCTCTTGATAGAAAAAGATTTGAAAGGCTTAGGACCAGATTATTTAAAAAAAAAAAAAAAAAAAAGAATGCTACTGGGGAAAGAACTATTAAAAGCTTCTTGCAGAGTCCAAGAGGGAAGACCTTTCTTAGAGGATTTAAAAGCAGTTTGCAAAGAAAAAAGAAGAAACTTCAAACAGAGAAACGTAAACTTGAAGAAGAATTAGCTCAATTATCTAAAAGACAGGGCGCATTAGAAGTTAGTAGAAACCTTCAGGATTCCGCTAAAAGGATTTCAGCAGATTTAATACAGCATCAAATAAAGATTTATGTTGTGGAAAGGAATTTTGCTTTAGTTAAAGGAAACCTGCCTGCTACAATGTCATATGAAATGCTTGCAAATGGATTAATTGGCAGTCTCAAAGAAAAGGATCTTTTAAGGTTTCTTCCAAAAAGAAAGAGCAAATAAAGCGAAGTTTGGTTTCCAAACCCTAAAAGATTTTATTAATCGAACGCGTAATAGATATAACAAAAAAATCCCAGATTTTTTTGCAGAATTTTCCCAATACCTAATTTTTCAGGGGCAGTGACCTCTATTAAAGTTTTTTAAGGCAAAAAAAGAGTATTATTAAGGGGAGTAAATGGAAAAAACAGAATCTGTATTGGAAATGGAAGAAAATCCTTTTGTTTCAAAGTTTGAACAGTTTTTTTCACAGCAGTATAAGAAAAAAATTGAAAGATTAGCAGCAGCTTTTCCGGAAAAAAAATCTCTTGAAATAAATTTCAAAGACTTGGAAGAGTTTGATTTTGAACTTGCAGATTCTTTATTGGAAAAACCTGATTATATTATTGAAGCAGCAGAACTGGCTGTAAAAAATATTGATGTTCCGATTTTAGAGGAAGAAAAATTCACTCCATTTGTAAGATTTTATAATTTACCAAAAGACAGCCAGCCTTTGCTTAGAGACATTGGTTCAGCGCATTTAGGAAAACTTATTTCAGTTGAAGGAGTTATAAGGCAAATCACAGAAGTTCTGCCAAGGCTGAGAGTAGCAAAATGGGAATGCAAAAGCTGCAGCAATACATATAAAATTTTTCAGGCTGGCTCTGTTCCAAGACCTCCGACAATCTGTGAATGCAAGCACAGAGATTTTCGTTTGATTGCAGAGTCAAGTGAATTCATTGACAGCCAAAAAATTGAGATTCAAGAACCATTAGAACATCTTAGAGGATCAGAACAGGCAGTGAATTTAGAGATTCATGCAACAAATGATTTAGTAAATAAAGTTTCTGCTGGAGACAGGACAAGAATCACCGGAATGCTTAGATTAAGAGCGCCAAAAGACAAGAAACTGGTTTTTACAAGATTTTTGGAAACAATTCATTTAGAGGAAACTGCAAGGGAATTTGAAGAAGTTGAAATAACAAAAGAAGAAGAAGGAGAAATAAGAGAACTTGCAGCAAATCCAAAAATTTATGATATGTTAACTCAAAGCATTGCGCCAGCAATTTATGGTCATGAAAGAGTAAAAGAAGCAATTGTACTGCAGTTGTTTGGAGGAGTGAAAAAAAATCTTCCAGGAAAAGCAACTGTAAGAGGAAACATTCATGTTCTTTTGGTAGGAGATCCAGGTGTTGCAAAATCTCAAATCTTAATGGCAGTGAATAACATTGCACCAAAATCAATTTATGTTGCAGGAAAAACTTCTTCTGGAGTTGGATTATGCGTTTCACCTGATTCAATGATTTTAAATGATAATGGATTCAAAGAGATTGGAAAGTTTGTAGAGGAAAGATTTGATGAAAGTAAAGCAATCAAAGAACATAAAGGAATACGCTACAATGAAATTTCTTTGGAAACAACTGCATTAAGTAATTCATTTAAAACAGAAAAAAAAGCTCTTTCAAAAATCTGGAGAATTAAAGCACCAAAAAAAATGGCAAAAATTTCTTTGCAGAGCGGAAAAACAATTGAATTAACTCCAAACACAAAGTTACTTAGAATAAAAAATGGAAAAGTTGAATGGATTAAATCAATAGAAATAGAAGAAGGAGATTTTGTTGCAAGCACAAGGAAACTTCCAGAAGGCTTAAATAAACCGCTTTATTCAGTTGAGATTTTAAAAGAAGACAAAAATGTCAGAATAAAAGATAATATTGCAGAATTTTTTACAAAAATAACAGACAAATTAAGCGAAAAACATGGAAGTATTCAGAATGTTGCAAAAAATTATAATCTGAAAAGAGACAATCTTTATTTCTGGCGCTCAAAAAAGCTTTACAAAGGAATTCCCCTGCATTTATTCTTCAAAATGGGTTCAGATGCAGGTTTTGAAACAAAACATCTTGCAAAACAGGTGAAAAATGTTTTCAACAGGTTTGGAAAAAATATTAAAATTCCAGAAACATTAAACAACCAAAAACTTGCTTACCTTGCAGGACTTGTTTTTGGAGATGGAAGTGTTTATTTAACAAAAGAAAACCAAACAGGAATAAGATTTTATAATTCAGATAAAGAGTTGCTGAAAGAGTTTGATGAAATCATTTATGAATTGTTTGGATTGAAAGCAGAAAAGTTAAGTGAAGAAGGAAAAGTTCCAGGAAGAAGAATAAATTCAATTGTTGTCTGGAAACTGTTAAGGGAATTTGGTTTAAGCAACAAAAAAACTGAAAATAAATTATCTCATTTCTGTACAGAACAAAGCAATGAATTAATAGCAGAAGTGTTAAAAGGATTGTTTGATACTGACGGATATACTTCAAAAAGCACTTCCCCGCATGTTGGCTTAACAACAGTAAGCAAAAAGCTTGCCCAAACAATCCATTTATCTTTGCTCAAATTTGGAATACAACCAAAATTAAGGGAAAGAAAAGTAAAAGGAAGAATATGCAAAGGAAAAAATATAACAGTAAAAAGCAAGCACAATCAATTTTTTGTAGAAATTCGAGGCAAGAATAATTTGGAATTGTTCAGTAAAGCAATAGGCTTTAAACTTGAAAGAAAAAATAACACATTAAAAGAGATTATCGAGAAAATTCCAAAAAGCAACCCAAATATTGATATTGTCCCTGAAATTTCTCCACTGCTTAAGGAAATAAAAGCTAAATGGAGCTGGGCTTCTGGAAAAGTAAATCCAACACAAAAAATGCTGAAAAAACTTATTGAAAACAAAAACAACCCTTTACTTAAATCGCTTGCAGAAGCAAATGTTGTGTGGGAAAAAGTGAAATTAAAAGAATACTTTAAACCAGAATATGAATTTGTTTATGATTTTACTGTTGAAAAATCACATAATTTTATTGCAAATGGAATTATTGTCCATAATACTGCAAGCGCACAAAAAGATGATTTTGGAGAAGGAGGCTGGACACTAAAAGCAGGCGCATTAGTTTTAGCAAGTGGAGGTTTGGCAAACATTGATGAATTTGATAAAATGGATAAAGACGACAGAAGCGCAATGCATGAAGCAATGGAACAGCAAATGGTTTCAGTTGCAAAAGCAGGAATTGTAACAAGATTTAAAACTGAAACTTCAATTCTTGCAGCTGCAAACCCAAAGTTTTCAAGGTTTGATCCATATGAACCTTTTATCAACCAGATTGATTTGCCTTCAACTCTTATTTCAAGGTTTGATTTGTTCTTCATGATCAAAGATGTGTTGGACAGAGTAAGAGATGAAGAAATCACTTCAAGCATTCTGAAAACCCATAAAGCTGGAGAATTAATGATTCAGGAAAAAAACGCAGGAAAAAAAGAAACACAAGAAACAAAAGAACTAAAAGAATTAATCACTCCAGTAATTGATAACGAACTGCTGAAAAAATATCTTTCTCTTGCAAGACAAAAAGTTTCTCCGGTTTTAAGTGAAGAAGCAATCAAAACTTTAACAGAATTTTATCTGAACTTAAGGGAAATGGGAAAAAAAGAAGGAAGCTATGCAGCTACCCATAGACAGCTTGAAGGGCTTATTAGAATGAGCGAAGCCAGTGCAAGAGTAAGGTTAAGCGATAACGTGGAAAAAAGCGATGCAGAAAGAGCAACAAGACTGCTGAAAAACTCTTTGCAGGACGTAGTGACTGACCCTGAAACCGGAAGGATTGACATGGACATAATTGCAACAGGAACAACTCACTCTCATAGAACTGCAATAAGGAATGTCTTGAATATGATTAAACAGAAATCAAAAGAACAAGATTTAGTTCCAATCATCGAAGTAATAGAAGAAGCAAAAACAATTGGACTGGAAAGAGACAAAGTCAGTGAAATAATTTCTGAATTGAAAAGAAAAGGAGAAATCTACGAAAAAAAGCACGGGTTTGTTTCTCCGGTGGAAAAGTAATTAGTTCAATAAATAGTCGCAAAAAAATTCTGGTTTTTTTAAAGCAAATATTTTGATTGAAGTAATGCCAGACCCTCTAACCGCTATAGCATTAATTTTATTACTTGGCTCGCACTGATAAAGAACCAAAAAATGTTGGTCTTCAGTGTTGTTTACTATTTTATTTCCTTTAACAAAGTCTTTGCATTTAAGTTCTGGTGGAAAGCTATCCTTCATAATGTGTGGAATCGAAGGTTCAGAATCAGCGAAATAAAGCGCAGAAGCTGGAGGGACAGCAGATAAATACGAAGAATCAGAAGGAGCTGAAGCTATTTTAGAATTTGAAATACAAGAAAAAGTATATTTTGATGATTCAAAATAACCATCTGGCATTAAAGTCACTCCTTGAAGAATAGGGGAATCTACTACTTTATTTTCAATTTGCCTGTAAAGAACTTCATCTGTTAAAATTCCTGGCCCAGCACAAGTAACACCCCCCATTATTATAAAAACAATTGCAAGTAAACCAAAATAAGCAACTAACAAACCAAAAAGCAAGAGACTAATTTTATCCAAAACGGAAAAAAGGAGATGACTTTTGCTTTTGAGTTTTTCTCTAACAGATTTGATTCTAATAACTATAAACAATAAAACAATAGCAACTGCTATGAAAATCCACAAATTTTCAATCAGCATTTCCATTGGCGGTTCTATTCTATACCACATATATGCTGCATCGCAACTTGTCATAGCAAAAATACTACTCTTAACTTAATAAAACTTACTAAGGTTTATTTTATGAGTGATTAAATGAACAAAAATCTTCTCTTGCAGGTTCTGGCGATTTTTCTCGTAACACAAGTTATAGGATTATATGTTGGAACTGAATTGATTTCAATTGAATTAGAAAGACAAGGAATTGTAAATGACAATCCAGATGATCCGGTTAATTCAGTCGGATTGTTTGTTTATATCCTTGCTTTCACTGCAGTTTTATTAATAATACTGAAATTCTATAAAGGAGATTTATTATTTAAAGTTCTTGAATCCATTCTTGTTTTCCTGACATCATTGATTGTTTTTGGTTTTGTTTTTCCAGAAGAATTTGGTTTAATTGCATTGATTTTACCAGTGATTCTGGTTGTATCAAGATGGATTTTCAGAAAAAATTTATTGTTAAGAAATACTGCTTCAGTTTTAGCTGCAGCCGGAGCAGGGCCTTTAATTGGATATAATCTAGGAATAATTCCTGTTGCGTTGTTTTTGGTGATTCTTGCAGGCTATGATATTATTGCAGTTTTTTACACCAAGCACATGGTTTCTCTGGCAAAAGGAATTACAAAAAAAAATCTTGCGTTTACTTTTGCTTTGCCAACAAAAGAACACCAGTTTGAATTAGGAACAGGCGACATGGTTATTCCTTTAGTGTTTGCAGTAAGCATTTTAGTTGAAACAACAAAAAACTTTTCTTTGGATTTTGCTTTAATTTCTCCTGCAATGGTTTTATGGGGCTCTTTGGTTGGACTGCTTTTAACAATTCATTACAGCTCAAAAAATGTCGGAAAAGCTCTTCCGGCTTTGCCTTTGCAGACTGTGATAATGTTTGTAATGTTAGGGCTTTGTGTGCTGCTTGGGGTTTTTTAAATTAGCGAAGAAAAAAATTCCACTACTGTAACCCCTGCAAAAGCTAAAATTGAATATCGAAAAAATCTTCCAATAAAAACTGCTGGATAGAATTTTTTCAAATCATATTCCATCATGCCTGCAATAATTGAAATCAAATCAAAAGCAAAAGGAACAAAAGACATTAAGACAATAAAAGGAAAGCCCCATTGGGATATTTTTTTTGCAGAATCATCCACTTTATCCAATTGATTTCCAAACTTTTTTTCTACAACACTTCTTCCCCCTCTCCCCACAAAATATCCTGTGCTTTCTCCTATTGCTGCACCTAAAGCAGCAAAAAAAGCAATCAAAAAAGGATTAAATATTCCAGTGGAAGAAACCAATATAATAACTGCATCCATTGGCAAAGGAAACAAAATTGTTGCATTTGCAATCAAAGAAGCAAGAAAAATTCCGATTAAACCATAAGAATTAATCAAAGAATTGAAAACTGCTGTTAAATCCATCTAAAACACTCTTTTCTACAAAGTATTAATATACTTTATTTTATTTAAATATTAGATGGTTGAAGATACAATGAAATACGAAAAAATGCTTGACAGACTTTATTTAAGCCTTCCAGAGCAGACTAAAACAAAAGAAAGGTTTGAAATGCCTGAAGTACACAGCCATATTCAGGGTTCAAAAACTTTTATTAAAAACATTCAAACAGTGTTGAAATTAGTTCACAGGGAAACGCCTCATTTTGTGAAGTTCATTACAAAAGAACTTGCTGTTCCAGTAAGTGTAACAAAAGAAGGAACAATAGATATTACAGGAAAGTTTTCTGAAAGCAAAATCAGAAGCCTAACAGAAAATTATGTTAAACAATTTGTTTTATGCAAGGAATGCAGAAAACCCGATACAAAATTTATTGAAATGCACGGAGTTAAAATGCTGAAATGCGATGCCTGCGGAGCAGTTACTCCATTAAAACAATTATAGAGTGATGAACTATTTTTTATAAAATCCATTCAATAAACCAGCAAAAAGTTCTTGCTGTATGTGATAAAGAACTTTTAGGAAAAGAAATAAGCAAAGAAATCGGATTTAAAGTCAGCCCTGAATTTTACGGAACAGAAAGAATAACTGAAGAAGAACTAAAAAAACTTTTCAAAGAAGTTGATTCAGCAAACCTTGTCGGAGAAAAAAGTGTTTCAGTTGCACTTGAAGAAAAATTAGTTAAAGAAGAAAACATTACAAAAATAAATGATATTCCGCATATTCAAATATATTTTATTAAAGGAGGGAATGAATGAAACCAGCACGATATCAAATGACTGAAGAAGAAGCAATAAGCAGGATTAGAATGCCAAAAAGAAAGGAATTAGAAATGTTTGCTATTGCAAGCCAAATGGTTGGCGGAGACAAAATAAAAGCAATAGCAGAAGACGGAATAGAAAGAGTCTGCAGAATTCCAGGAAAGTTAAGAAAAAGAGTATGGATCAGAGAAGGCGATTTGGTTATAATCAAATTATGGGATTTCCAGCCAAGTAAAGCAGACGTAATCTGGAGATATATTAAAGTCCAGACAAACCATCTAAGAAGAAAAGGTTTATTAGAAAAACTACAATTTGAAGACTGATTACAACTTTTTAAGAAAAGGTTGAACAAAAGTTTTTGGCAACCTGCCTTTCAACCTTTTAAAAAAAGGTTGAACAAAATTTGGTTCAGCCCTTTTCCAAAGGGTTGTTTTAAAAAGGGCGGAAAAAGTGATTCTTAATGCAAGAAGAAAATGATGAAGAAAAAAGACTGAAAAGGTTTCCTCAAAAAAAAGTTTCAAAAACTTTTGATAAAGTGTTTGACGAAGAAACACTTAACACAATCCATAAAATAGCTACAGCCGGATTGATTGATTCTTTGGAGTATACAATTTCAACAGGAAAAGAAGCTTATGTTTTCCTTGCATTGGATAAAGCAGGAAATTTTAGGGCAGTAAAAACATACAAAACACTTACATCCAAATTTCATAACATGCAGAAATACATTGAAGGAGATAAAAGATTCAAGAATGTGCCAAGAGAAAAAAAAGAAATCGTAAGGGAATGGACAAAAAAAGAATTCAAAAATTTAGAGAAGCTTTCAAATGCAAATGCTTCAGTTCCTTTTCCAATTGGATACAAAAACAATGTTTTGGTTATGGAATTCATAGGAGAAAAAGGAAAAGCCTCAAAAACACTCAAAGAAGTCGGGGTGAAAAACCTTCAGCAGGCTTATGAAGAAATTACGGAATTTATTGCAAAAAGCTTTTATCTTTCAGGACTTATTCATGCTGATTTAAGCGAATACAATATTTTAGTAAAAAAAGAGCAGGGAAAAGAAAAGCTTGTAGTGATTGATGTAGGGCAGGCAGTATTGAAATCTCATCCAAAAGCAGAAGAGTTTTTGAAAAGAGATTTACAGAACATCTCAAATTATTTCACAAAAAAAGGACTTGAAAAAAGCGAAGAAGAGCTGAGAAAAGACATCAGAAAGTGGAAAGAAAAACTTCTGTAAAAGCAATGAGAATTAGAATAAAAAGCTTTCCAAACATAAATTATTAGAGGAAAAAACTGATTTCTAGTCCTATTTTAACAGAATTTTCAGGTTTTTAACATGCAAGAATACTTAAAGATTCCAAAGGAAAGAATCGCTGTTTTGATTGGAAAAAACGGCGAAACAAGAAAAGAAATTGAAAAGCTTACAAAAACAAAAATAGAAGTTGATTCAAAAACAGGCGATGTTGATTTACAGGGAGAAAATGCAATAACTTTTTATATTTCACTTAACATAATTAAAGCTATTGCTCGGGGGTTTTCTCCGGCGCATGCTTTTACACTAAAAAATGAAGATTATTTCTTTGAATCAATTGACTTAAAAGAAATGCTTGGAAAAAACGATAATTTAATCCAGCAAAAAAAAGGAAGAGTAATTGGAAGAAACGGAAAAACAAGAAAAGATATAGAAGAAAAAACAAATACTTTTGTTTCTGTTTATGGGAAAACAGTGAGCATCATAGGAAAAGCAGAAGAAATGGAAAAAGCAAAAAAAGTAATCGAAATGCTTTTAGAAGGGGCATCTCATTCAACAGCAGAAGCAGTATTAAAAGAAGGAGAAAAAGAAATTGAAATTTAAAAAGTGAGAGAATGGCTGGAACAAAAGAAACACAAATCCAAAAAAATCAGGAAAAATCTGTAATGCCAAAAACAAAAGAAACATCAGCAAAACAGATTTCAGCTGAAACTCTGGCAAAAGAATTCAAAGAACACTCTGTAGCAGAATTCTTCAAAAAAAACAGGCAAATGCTTGGATTAACAGGAAAAATCAGAACACTAACAACTATTGTGCACGAATATGTAACTAACAGCGTAACAGCTGATACCCCAACAGTAATAAGAGAAACTGGAGAAATGAAAATTGAAAGAATAGGAAAAATAGTTGACAATTTGATGGAAAAAAATGGCTTTGAATGTTCCCAAAAACAAGAACTTGAATCTTTAAGAGATTTTAAGAAATTTGAGGTTTTATGTTTTGACAAAAAAACAAACAAATTAAATTTCAAACCAGTAAAATCTATTCACAGACACCAAATGGGTTTAGAAGAAAAAATCTTTAAAATAAAAACTGTAGGGAACAGAACAGTTGAAGCAACAAAACACCACGGATTATTTACTCTAAGAGAAGGAAAGGTAACCGAAATAAAAGCAGAAGAACTATCAATTGGAGATTATTTAGTAGTTCCAAGAAAGAGTTGGATCGAAGAAACAAAAAAAGAAATAAACCTTTTAGAAGAAGCTTTAAAGTTGAGTGCTGAAGAATTAAAAGAGTTTAGTATTTTTGGAATAAAAGAAATTCTCTACAAAAATGAAGAACTTAAAAACAAAATAAAATCTCAATTAACAAAAAAACAAAGACATTATGATTTTTACAGAAATTATATGAAATGCAATAGATTGCCTATTAGGCTGTTAAAAATACTAAATGAAGAAGAAATAAAATATTTCTGTAACTGCTATATTGGAGCAAGACATTGCAAATACAAATTGCCAACAAAAATGCCGATAACAAAAGAACTAATGCATTTTTTGGGTTTGTATGCAGCTGAAGGAAGTACAAGAAAAACAATTGCAAATCCTTCACTATCTTTCGGTTCTCATGAAAAAGAACTAATTGAATACAGCTCTTTCTTAATCAAACACTTATTTGGATTTAACCCCCCACAAAGAAAAGCACACAACACAGCAGTCAATGTTGAAATGCCTTCAAAAACTGTATCCTTTATTTTAACAAAAATATTTAAATGTGGTTTTGGAGCCAGAGAAAAGAAAATTCCGGGAATTGTTTTTAGCACTTCAAAAGAACTTGCAAAAGAATTCCTGTTTGCATATTTAGCAGGAGATGGTTATCCCTCAGCAAAGATTTTTAGGAAACTGTTAAACGGAGATTTTAATTTAAAAGAAAAAATTGTTTTGGTTACAGGAAGCAAAGAATTCTCTATTGAAATTCAGTACCTCTTATCAGGCACAGGTTATTCATACAGTTTCAGTGAAAAAGAAGCAGAACAAAGAATTGTTGCAGGGAAAAAAGCTAATTTTGGAAAAGCCTACAAAATAGAATTTTACACAAATCAGAAAAATTCTCCATTAAGCTTTTTCCCACTTGAAATTGGAGGAATTCAAGCAGTAATTGAACCAAAACTTAAATGGGCAATAAACAAAAGAGGACAACAAACAGCCAGTTATGAAAAAATTGCTTCATTGAAACTAAACCAAGCAAAGGTTTCAGAAGAAACAGTGAATTTTATCGGAGGAGATTTAGGGTTATTGCAAATAAGTGAAATAGAAGAAAGAATTCCAAAAGAAAAAGAATATGTTTATGATTATTCAGTTGAAAACGACGAAAACTTTGTTGGGGGCTATGGAGCAATTTGCTTGCATAATTCAATTGATGCATGCGAATCTGCAAACATTCTTCCAGAGATTGAAATAAAAATCCAGGAATTAGGAAGTGAATCCTATGAAGTAACAATCAAAGACAATGGCCCTGGACTGACTAAAGATACTGTAGGAAAAGCTTTAGGGCAGTTGTTGGCAGGAACAAAATTCCACAGAATGATTCAGTCAAGAGGACAGCAGGGAATTGGAGCGGCAGGAGCAACAATGTATTCTCAGACAACAACAGGAAAACCAGTTAAAGTTATTTCAGGAACAGGAAAAGGAAAAGCTTTTTCTCTTGAATTAACAATTGACCCGAAAAAGAACCAGCCAAAAATAGAAAATTTCCAGGAGTTAGATAAAGAATTCAAAGGCCTGGCAATAAAAGCAAAAGTAAAAGATGTATTATATAGAATTTCAGAGCAGGGGCCTTTAGAATACGTCAGAAGAACTGCAATTGCAAACCCTCATGTTCAAATCAGCTTAATTGATCCAATAGGGCAAAAAACTTTATTCAAAAGAAGCTCTAACAAGATTCCAAGGGCTCCAAAAGAAATTAAGCCTCATCCAAAAGGAATTACAGTAGATGAATTAGTTACAATGGCAAAATATTCTGATGCAAGAAAAGTAGGCTCTTTTTTGAAAAACTCTTTTGACAGAATGGGAGACAACGCAATACAGGGAATAACCAAAATGGTTTCTTTTGATATGAACATGGATCCAAAAAAAATGGAATGGAGTGATGCAGAAGAAATAATCAAAGCAATAAAACAGATTAATTTTATTGCTCCAACAACAGAAGGTTTAAGCCCGATAGGAGATGCACAAATTGAAACTTCACTTAAATCAATTGTCCAGCCAGAATTTTTAAAAGTTATTACAAGAAAAGCGCAGGTTTACAGCGGAGGATTTCCTTTCCAAGTGGAGGTTGCAGTTGCATTTGGAGGCAATGCAGGAAGAAGCTCTGGAAACGGAAACTCAGAAGAACATTTAAAGAGAATGGAAACAATGCGTTTTGCAAACAAAGTTCCATTGCTTTTTGATTCTGGAGGCTGTGCAATAACAAAAGCAGTGCAGACAATTGACTGGAAAAGATATGGAATACAAAATATTGATGAAGCTCCATTAACTGTTTTTATTAATGTAATTTCAGTTCATATTCCTTATACTTCAGCAGGAAAACAGGCAATCTCAGATGAAGTTGAAGTACTGGAAGAAATCAGACTTGCATTGATGGATTCCGGCAGAAGAATTGCAAGGCATATTATCGGAAAAAAAAGAGAAAAAGAAAAACAAGCAAAGAAAAAAATGTATATGAAATACGCAGTTGAAGTTGCAATTGCTTTAAGCGAATTAACAGGAAAAAACAAGCAGGAAATAGAGAAAAAATTATTAAATACTGTTTTGAAAAGACTTAAAATGGAAGAACAAGAAGAAAAAAAAGAATTAAGTGATGAACAAATAGAAAAAGAAGTTGAAAAAGAAGCAAAGAAAAAAGAAAAAGCAGAAGAAAAAAAGAAAGGCAAAAAAACAGCAAAAATAAAAGGATTAAAGAAAGTAAAATAAAAAAAAGGAGAAAAATAAAATAATTAAAAAAATTAAAGAAAAAAAATTAAATTAAGAAAACGGTGTGTTGTAAATGAGCAAAAAAGACAAAGAAGTAATTCAAAAACTAAAAGAAGTAGGAATAGACATTACAAAACAGATAGAAAAAGGAAATGACCCTTCTTATGAACTGCCTGTAAGAACTCTGAATAATGTTTTCTTTGACAAGAAAACAAAAACAATCAGATTAGGAGACAGGAAAAGCACCAGACAGTTTTTGAATATTGCCCACACAAGAAAATTCATGCAGACAATGCTTGTAACCTCTGAAATAAGAAAAATAATAGAACAAGAAGCAACAATTTCTATCAGAGATTTGTATTATGCTTTAAAGCACACAATTGAAGGAACAGAAGAAAACAGCTTTGAAGACCAGTCAGAATCCGATCCAATAATTGAGGATTTAGAATGTTCTTTAAATTTATTAAGAGAAGAACTTCATTTGGCTGCTTCAAGCAAAGGAGTTATTACAGGAAAACTAAAAATCAAAGACGGAAAAGACACAATTGATTTAACCAAAATGGGTTCAGGAGGATGGGGGGTTCCATCAAATGTTGAGCCGGAAAAAATTGAAATAAAAGATTTAGATGCAGAATATGTTTTGTTTATAGAAAAAGATGCTGTATGGAAAAGATTCAACGAAGACCAGTACTGGAAAAAACACAAATGCATTATTATAACAGGAAGAGGCCAGCCTTCTAGAGCAGAAAGAAGATTTGTGCAGAGATTAAATAAAGAGCATAAGCTTCCTGTTTTTGCTTTAATGGATGCAGACCCTTGGGGGATGTATATTTATTCTGTAATAAAACAAGGTTCAATTTCTTTAAGTTATTCAGAAGAAAAACTTGCAACTCCAGCAACAAAATACATTGGCTTAACAGTTTCAGATGTTGAAACTTTTAAGATTCCAAAAGAAGTTACAATTAAATTAAACAAGCTTGATGTAAAAAGATTAAATGAAATGAAAAAATATGAATGGTTTAAGAAAAAAGAATGGCAGGATGAATTTGATTTAATGAAAGAAAAAGCAATCAAGCTAGAATTGGAAGCTTTAAGCAAAAAAGGCATTCGATTTATCACAGAAAAATATTTACCGCAAAAAATCAAATCAAATGATTTTTTGCCTTAATTCCTTTAAAAGCCTTTTTTCGGGTAAAAGTTAAATAAAGGGTTAAACATAATTTTTCTGATTTAAATGCGTTTAAGAACTCTTTTCAGAATCTCGGATGTAAGACTATTATTAACAGTTTTAATACTGATAATTTTTTATGTTTACGACAAGCTTAATGTGCAGAATCTTCCCTTGCTTATTGCAATTCTAATTGCCACGTACTTGCTTTCTTCCTTTATTGTGATTTATGCAAGAAGATTCAGAAAATTCTATAAAGGAACTGCAATTGCTTTTGATATGGGGGGAGTGTTAACTAAAGGAGAATATTTTACTGAACAGATAGAAGAAATTCCTGGAATGAAAGATTTAATGAAAGAACTAAAAAAACACCATTTGATTGCAATCTGTTCAAACAACAACTGGGAAGCATATTTAGCTCATGAAAAAAAATACGGCTGGGATGAGATATTTGATGTAGAAGTTTTATCAGGAAAATACGGAATACAAAAACCAGATCAAAGAATCTACAAGATTTTGTTGAAAGAGTTGGGGGTTAAACCTCAAAACTGTGTTTTTGTTGACGACAGAGAAGAAAATGTCAATACTGCAATCAAATTAGGAATGAAAGGAGTTCTTTTTACTTCCCGCGCAGATTTAATTCAAAAACTTAGAAAATGGAATTACTTATAAAGTAGTAATCGGCCTTGTCTGAAGAATAAATAATTTGTCTTTTTCTAATCCAAACTCTATATCCTGCGGAAAATTATAATGTGCTTCAATTTTTTTGCATAGCCCTGCTAACTCAATTATTTTTTGTCCTGAAAGTTTCTGGTTTTCCTGTTCTGAAGTTTTAACTTTCACTTTCTGTGTTTTTCCTGCTTTCAAAGTCAGCAGGTGTTCCTGCTGGTTTACTTCAATATTTTCAATAAACATTTCTTTTTTGTTTACAACGTATTTATCCGGAGTGACTGCGCCGGAAACAACGCTTTCACCTAAACCAAAAGCGGCTTCAATTATTATTTCTTCTCTGTTTTTTGTTATTGGATTTACTGTAAATACTACCCCGCTTGATTCTGATTCAACCATTTTTTGCACTACTACTGCTACAGCAACTTTTTTTGAACTAAGTTTTTTTTCTATTCTGTAAAAAATCGCTCTAGGGGTAAACAAAGAACTCCAGCATTTTTTTACTGCTTGTATCAGCCCTTTTTTTTGGATATGCGTGTATGTTTCTAATTCTCCTGCCCATGAAGCATCTTTTGCATCTTCTGCTGTAGCAGAGCTTCTTACAGCAACATAATTTGCTTTCAGTGAAGAGAATTCTTTTAGAATTGATTTTTCTATTTCTGCAGGAACTTTTCCTTTTCCAATCTGTTTTCTAATATTCTCTGAAGCTTTGTTTACTGAATCAGTTTTTTTTGGATTAACTTTTTTTAATTCAGCTTTAATCACTTTTTCCAATTGATTTGCTTCTATAAAGTAGTTGAATGAATCCACTAAAACAACAAAACCATCTGGAACAGGAATTTTTGAATTAAACATTTCTCCTAACTGCGCTCCTTTGCCTCCAGCAATTGAAACGCTTTTTTTATTGAGTTTTTTGAAAGGCTGAACAAAATTCATTTTCTCAACTCCATTTATTAACTCACTTGAGTTTTTTAATTATTCCTTTTTTTGCATCAACTTCAATTAAATCATTATCTTTAAGCAAATCTGTTGCGTGTTGGGTTCCAATAATACAAGGAATCCCAAATTCTCTGCTTATAATTGCAGCATGAGAAGTCATTCCTCCAGTATCAGTTACTATTGCTGCAGCTTTTTTTATTGCTGGAACTAAATCAGGAGTAGTCATTGGAGAAACCAAAATGTTTCCTTTCTTCATTTTTGAAAGGTCTGATGGCTTGAAAATTATCTTTACTTTTCCTGAAACTTTTCCCATGCAGGCTATTGTTCCTTTAATTTCGGCTTCAGGTTTTTCAAAATTCAGATTTTTCATGAATTTTTTTCCTTTTAATCCAACATAAATAAACTGTTTTTTTCCTTTTTGAACATAAACCGAGTAATTCCATCTTTTCTTTAATTCTTTTCTCCATTTTTTAGGATTGCTTAAGGCTTTTTCTAATTCTTCTGCAAACAGATATCTGCTTTCTTTTAATTTAACTCCAATTCTTTTTGAAATCTCTTTTAATAAAGGTTCCATTAAATAAAGTGATTTAGACATCAAGCCTTTTCTGTATTCTTTAAAATAAGCTAATTCTCCTAACAGCAAAGCCATTTTCACTCCTTTAGTTTTTTTTGCTTTCTTTCTTGTTTTTTGAACTTTTATTTTCTCAGAGTTTATGGCTTTAATTATTTTTTCAGGTTTTTTTAGGCATTCTTTCAGAATTTTTTCAAATTCTTTTTTTTCTAATTGATTTCCTTCATAATCATATGGAAGCCATTTCCATTCTTTAATATGTTTTTCAAAGTCTTTCCAGAACTTGCTTTTTTTGAATTCTTTGAATAAAGTGATTTTTTTCTTTTTTGCTTTTAATGCCAGCTTTGTCAATTCAAGTTTGTTTTTTGTTTCCCAAGAAAAACCCGCTGGAACAGATAAAACAGTAATAAGTTTTGTTGCTTTTTCAAACCCAAACTCTTTTTTTAATTGTTTTGAAGCCATTTTTTCCAAAGAAAAATCACACATAAAAGGAATTGCTGCAGGAATATAAGCATCAGAATAAGCTTTGCAGTATGCTTTGAATAATTTATTTAATCCTAAATTAGTTGTTTTTTTGTTAACTTTATTTGCTTTTCTTGCAACCTTAAGCAATTTTTTATTTCTTTTTTCAAAATCTTTCAACACTTTTTTTAATAAAAGTTTTTTTGAAACAATTTTTTCTGCTATTTTGTTTCCGCTGGAATGAAAATCTTCTCTGACAAAATAGCCTTTACTTTTTCCTTTTTCAAAATCAGTTAAAACGATTTTTTGTGAAGTTCCTGCATAACTTTTAATTCTATTTGTAAAAACATCAAACAACAAATTGATTGGAAACAGACTGAGCTTTAGAGTGTATTGTTTATAGAACCCAGCTGAAGGCGTTTTTTTCATTTTTTCGCCCTCTTTAGTATTCTGATTATTCCATGATATGCGTCTAATTCTATTAGGTCGTTATCCTTTAAATATTCTGTTGCTTTTTGAACCCCAACAACACATGGTTTGTTTAATTCCCTTGAAACAATTGCTGCATGACATGTCATTCCACCCTGCTCTGTAACTATTCCTGCCGACCTTTTCATTGCAGGAACTAATTCAGGCTGGGTTGCAAGAGAAACCAGTATTTCTCCTTCAAATAATTTATCCATTTCTTCAATGCTGTTAACTATTTTTACTTTTCCTTTAATCAACCCAGGAGAAGCAATCTGGCCATTTAACTGGTTTTTCTTTTTTGAAACTTTTTCTCTTACAACCAGTTCATGGAATTTTTTTCTGGCTTTTTCTCCGAAAAAAACCTTGTCTCCGTTAACATCTGAAACCACAGTCATTAATTTGCTTCTTTTAAGCAGTTCTTTTTGGTTAAAAGGAATTTTTTTCATCAAATGTTCTCTTAATTCTCTTCTGGTTAAAAATCCCAAAAGGTTTTTTGGGATAAAATGTTTTTTTGAAACTACTTTGCATAACTTTGAGATTAAATAAAAAGAGCAAACCATAATTTCTTTTCTAAATCCTTTCAAAAAAATTATTTCCCTAGCTAAATCAAAAAAATATTCATCTTCTCTGCTTAACTTTAATTTTTTTTTTGCTTTTCTTATTTTTTTCTTTAATTCTTTTTTTTCTGTTTTGATTTTTTTTAGGTTGTATTCCAGTTCACTGCTTTTAATCAAATCCTTTATTTCTTCTTTATAGAATTCAATTGAAGCTTCAGGCCCGTTAAAACCAAAAGTTATCCACCCAAAGTTTTTTCTGTGCGCTTCCAATAATTTGTTTTTTTGCTTTTCTCTTAATTTTTTTGTTTTGAATTTTTTTGAGATTAAAAGCAGTGCTTTTCTTTCTTTTGAAGAGAAAGTGTCATCTAACGGAGCAGTCAAAACTGAAAAATAATCTGCGCTTCTTTTGCTTAACTGTCTTTCTGAAATCAGCTTAATAAGTTTTTTGTTTAAATGATTTGTTAGAAGGTTGTTCCAGAAATCTATCCCAACAAAAGTCCAGCCGCTGTAAGTAACGTTTTTGTCGTATTTGTAAATCAAATCAAGGTATTTTACAATCTGCTTGTCTGAAAGAGAGTTTAAATCCATTGAATTGAATTTTTTCAGCAGATTAACCATTTTTTCTGCATAAAAAAAATGAATCTTTTTTTCTTTCCAGATTTTTTTCCTGTTTTTTTTGTATAACTTAAACTGGTGTTTTCCTACTTTAGCCCACCAATTAACATCCTGAGCCCATTCAATATGGCCTTTCTCCAATCTTATTACAGTGCACGGAGAAACACTTCCAAAAGGCTTTTTTGCGGTTTTTTCATTCCATTCATCACAGTTAAAAGAATAGGCAAAGTAATTTGCATCAAATTCATGGATTGTAATCTGCAGTTTTTTCATTCTTTTCCGCTCTTTAATTTTTTAACTATTCCGTGGTTTGCATTAACATTAATCAAATCTCCGTCTTCGAATACTTTTGTAGCAATTTTTGTTCCGATAACACAAGGTGTGTTTAATTCTCTGCTTACTATTGCAGCGTGGCATGTTACTCCTCCGATATCTGTTACTATCGCAGAAGCTTTTTTCATTGCAGGGACAAGGTTTGGATTGGTTGCATGAGAGACAAGAATGTCCCCTTCATTCATTTTCTTCATTTCTTCCGGAAGGTTGATTATTTTTGCAATTCCTTTAACCATTCCAGGAACTGCAGTACTTCCCTCCAGTTTGGTTATCTTGTATTCTTTTGGACTCGGAACCTGCTTAGCATAAAATTCTGCTTTTTTCCCCGTCAATGTCTTGCTTTTCCCATTAATGCAGATATAAACGCTAAACCTGAATCTCTCATTCAATTCTTGCGGATTAAAAGCATTCTTCAGAATTGCGTTTTTGAATTCGCTTGGCCAAATACATCTTAATTGATTAAGTGAAAGCCCAAGTCTTTTTCCTACTTCTCTTAAAAAAGGCTCATAAGAAAAAAAAGAATAGTAAAGTGAATCTTTTCTCAAACCTTTCAGGTAAATAATCTGCCTTGAAATATTTAATAACTTCTGGTGTTTAACATCAACTGAAAGTTTTTGAACAAGTTCTTTTTGTTTTTCTTTAACTTTAACAATCCGCTCACTCATTTTTTCCAAAAGCAAGGCAAGATTTTCTTCTGATTTAATTAAGCCTTTAATCTGTTGGATAAAATAATCTTTTTCCCAAGCAGGGCCAATATACATATAAGGAAGCCATCTGAAATTAATGTAATGATTTTCAATTTTTTTGCTGATTTTTTTATTTATTAAAGGAAGCAGTTTAATGATTTCCTCTGGTTCTTTTTCAAGAAAAAGTTTTCTTGTTTCAGTATCATTTAACACAATTAAAGAAAGCTCTATGATTTGTTTTTCCTGTTTAAGCTGAAAAGATTCATTGTGAGGGGTTGTCAGCAGGCTGAACACTTCTGCAACTCTTAAAGAAAGTTTTTTTTCCTCAATTTTTTGTTTTAAATATTTTTTTAAGTAATTTGAAAGGAGTTCATGGTCCCATTCAATCATTGTGGGAAGCATTCCAAAAACATGGCATTTACTGTGAATTTGCATATGTTTGGAAAAAACTTTTTCCAGCTCTTTTTTTGACATCACAGAAAAATCTGTTTTTTTCATTTTTTTTGAGCTTTCAATTAATTTGCCTGCTGTCTTTTCCAAGAGTCTATTTATTTTAATCAGCCAATCTGGATTGCTTAAAGTTTTTTCAAAAGTTTTTTTTCCCGCTGCAGTAAACTTTTTTCTTGGCCAACAAAAAAATACGTTTCCTTTCTCAAACACAGACAAAACATCAATTGTCATACCAATATCTTTTTTCATTCCTTTCCCCCAATATTCGTAAACAGGTTCAAGCAAATGAAAATGTGTTTTTGGAATCTCTTCTGCAATAAACCAGTCTTTTTTCATTTTTTCAGCCTCTTAATTACTCCTTTTGTTGCATCAACCTCTACTTTTTCGCTGTCTTTTAGGATTTTTGTTGCAACTTTTGTGCCAATAACACAAGGAATATTCAATTCACGAGAAACAATTGCCGCATGGCATGTAATTCCCCCTATATCAGTTATTATTGCCCCTGCTTTTTTCATTGCTGGAACCAAATTCGGATTGGTTGAATGAGAAACCATTACATCTCCTTGATTCATCTTAAAGATTTCGTTTGGATGGTTTACTACTTTCACTCTGCCTTTAACAAAGCCAGGAACTGCAGTGCTTCCAAACAATTTGTTTGTTTTTTTTATTTTTATTGACTTGAAAACTTTATTGAAAAAAGCTCTTGCTTTTTTTCCTGACAAAATTTCTTCTTTTTTATTAATCCATTTAACTATAACAAAATCTATTCTGCTGTTCAACTCTTTTTCAGAAAAATTTTTGTAAAGTAAAGCAGGCTTTAATTCTTCTGGAAGAAAAAATCTTGCCTGAGTTAAAGAAAGATGCAGTCTTCTTCCAATTTCCCTAAAAAGTTTTTCTGAGACAAAACAGGAAAAATACATTGCATCTTTTCTATAGGCTTTCAAGTAAACTGAATCAGACAATATTTTGAAGTAAAGTTTTTCTTTTTCAGCTAAAGGCAGTTTTTTCATGAAATTCTTTTTTTTCTTTATTAAGCTTTTTGGCTCTCCTTTCCTTAATTTTATTTCTTCTTTTGTTAAGTATTGTTTTGCCATAGAAGACAAAATTTCAATAAAATAAGCTTTATTCCACGCAGGGCCTTCATACATAAAAGGCAGCCACAGCCATTTATTATAGTGCTTGTTTAATTTTTTTGAAAAAACAGGAAAATTTGAAAGTTGTTTTTCTATTTCTTTTTCTGATTTCTTTCTGAACAAATTAAATAAGTTTGGTTTTGAAAGCAGTTCTAAATACAGATTAAAAATTTCTTTTTCCTGTTTTTGCATATTGGAGAGTTTTTCAGGAGTTGAAACCAAAGAAAAAGCTTCTGCAAGAGATTCATTTAAATCATATCTTTCAATTTTTTTCTTTAAAACTGACTGAATGAACTTAGTGTACAATTCATTTTCCCATTCAGTTAACTGCAAAACATGCCCTCCATTGCTGTGCGAAAGAGCATAACTTTTAATGTATTCTGCAGCCAAATCTGCAAGTTTTTTGTCTGAAATTTTTTTCAGGTTTGTTTTAAGGATTTTCTGGGAAACTTTTTTGTATTTTCTTGCAAACTTCAGCAGATTCTTGTGTTCTTCTTCAACTAGTTCAGGGTTTTTTACTATTTTTTTTATTAAGCTTTTCGCGGCTTTATCAAATTGTTTTCTGTCAAACAAAATTTCAGTATTTTTTGAATGAAAAGAACATGCTCCGTCAATTCTTATCCCGTACTTTTCTTTTAATTCAACACAAACATATCTCTGAAATGCAAGCATGTGAGCAGGATGAAGTTTTCTGATGGATTCCATTGAAAACCATCTGCTCATGCTTTCACCTTTCTTATAATTCCTTTTCCTGCGTCTATTTCAATTAGTTCATTATTCTTTAAAACTCTTGTAGCAATTTTGGTTCCAATCACACACGGCTTTTTAAATTCCCTGCTCATTATTGCAGCATGAGAAAGCATTCCTCCTTCGTCAGTTATTATTGCAACAGCTTTTTTCATTGCAGGAACAAACTGAGGCAAAGTAGTTCCTGCAACTAAAACATAGCCTTTTGGGAAGGAAGGTAAATCATTCATTGAATTAACTAACTTAACTTTTCCTTTAACTTTTCCAGGAAAACCTGTTTCTCCTTGAATCTCAATCATTTCCTGGATTTTTTTCAATTCAGCCAAATAAGGTTCAGAATATTCTTTCAGTTCTCTTCCAACCAAAACCCTGACTTTTCCTTTCTCAAAAATTAATGCATGACCTTCTTCTCTTGCATTTATTTCATCCAAATGTTTTTTAGTTAAAGGTTTTTCAAAAAGAGAAAGAAGCTCTTTATTCTGCATTTCAACTATTTGGTTAAAGGAAAGAGAAAATCTTTTTGCTGTTTCAATCATAAAAGGTCTCATCTTAAAGGCAACAAAAGAATAGTATTCATCACAAAGAGTTGAAGCATATAAAGCAAAACGAATATTCTTTATTTTTTGTTTTTCTTTTTCTGAAAGATTCAGCTTAAGCACCATTTCTTTTACTTGTTCTCTGTTTCTCTTGAAACGGTTCTTTTCTTCAAAAAGCTCTTTTTCCAACTTTGAAACTGGTTTTCTGATCAGCTTTTCCATTTTTTTTTCAAAATCTTTTTCGGTTAAAGGCTCGCCGTCATACATGTACACTCCAAAAAAACCAAATTTTCCAGCATGCTTTTTCAGTTCTTTGTTAAACAATCCTTTGCTTAATCCTTTCCTCTTTTTTACAGCGATTTTAAGCAAATTAATTTTCTCTTTATGCATTTCAATAGGTTTATACAAACTCAGTATTGTTTCCATATAATTGTTTAATTTTTTAGGGTTGCTGACTTTTTCTTTCAGAAAAGCAATTATTTCTTGAGGGTAATATTCCTGCAAAACTCTGTAATCATAAGTAAAGGCAAAAACCTTCACATATAAATCAAAATACTTTTTAAACAGACTTTTAAGTTCTTTATTTGATTTTTTCTCTAGATTCATTCTGTTTAGCTTTTCAGAAAACTTTTTTGCTTTAATGAATTCATTAAACCAGGACTGCATCCAAGGAATAATTTTGTCTTCATTTTTTTTGCACATTTGAATATAATTTTTCCAGTCTTCTGTGGAAACTCCCCTTCCACCAAAAGCCTGTCTGTAAGTTTTTATTTTAGTTTTTTTGTCATGGAATTCAGTGAAATGGTCTTTTAGTCCGTAAGCAACTGCATCCACAACCAAAATATTAACAGGTTTTCCTTTTCTGCTGAACTCTATCCAATCCATAATTAAACCTTTTTTGGCTTTGCTTTTTTTTGGATTCATTCCACTGTATATGGAAATTCAAATAAATAAAGCTTGCCTTTTGAAAGGCAAACTTTAGATTCCGCCTCTGACACCTTTTAATCTGCACCAAGGCATCTTAGGGCCAACAATAACCGGATCCTGTTTTTTTGGATCCATTATTACAACGTTTTTTCTTGCGTATTTATTCCATCTGCTCCAGCTCTTTAAATAATTAAAATGAGTTCTGATCATAAAAAAGAAAAGCAAACCAGCAACAATAACTAAAGCATTATTGAATAAAGACTGCCATAAGAAAAGCAAAAAAACAAGAGTAAAAATCCAGAACATAATCCAGTAATAAAGTTCAGAGGTTTTATGGGAAAAATATTTTCTTCCAACTTCATCTCTTTTTTCTCTAGGCAAAGTTTTAGGGTCAATATTCATGTCAGTTGCATGACCTCTAATCATTTTCAAACTCATAATTTCACCTCCAAAACTCTGCTAGTCAGTTTCTTCCTCCGACTCCGTCTACTCTTGTAACAAACTTTGACTCCCAAATCTGCTTGTCATCCAGCTTGTCTCCATAATCAAACTGGGCTTTTAAAGTTAAAGGCAGTAAAGGAACCAAAAACAACAAAAACAACGGATTAAATAAAATACTTGAAACAACAACAACTCCATCCAAACCCATAAAAGCAAAATATTTTCCTTTCAATGATTCAACTAAAAAAAACCAGTCAAAGTATTCTTTTACAATTCTTTTTCTGGTTTTATATTCCAAATCTTTAGGGTTAACTGTAACCTCAAAATTTTCAGATTCAATTAATCTTAAAGGAACTTCTTTCATACTCCCACCAAAAACTCCCTTTTATACATAATAGCGCAGGCAGGCTTAAAAGAAATTTACCCGATTTATAACGGGTTTAAAACCAGTGCAAAAAGCCGTTATATAACGGCTTTCGCCAGTTTTGGTTGGCAGGTACTAGACACCACGCTTTGCATGGGGCTAGCACGGCTGAAAGCCGTCACCGTTACACCCACACGGAAGCGGGTCATGCGTCGGTACTCGCGCTCAAAAGCGCGATGATAAAACTATTACCTTCCAAACGTGTTTTCCAGAATAAAAGGCATTAATTTTTCTTCTGCTTTTCTTAAGTGCTCCTGAAAGGTTGAAGGAGATACTTTCATTGTTTTGCTAAGTCTTTCTATGTTTGTTTTTCTTGGATATTCATAATAGCCTTGTTGATAGGCTATTGAAACAGCGTTTTTTTGCTTTTCTGTGAGCTTTGGCATTAAATGAGGCAGGTAGATATCTGTTACTTTGTCTTTTTTTATGCTGAAATCATATATCTTTAGCCATTTCTTTACTTTTTTCATGAAATTTGTAAGGTTTTTTTTGTCCCAAGAACCAAACTCTATATACTCATAGCCGTCTGGTTTTACTGTAACCGGCTTAATGAAAAAAATCTCTGGAGTGAAATACATCTGCAAATGAGTTTCTTTTACAGGAGCTTCATAAGCATAAACTACAAAATCTCCTTCTATTTCTACGTTTTTGTATTTGGGTTGTTTTTTTACAAATTGAAAGTATTTTTCTTTTCCTTTTTTGTCTCCAATCACTAAATGCCCTGCAGTTAAGTGAACTGTTTTTTCATCTATAACAGTATTTAACGGAAAAGCTAAAATCGTTACATTAAATTTTTTGGCTGCCTCTATTGCTAAAGAGTTCTTATGCCAGAACTTCATTTTTGCTACCCACATGAAGAATAAATAGTGCTTTGGAAAATAAAAGGCTTTTGTTAAAGAGGATTATTACTGTCCTCGTCTGATTCTATTGCGAGTGGATTCCAACTCGTCCAAAGACATTATACCACAGTCTGGAAACTTAAATCTAGCATAGTTATGATACTTTGTAGCATAAATTATTTGGGCATGAACATTGTGCCTAAGCATTTCTTCTGTTTCTCCTAAAACTCCTTTTGAGCCAACCAATATCATGCGTGCATCCATGCAAAGAGAGTTTAATCTTTGCATAGTGAGATTTACTTTTTTTATTTGTGCAGGAGACGGAGGTTTGTCACTTTTAAAAATAGCTTTAAACTGGGCATTAAGCTTTGGACCTACAATAAGAATTACCTTAAATTTCCTGATAAAATCTCTTTTAGGAATAAAAGTAGGAGAATAAAATGGTTTCTTTGCAGTTTTCTTTCTTGCAGTTTTCTTTCTTGCAGTTTTCTTTCTTGCAGTTTTCTTTCTTGCAGTTTTCTTTCTTGCAGTTTTCTTTCTTGCAGTTTTCTTTCTTGCAGTTTTTTTCTTTGCAGTTTTTCGTACAAGTATTTTTTTTGACCCAGGCATAGATATTCTATAGAACCATCAAGCTTTTAAATTTCGGTTGCCTAATAGAAAAGGGAAAAGAAATGAGCGAAGTTTTGTTAGGTTATGTTCCATGCAAAAATAAAAAGCAGGCAGAAAAGATTGCAAATGCATTGCTTGAAAGAAGACTGATTGCTTGCGCAAATATTGTTCCAGCAGTAAATTCCTGCTACAGATGGGAAGGGGAAATCTGCAGCGAAGAAGAATCATTATTGCTGGTTAAAACAATTAAATCAAAAAGAAAGTTAGTGGAAAAAGTAGTGAAAAGAGAACACTCATACAAAATTCCTTGCATTGGCTTTTTGAAGTTTGAAGACATAAACAAAGAATATGAATTATGGGTAAAAAAAGAAACAGTAAGGGGATTAATGTGAAAGACTTGGATTATTTTTTCTATCCAAAAAGTGTTGCAGTAATCGGCGCTTCAGGAAAAAAAAATAAAATAGGAAATGTGATAATGCAGAATATGGTTAAAGCAGGGTATAAAGGAAAACTGATTCCGGTTAATCTGCATGAAAAAAAAATCCTTGGAAGAAAATGTTTTTCTTCTATAAAGAAGGCGCCGAAAACTGATATGGCTATTATTGCTATTCCTGCAAGGTTTGTTCCAAAAACAATAATTGAATGCGCTAAAGCAAAAGTAAAAGCAGTAATAATTGTTTCAGCTGGATTTAATGAAGTTGGAAACACTGCAATAACAAAAGAATTGTTTCAGGCAATGCAAAAATATCCAGAGATGAGAGTATTAGGGCCAAACTGCCTTGGAGTATTGCACGTAAAACAAGGAGTAGACACAATGTTTTTGCCAAGAGAAAGGCTTGGAAGAACACCAGATGGGAGGATTTCTTTTGCAAGCCAATCAGGCGCAGTTGGAAGCACTTTGATTGACTGGGCCGCAATGAAATTTTATGGGATAAACAAATTCATTTCTTTTGGAAATGCACTGGATATAACAGTAACAGATTTACTTGAATATTTGAATAAAGATGAAAAAACCAAAGTAATTTGTTTGTATATTGAAGGATTAGAAGAAGGACGGACTTTTTTGGAAACCGCAAAAAAAGTCAGCAAAACAACTCCAATTGTAGTGTTAAAAGGAGGCACAACAGAACCAGGAAAAAAAGCAGCAGTATCGCATACTGGAAGTATTGCAGGAGAAGCAAGAGTAATAAAAGCTGCATTCAAACAGGGCCATATGATTGAAGCAAAAACTTTTGAGCATTTATTTAATTTTGCAAGAGTGCTTTCAAACGAACCTTTAACAAAAGGAAAAAAAGTGCAGATAATAACTGACGGAGGAGGCTATGCAGTTTTAGCAGCAGACACTGTAATCAAAAGCGGGTTAGAACTTGCAAGAATGAGCAAAAAAAGTTTTAATAAACTCAGAAAAGTAGTTCCGCCTCACGCAGAACTAAAAGAAGTAATTGATTTAACCGGAGACGCAACAAAAGAAATGTATAAAGTTGCAACACAAGCTGCTCTTAAAGACAAAAATGTTGACATGATTTTATTGATTGTATTATTCCCGCCTCCGTTATTAGAGAAAGAAGTTGTATATGAAATAATTAAACTGCATAAAAAACAAAAAAAACCAATTATTGTTGTTTCTGCAAGCGGACATTATACTGAAGAACAGAAAAGTATTCTGGAAAAAGAATTTGTCCCGACATTTACTTTTCCAGAAGATGCAGCAGAAGCTTTGAAGGCATTATATGATTATTCTTTGTTCAGGGGAAAAATTAAGAGGTGAATTAAATGGAAAAAAATCTTCTGGTTTTATTAAAAGAAAAAAGGGTTTTTGAACCGCCGAAAAAATTGGTGCAGGAAGCTAATGTAACTAAATGGATGAAAAAAAAGAAAATAAAAAACTATGAAGACTTGCTGAAAAAAGCAAAAGATTCTGAATGGTTTTGGAAAGAAGCAGCAAAAGAAATTGTTTCATGGAAAAAACCTTACAAAAAAGTTTTGGAATGGAAAAACCATTATGCAAAATGGTTTGTCGGAGCAAAATACAATATAGTGTTTGATGCTTTAGAAAAACACAAAAACAAGAAAAAAATAGCTTATATCTGGGAAGGCGAACCAGAAGGAGAAATAAAAAAAATCTCTTATAAAGAATTAAATGTTCAGGTAAATAAATTAGCAAATGCATTGAAAAAGCTGGGAATAAAAAAAGGCGACAGGATTGGAATTTATTTGCCGATGATTCCGGAACTGCCTGTTGCAATGCTTGCATGCGCAAAGCTTGGCGCAGTGCATTCAGTTGTTTTTTCCGGCTTTAGCGCAAATGCTTTTGAGGAAAGGATTAACGACGAGCAGGCAAATCTGGTCATAACCTGTGACAGTTTTTACAGAAAAGGAAAAACAATTCCACTAAAAAAGCAGACAGATGAAGCTTTGCTTGAAGCTCCAAGCGTGAAAAATTGTATTGTAATTAAAAGAACAGGGGAAGAAGTTCCTTGGAATAAAAAAATGGATTTATGGTGGCATGAAATAACAGAAAAAGAATCTTCAAACTGTAAAACAGAAATTTTGGATGCAAATGATCCGCTTTTTATTTTATACACTTCAGGCACTACCGGAAAACCTAAAGGAATAATTCATGCTCACGGAGGATATGCAGTTGGAACAGGAATAACATTAAAATGGGTTTTTGATTTAAAAGAAAAAGATATATGGTGGTGTGCTGCAGATGTTGGATGGATTACAGGGCACAGCTATATTGTATATGCTCCGCTTATTTTAGGAGCGACTTCAGTGATGTATGAAGGCGCACCAAATTTTCCAGAACCAGACAGATGGTGGGAAATAGTTGACAGACACAAAGTAAGCGTACTTTATACCTCGCCAACAGCAATCAGAATGTTTATGCATTTTGGAGATGAATGGCTGGAAAAACATTCACTGAAATCTTTGAGGTTGCTTGGTTCTGTTGGAGAGCCAATTAATCCTGAAGCATGGATTTGGTATCACGAAAAAATAGGAAAAGGAAAATGCCCTATAATGGATACCTGGTGGCAGACTGAAACAGGAAGCCATTGCATTACCCCATTGCCAATAACTCCATTAAAACCTGGTTCTGCAACAAAACCTTTTCCTGGAATTCAGGCAGATGTGTATGACAAAAAAGGAAAGCCAATAACAAATGCAGGCGGAGAATTAGTTTTGTTAAATCCCTGGCCTGGAATGCTACAAGGCATTTACAAAAATCCAGAAAAATATCAGAAAACTTACTGGGAAATGTATCCAGAAGTTTATTTAGCAGGAGATGTTGCAAGAAAAGATAAAGACGGCTATTTTTGGGTGCAGGGAAGAGATTCAGATGTATTAAAGGTTGCCGGCCATAGAATTGGAAACTCTGAAATTGAATCTGCTTTGGTTTCTCATGCTTGTGTTGCAGAAGCAGCTGTAATTGGAAAACCAGATGAAATTAAAGGAGAAAAGATTGCCGCATATGTAATTCTGAGAAAAGGAACTGAAGTTTCAGATGAGCTGAAAAAAGAATTAGCAAAACATGTTGGAAAAGAAATCGGAAAACTTGCAAGGCCAAGCGAAATCTGGTTTGTGGATGATCTGCCAAAAACCCGAAGCGGAAAAATAATGAGAAGAATAATCAAAGCAAAAGTTTTAGGGCAGGATACAGGAAATATCTCTACTTTAAGCAATCCAGAAGCTGTGGAAGAATTATTAGATGCAAAATAGTTAGTTTTACTTTTCTTCTTTTTTTTCTAGAAAGGCTATAGCTTTATCCACATCCTCTTCTGCAAGGAGTTCAAAAAACCTTCTGACATCAAAAGCAGAATCAAAAGCAGTTTCAGAAAGGTTTTTTACTAAAAGCTCAATTCCCAAAGCAGAAACTGATTTTTTTGTTTTATGCAGTTCACGCAGTTCCTGAATTTTTTTCTTGAAAGAATCAGAAGAAAAATCTTTTTGAATGGAAAAAATTGCTTTTCCTTCAAATTCCTGCAGAACTTTCTGTAAATCAACATCTGCTTGGGTTAAGCCTTTAGCCAAAGTACCTTTTAATCTTATTCTAATTAAAGGAATCAAATCAGAAGAGTTTTCTGAAAGAAAAGACTGGATTTTTTCTCTGAATTTTGAAAGGATTTCATCAGGAAAAGCTTCATTAAAAGAAATTTTTTCATAAAACAGTTTTCTTTGCTTTGAAAGAGGCAGAAAAGCGGTCAGCATTGTTAAAGAGTTAATTAAAACAATGCCTTTTTGTTTTTCTGATTCAAATTTTTTCATCTGGGTTACAATAGTAGAGCCAGGCATTAACAATCTTCCTCCCTCAAAGAGTTTTTCTGCAAACCAATGCAAATGACCATTAATAACTAAATCAAAATCTTTTGGAAGGTTAGACATTGAAATAGTTACAGCCATTTCATCATCTGTCGGAAGGAATTCTTTAATGGATTGATGCATTAAAAAAATATTTTTTGTATCAGGAAGAGGTTGGGGGTTATAAACTTTCAAAACATCTAATGCTTTTTGTTCCGGCACTCCACCAAAACCGTGAATTGCAACTTTTTCTGAATCTTTTTCTGCAATCAAATAATTTGCGTGAATATAAAAAAGAAATCCTGCACTCTGCAATACTTCCAAAGGATTTCGAAAATCTTTGGTGCGGATTTCATGTGTGCCATGGATTGCAATAACTGGAATTCCGTCAAAATCCAGTTCTCTTCCTTCCTGTAAAATTTTTATTTCAGGTTTTTTTGCTTTTCTGGAAAGATTAAATAAATAAAATACTTTGCTCCAGGTTTCCAGAGAAGGAATCTTTGAATCAAAAACATCTCCAGGCAGTAAAATCAAATCTGCATTGTTTTCTATTGCCAAAGAAAAAGCTTCTAATGCATTATTTAATGCTTCATCTTTTCTGGCATTTTTCTCTGAAAAACCCAAATGAGTGTCAGAGATTACAGCTATCTTCATTTTTCCACCAGCTCAAGAGTTTCTTTAAAAAGTTCTTTTGGATAAAAAGTTAAAGGAGAAAAAACAACAAACGATGTTTGATTCTGCAGTTCCTGAATTTTTTTTAATGAATCTTCTTCTTTTGCTGTGCTTAAAACTAAAGCAGAAAGAAAATCCTTTTCTTTTTTCAGTTCAGAAAAAAGAACTGGTCTGAATTCTTGAAAAGAATTCCACGGAGAAAGTAGTTCAAGATTTTTTTCTATTTTCTGGTTTGTTTTCTGGATTACAGGAAAAATATTACAGCCTCTTTTCAGCATTAAAAAACCTGAAACAAGCTCTTCTTTTTTTCCTTCCATCAATAAACCGACTTTTCCTTCTACCCCAACCGGAAGGCCTTTAACTCCTGAAATTTTTTCTGAATACAAAAAGACTTTTTTTCCTATAATGTCAGCAAAGATTTCTTTTTTTGGAGAAGAAAGGTTTACACTCAAAGATTCTATTGAATCCATTATTTTTTGGCCGCATTGAATTGCAACATCCTGTGAAGAAAAAGAGTGTTTTCCGTTTCTGGAAATGCGCAGAGCAAAAGAATCGTTTTTTGAAAGGGTTTTCTCTGCAAATTTCAGGAACAGGTTCTGCAAATCCAAAAGAGAAGAAAAAGAATGCTGTTCTGCTAAAGAAAAAGCATGGATTCCAAAAAATTTTTTCATCAAAAAAACTGCTTTTTTGCTGTCATCCGTTGAAAGTATTAATATGCCTGAAAACTTGCCTAAAACTTTTACATCTATTTTATTTTTTTTGAAACTGTTCTTTAGATTTGAAATAAGTTTTTTCAGGAAAAACTGTTTAACAAAATAGGTTTTTAAGTGAACCTCAGAAGCAGTTCTTAAAACAAAAACAGTTTTATCCATAAAAGAAAATAAAAGAGAAAAAGTTAAAACACTAAATTAACTTATACATAATATATGTGCTTGATTCAAAATTTAACTGTATTTTGATGCACTATATCCTAGTGCGCCAATTCCAAACCACATTATTGCCAAAGCTCCCCAATTTGCAGCATAAGGACTCCAGGCCCATGCTACGCCTATTGCAAAAAGGATTAAGCCAAAAACAATGCTTCCTTTTTTTATAAATTCACTCATCAAATCCCTCCGAAAATCAAAACAATGATATAAATAATAGTCTTTAATTAATAAACTTTGCGTTTTAAGCCTGAGTTTTTGCTGTTTTTGTTTGTTTTTCGAACTGTAAGAAAAGGTTTTGTATTAATTCAGTGAATTCTGCTTTTTCTTCTTCTTCTGACACTCTGAATTGAATAGATTTTGTTGCAGGCTTTTCTGGACCTAAAGCATCACAGGTTTCCGGACCGACAGAAAACTCATAAAAACCGAGTTTTTTTGATAAATCAATTATTTCCTGTTTATCAAAACAAAGTAAAGGCCTTAAAACTGGTTTTTTTATTCCAAAAGAGATTGAAACAAGGTTTGAAAGAGTCTGGGAAGACACTTGCCCAATATTTTCTCCTGTAACAATAAAATCAAACTTTCTTTTTTCACAGATTTTTTCTGCAACCTTTAACATTAAGCGTTTCATTAAAACAAAATAAAACTTTCTTTTGGTTTTCTGCACGATTTTTTCCAATGCATCAGAGTAATCCAAAACAAATAGTTCTGAATTCAGTTTTTCTGCTGCTTTCTTTGATTTTTCTATTGACTGGGCCCCAGTAATCTTTGTAGAAGAAAAATGCAGGCAATACAATTCATTTTTTTCTTTTGCCAGAAAGCCTGCAACTGGGCTGTCAATTCCTCCGCTTAAAAGAAGCAATGCTTTCATAAAAAGATTTTGATTAGATTGAATTAAAAAACCAACGAAAGAAAAAAATATTAATGGAAGAAATTTTTGATGTAATTATAGTTGGCGCAGGACCTGCAGGATGTTCTGCTGCATTAGAAACAAGGAAAAGAAAACTAAAAACACTTGTTTTAGAAGAAAACTCTGTAATTGGAGAGCCTGTTCATTGTGGGGAATGCTTATCTGAATTAGCAGTGAAAAGACTTGGATTAAAGATTCCGGAAAAAGTTGTTTCAGTTAAAGTAAAGGGGGTCAGAGTGATTTTTCCAAACAGAAAAAGCGCTTACATAAAAGAACCAGGATTTGTGCTGGAAAAAGAAAAATTTGAGCAATGGTTAGGAGAAGAAGCAGAAAAAAATGGAGCAAAAATTCTTTTGAATGAAAAAGCAACAGAAATAAAAAAAGAAAAAAACTGGAAAATTAAAACTGCAGGCGGAAAAGAATTTACAGGGAAAATTCTGATTGATGCTTCAGGAACAGCTTATTTGCTTTCAAAAAAACTGAACTTAAACCAGAAATTTGAAACAGTTATTGGAATACAGCACAGAATGAAAGAAATTCCTAATAGCGGTTTTTTGGATTTTTATTTATGGCCTGAACTTGCGCCAAAAGGGTATTTGTGGAGCATTCCAAAAGCAGGCAAAAGATCCAACGTTGGCTTGGTTACAAACCAAAAAACAAAAGCAAATGATTTTTTAAAAGAATTTTTGAAAAAAGAAAAATGGGAAAACAAAAAAACAGAAAAAACTTTTGGGGGATTAGTTTCCAGTTCAGGGCCTTTGAAAAAAACTTTTGATGATGGAATTATGTTAATTGGAGATGCAGCAGGGTTTACTTCTCCTTTATTTGAAGGAGGAACTTCTTTAGCAATGGCTTCAGGAAAATTTGCCGCTGAAGTTGCGGCAAAAGCAGTGGAAAAAAAAGATTACTCTAAAGAGGTTTTAAAAGAATACAAAAGTTTGTGGAAAAAAGAGTTTCCTGATTACAATAAAATAATAAAAGGAAAAAAAGCGCTTTATAATCTGACAGAAGATGAACTGAATTTTTTTGCTAGCATTATTCCAGAAGATTTAGGAAACATAACCTTGCTTGAGAGAATAAAAATCGGTTTTAAAATCTGGTTTACCAAGCCTCAGTTAATATGGAAAGGAGTCACTTCTGTTGCAAAAGGGTTTAGCTACAGCAAGGCGAAAAATTATGGATGGTAAAGTAAAAGAAATTCTGAAAGAATTAAAAAGCAATGGAAAAAAAAAGAATAGAGAAGGAATGGCAAAGTTTGGGATTAACACTTCAACTGCTTTTGGCGTTAATGTCTATATTGTAAGGGATTTAGCAAAAAAATACCGAAAAAACCATTCTCTTGCTTTGGATTTATGGAAAACTAATATACATGAAGCAAGAATGCTTGCGTGCTTTATTGATGATTCTGAAAAAGTTTCAGAAAAGCAGATGGAATCTTGGGTTAAAGATTTTAATTCCTGGGATTTATGCGATCAAACCTGTTCAAATTTGTTTGATAAAACTCCTTTTGCCTGGAAAAAAGCAGTTAAATGGTGTGCAAGAAAAGAAGAGTTTGTTAAAAGATCAGGATTTGTTTTAATGTGTGCTTTGGCAGTGCATGACAAAAAAGCAAAAGATAAGGAATTTGAAAAGTTTTTTCCGCTCATAAAAAAGCATTCAGTGGATGAAAGAAATTTTGTTAAAAAAGCAGTTAACTGGAGTTTAAGGCAGATTGGAAAAAGAAACAAAAAACTAAACAAAAAAGCAATTAGAATCGGAAAAGAAATCAGAAAAATTGAATCAAACTCTGCTAAATGGATTGCTGGAGATGCTTTAAGAGAACTGGAAAGCGAAAAGATTCAGGAAAGATTGAAGTGAAAAGATGTTTGTGAAAAGGTTTGAAAATCTGGAGGAGTTTGTTTCAGGAGACAATTGCGTGCTGAGAGAGTATTTTAATCCATTAAAAGAAAAAATGGAACTGAATTACAGCTTGGCTCATGCAGTGGTTAAATCAGGGGAAACCACTTTTAAGCATAAACTGAAAAGCTCTGAAGTCTATTTTATTTTAAAAGGAAAAGGAACAATGCACATTGATGAAGAAGAAAAATAAGTGCAGGAAAATGATGTAGTTTATATTCCTCCAAATTCTATTCAGAGCATAAAAAATTCTGGAGAAGAGGATTTGGTTTTTTTGTGTATTGTAGAGCCTACATGGAAGCCAGAAGACGAAGAAATCCAAAAAGAAAAAGATTAAATATCTGCTTCTACTTTTCTATTTAATATGGGAAAAGTTTTAAACAAAGAAAGAGTGAGAAGCCTGAACTATTTCAGAGGAAGAATGAAAAAAGCAGTTCAGGAAATGATTAAAATAGAAAAAAATCCTACTCTAAAAGCTGCTTATGAAAGAGCGTTAACTAATTTAGAGACTGTTCCAATAAAATTTTATCCAAAAGACACGCTTATGAGGGCTGTATTCAAAATAGGAAAGCATTTTGTTGCTTCAGAAGTTTTAGGACAGCATGAACAAAAAATCAGAATAAAAAGAGAAGGCGGAATTATTAAAGTTGTTCCAGATGGAAGGTTAATTGAACTGCCTGCAGACCACTTTTTTCATGGAGACAAATTAAACTGGAAAGGAGTTCATACTTTAATGCATGAAATCTGCCATGACCCGACAAGAAATGTTTTTGATTTTTCAAGGGAAGCACAGTTAACCCCAAATCAGACAGAAGAATTGATTGCAGATCTGATGAGTGCAAAGATTGCAATAAAAATGGGGTTCAAAAGAGAAAGCGTTTTAGGGTTATATCATGGAAGAGAAGCAATTTATGGAAGATTTCCCTTTAGAGAATATTTAGAAAGAGCAACTGAATCAAAAACAAAAAGAGTTTTAAGGAAAACAAAAGAACTGCCAAAAAAGTGGAAAGAACGAAAAAGAAAAAAGGAAAGAAAGCCCAGCGCTATTTACAACAGGCCTAGAGTTAGATTTGCGTAATTATTATTCTTTAGAACACAAAGATTCTTCGCAGATTGCATCACAGTCTACATCCACGCAATTTGGCGCTCTTCCTTTAACCTCTCCAGCAGAACCGCAAGAACAGGTAAAAGAATAGTCTGTTCCGTTAAACTGGCAAAGTTTTGTTGCAGACTTGAAAAGGCATTTTTTGTTTAAGTCAATTGCCCTTCCAGCAGCATCATTTTCTAAAGGTTGGAGCACAACCATTGCAACAACTATAATAAAAGGAATAATAAAATAAATCAAATGTTTTCTGTTAAACTCCATTTTATCACTTTTCTCATCTATTTATGTACTTCTTTATATTTAAAAGTTTGCAAGCTGAGAGAGGGAAGAGAAGTTCAAGTTAGAAGCTGTCGTAGTAATTGAAAGAAAGCTTAATGTTAAAAGAATGAATAATTATTTATTTTTTCTTTTTAAGAGCATAAGCAAATCTTCTTTAGTTAATCCACAATCATTTAATATTCCTTTAAGAGTTCCAATAGGAAGCGATTCATTAGTGTGATAAGGGACAGTAGTATGCCTAAATTCCCCCTGATAAATTCCTTTCAATTGAATGTGACTTCCTTTTTGTCGAACAGGAAAAATTTCAATCGTTGATAAAGCCTTAATTAAATCTTTTGCTTTAACTACAGGCAATTTTTTACTGGCCATAAATAAAAAATAAGAGTACTACACACAAGATACTTTTTGAGGAATTTGATTAGAAAAACATTGGTCAATAACAAGTGTGGGGTATTTTTGAACAGTCTGATTTTGTTCATGTATTTCTTCAGTCACCAACAATAAAGCTTCTTGAAAATTTTTTAATGCATCTTCCAAATTTTTTCCATAAGTGTTTATGTGGTATTCATCATTTCTAACCAAAACATACTTTCCTTCTTTCCAAACCTTAACTTTCAATACAAAAACCATTTTTCTCACTCAAAAATCAATCTCTTTTTCTTATCTATAAAAACTTTAATTTTATTTCCTACCTGATACTTTTCCTTTAATTCTTCCCATTCAGCAAGCGAGAGAAAAAGTATTGCTTTATTTTCTTCTGGTTCTTTAGGGGGCATTCCCGGAATTATTGGAATATTTAATTCTTTAGGTGTTTTGTTCAATTTAACAGGGTGTTTAAATGTCAAATCCACTCTAATTGAGTTGCTTCCATCAGGTCTGTTTGCAAGAAGAACATTTTTTACTTTTACTTCATCAACCAAAAATACACCTCCATTAATTGTTATAAAAACTCATTATTAATTATATATGTATTTTTTTAGTTTAAATAGTTTATCAGTTAGCTTTATTAAATAGGTTTTTTCTTAA
>JAFCDN010000041.1 GCA_017609625.1 Candidatus Iainarchaeum sp.
GCATTCAATTAAATGGTTGTTTGCGTTTTGGCTGTCATAAGGCCAGACATATAAAAGATGACTGGAATAATCATAGTAAAATTCTCCTGGTTCATCAACCCAAGTATAATCTGACAAAATAGAATGTTTTTCAACTCCAGAACCCAGAGTAACTAGATCTGCTCTTTTATAAGATTTTGTTCTATTTTCAAAACAGTCAGTACTACCAGTAGTTGGATTACTAACCTCCCAAAAAGCTGCATTTACAAATATTTCCCACCTACCATTCTGCGCAGTAAAATCAGCATAATAAACATTGTTCCCAACACCAGCACAATTGGGATCACTGGCATTGCATTGTGTCCAGCCTGTTATTTTTTCACTTCCTAGAATAAATATTTGTTCTCTGTTTCCTAATCCAATATATTGTGTTCTTTGGTTTTCTCCTAAACCTGTTTTCATTAAACCTGTTTTCATTATAAGCCTTTCCCTGTATTCTCCTGGAAGAATATAAACTGTGTCTCCGCTTTGGTGTTTTGTGTTTGCTGTTGAGATGCTGCACCAGGGGTGATCTAAATTGTTTTCTGTTGTAGTATATTCGTCTCTGCAGTTTGAGTGGTTTTTGTTTACATAGTATTCTGCAGCAAAAACTGATTGAATTAAGAAAAGCAGAACTAAAAGCAAAAAAAGCCTTTTCATTTTAATAATGGGGCTTTATGCTTTAAATAGTTTTTCTTTTATCTTTTATTATATTAAAACTTATTTTCAAGACTTTTTTTAAGTGATTTAATTGAGTTTAAACAATTTTTGGAATTCAACTAGAAGGATTTTTACTGTCTCAAAAAAGCCTGACAGAAGCGAATACAAAGTAATGGCACAGGTTACAGGCATTGGAATAATAATTATTGCAATTATTGCTTTTCTTATAAGAGTAATTTTTGTTTTTATAAAAATCGGAAATTAGTTCAGTTTTTTAACTGCTGTTCATTATATGAAACAATTGTTTATTTTATTTGACAATTTGTTTTCCTTCAGCACATTTAATAGCTTACACGAAAATGGTATATTTCAGCTTCCCCTATGTTTTTTCCGTTTTTTTTCCTCTGCCTTTCCACTTGCATTATTTTTCCGGTTCTGCCAAAATCTACAGAAGTTATAATTTTATCTCCTTTTCTGCCCAAAGGTTTTGTTTCTGTCACGCTCCAAAGTATTCCTCTTCTCCATTTCCATGGCCCCTATTTAACTTCTATTGTTTTTCTTCCCCGCATAAAAGTTGAAACAAAAGTTGGCGCTTCATCTTTTTTTCCTGGAATTTTTTCAATTTTAGCCCCGCTTGCGAGTGAATTTAATCCAGTGATTTTTTTGGGTATGCCTCTTGTTATTCTTCTGGCATTAAACCATGCTCTGGGCCTGCTTGTCATTTTTTTCAGTTTTTTGAAAGGCATTTGATCTATAATTAAAACAGTTTATTTAATAAATTTTTTCTCTTCCAAATAAGTAATATTCTGCTTTTTTTTAAAGCATTTTCGTGGTTCTGTCCGCGAGCAACAGTGCACGACATAAAGTTGTGCTGATATAATTAAATCGTGTAAAATGCAGAACTTAAAAAGAAGTTTAAAGTTGAGTGTAAAAAATATAGGTGAATAAATGATTTTTACTTTAAGAACAACAGTAGGACAGGAATCTCTGGTAGTGGATATTTTAAGCAACAAAATAAAATCAGATGAACTTAATATTTATTCTTTAAGCGTTATTCCTGGATTAAAAGGATATGTTTTGATTGAAGCAGACACTGAATTAACAATTAGAAGGTCTATTGCAAACACTCCTCATATTAAAGGAAAAGGGATAGTAGGAGGAGAAGTAAAAATAGAAGAATTGTCAAGCTTATTAGAGGCAAAACCTTTAATGAAATCCATTAAAGAAGGACAAAAAATCGAATTAATTGCCGGGCCCTTTAAAGGAGAAAAAGCCAGAGTAACCAGAGTCAACCCGACAAAAGAAGAAGTTACAGTTGAATTATTAGAAGCAGCAGTTAAAATCCCTGTAACAATTAAAGCAGAACACATCAGGATTATTAAGGATTAAAAAAAGGTGAAATTACATGCCAGAAGTTTCAGTTATGGTTGAAGGAGGAAAAGCTTCTCCTGCAGCGCCTTTAGGCCCTGCATTAGGTCCTTTAGGAGTAAATATTCCTGCAATAGTTCAGGAAATAAATAATCAAACAAAAGATTATGCAGGAATGAAAGTTCCGGTTAAAATCAAAATTGATTCAAAAAAGAATTTTACTGTTTCAGTCGGCAGCCCGCCAATCAGTTCATTGATTTTAAAAGAAGCTAATATAAAAAAAGGCTCTGCTAATCCAAAAACAGAAATAATAGGAAATCTTTCTTTTGAACAAATAGTAAAAATAGCTAAAATAAAGGCTTCAGATTTAAGCTCTTATAAACTGAAATCACAGGTTTCAGAAATAATTGGTTCATGCAATTCTTTAGGGATTACAGTTGAAGGAAAAAAAGCACAAGACGCAATCAAAGACCTGCAAGAAGGAAAATTTGATTCAAAACTAAATTAAAAAACAACAAAAAAATCCCTGCAAAAAGCAACAAAAAACCCATTAATAAAAACGCATTAATCCATTTATCTTTTTTTTCAGAATAAATTTCTTTCAGCAAAACCAAAACCATTGCAGCTAAAATCAGTTCAACAATTAAATTAATTTCAAAAATCTTTTCAATTACAAATCCTAAAACAACTGCTCCTGCAGAAAAATAAAACCCTTTTTTTATTTCACTCCTTTTTTCCTTAAATTCAACTTCAGCAATTTTTGCCCTGAGCAATGCAGTCAGTCCGAGAAAAATCATCAACACTGAGGAAACCACAAAAAAATCCCTGGTTATGTATAAGACAAATATGTTGACTGCCATCAGCACTGCAATTCCTTTTGCTTTGCTTAGTTCTAGAAATTTTTTTGTTTTCATTTTTTCTTGTATCCAAATTTTTTGTTGTAAGTTGGATGGTCAATCAAATCCAAAACAAAAGATATTATTTCTATTTTTGTTTCTCCGTCTGTAAGAGAGTAGAGCATTCTCCAGTAATGCGGAAGTTTTACTCTGAACAAATTTGTTATTCCATATTTTTCTTTATATTCTTTTGGAATCAGTTTTTTTGCTATTGGATTTCCATAGTGGATGTTTTCTTTTATTAATTCAATTTTACTGTCTATTCCATTGAGAATTGCTTTTTCAGTTTTTGATTCAGCAGCTTCTTTATTTAATTGCTTGTATGCTTCTTCTGCTTCTGGAGACAAAATTACTCTGACTGTCTTCATAGTTCTAAGCCTTCTAAAACTGCTTTTCTTAGTTTTGCATTAGTGTTGTGAATCCAAGTAATCCCTTTCAAGCTGACAGCAATTTTATTGCTTTTTTCCAGATACTCTAAAACCACTATTAAAGTATTATGGTTAACCTGTTTTGGAAGCTTTCTTTTAAGCTTTGCTATTGTTACAACGCTTTTCCCAATTTTTTTCAGAGTATCTTCAACCATCAAAACAGTATTTAACGTCGGGGAACTCTTGATTTTTTGAACCTGTTTTAACACATTAATCACTAAAAGTTATTAATTCATAAATATTAGTTATCAATCAATATATAAACTTTTTGTTTTTCAGAATCAGATTTTCCATTTCTTTTCTGCTTGCTTTAAAGTCAAAACTCTTCCTTTTTTTATATCTTCCAAACTTTTTTCAATCTGTTTTCTTTCTTCTTTTTCTAAATTTATATTATAGTTCATCTTAATCACTTGTTAATTAATACGGTTTTACTTCTATTGCCTCTGCAGGACAGTTTAATTCACAGGCTTTGCATGCAATACATTCTTCTGGTTTTTCTACAAAAACTTTTCCTTCTTGCTCCCCAAAAACTCCTTTAGGGCAGACTTTTCCGCATATCCTGCAGTTAGTGCATTTTGCCTGATTTATGAGTGGTTTTTCCATTTAATCTATTTTAAGGCAGTTGTTTTTTAAATGTTTTTCTGAAGAAATTGATAATATAGCTTAATTTTAGGCCGTCTGACTACCTTTGGTAGGAGGCTTTTTTTATATGAAGAAAGAAGAAGTTATTGAAGCAGTGTCTAAAGCAAGAGATCAGGCTAAAAGCAGAAAATTCCAGCAGACAGTAGATTTAACTATTAATTTCAGGGGAATTGATTTCAAGAAAGCTGCCAACAGAATTGATTTAGAGGTTAAAATGCCTCATGGTTCAGCAAAAAAAGTTAATTCAATCGCGTTTATTAAAGACAAAGAGTTTGCAGAAAAATTAAAGCCAATGGTTTCAAAAATTGTAATGGATTCTGAAGTTTCAAAACTTTCAAAAAAAGACGCGCAGGAAATTGCAGAAAAATTTGATGTTTTATTGGCAGAAGGCCCTGTAATGCTTTTAGTTGGAAAGCACATGGGGCAGATTTTAGCTCCAAGAGGAAAAATGCCTAAACTAATCTCCCAGGATTTTAAGGCAATTCAAAATATAATTGAAGGTTCTTCTGGCCAGACAAAAATCACAAACAAGAAAGGAAAATTCATGCCTTTAGTTCATGTTTCTGTAGGAAAAGAAGTAATGCAGGACATTGATTTGGCAGAAAATATTTTAACAGTTTATAATGCAGTTGAAGAAAAGCTTCCTGCAAGAAGCCAGAACGTTAAATCAGTTATAATAAAGCTTACAATGGGTCCAGCAATAAAAATCGGGGAAACAAATGAAGAAATGCAGGCCAGAAAAAAAACTCAGAAAACACCTTTTTCAGAAAAAGGTGTAACAAAAACATTTGCAGAAAAAAAAGATTCAAAACAAAAAATTGAACAAAAAACTGAACAAAAAAGCAAAGAAAAAACCGAAGAAAAAACTGAAGCTTCAAAGGAGGTCAAAAAATGACTTCCCATAATTTAATCTGGAAGAAAAAAGAAGTTCAGGAACTAAAAGAACTTTTTGATAAATATCCGGTTATTGGAATTGCTTCTTTGAAAAGTTTTCCAGCAAACTTGTTTGCTGATGTAAGAAAACTGCTTTCAGACAAGGCTGTTGTAAGAGTTTCTAAAACAAGGATTGTGTTAAAAGCTTTAGAAGAATCTAAAATGAAAGATTCCGGTTTAAAGGAATTCGCTTCAGATTCTGTTGCAGTTATTTTCACTGAATTAAATCCTTTTGAACTCTTTTCTTTGCTTAAGAAAAACAAAGGAGATGCTCCGGCAAAAGCCGGAATGACTGCTCCAAGTGATATTTCTATTCCTGCTGGAGACACTGGACTGCCTCCAGGGCCTGCTTTAAGTGATTTAAAAGTTGCAGGATTAAAAGTAAAATTAGCAGGCGCAAGCATTGAAATTACAGAAGATAAAGTTGTATGCAAAAAAGGAGAAAAAGTTTCTGACGCAGTTGCAGGAGTTTTATCAAAGCTTAATATCAAGCCAATCAAAGTCGGATTGAACTTAAACACAGTTTATGAAAAAGGAGAACTCTTTAAACCAGAGGTTTTAGATTTTGATGAAGAAGAAATTTTCAATAACTTTGTTTCTGCAAGACGGAATTCATTAAGTTTGGCTTTGAAAATTTCTTATCCAACATCAGACACTATTCCTTTGCTCTTAAGCAAGGCAGTGTTTGATTCAATGAACTTAGCTTTAGATGCAGATATTCTGAATTCAAAAACAATTGAAACCTTTATTTCAAAAGCAAATTTACAGGCAAGTGTTTTGAAAGAAAAAGTCAAAGGCACTTCAGAGACACAACCTTTTTTAGAAAAAAAGGTTGAACAAAAAACAGAAAAAACTGAAGAAAAACCTGCAGAAGAGAAAAAAGAAGAAGCTAAACCTGAAGAAAAAAAGGAAGAAACTAAAGAGGAAAAACCAGCAGAAGAAAAAAAAGATAAAGCAAAGATAGAAGAAAAAAAAGAAGAACCAGCTAAAGAAGAAAAACCAGTAGAAGAAAAAAAAAGAGGATAAAAAAGAAAATTAATCATGTTAATTGAAATTATTCAATTATTTTATTTGGAGGAATTTAATATGGAAGAAGAAAACAAAGAAGAAGAAAATGAAGAAACACCTTCACAGGAAGAACAAGAAGAATCAAAAGAGACAAGCGAAGAAACAGAAAACCAGGAAGATTCAGAAGATTCAGAAAGTTCAGATAATGAAGAAAAAAAAGAAGAAACTGAAGATTCAGAAGAGGAAACCAACAAAGAAACTGAGGGTTCAGAAGAGGAAAATAAAGAAAATTAAACTTGATGTTTAATTAATTTTATTTAATTATTTTTTTGGAGGAATAAAAATGGAATACGTATATGCTGCAATGCTTTTGCATTCTGCAAAAAAAGAAATAAACGAAAAATCAGTTACTGAAGTACTGAAAGCAGCAGGAATTAACGCTGACTCAGGAAGAGTCAAGGCATTGGTTGCATCATTAAAAGATGTAAACATTGAAGAAGCAATTAAATCAGCTTCTGTAATGTCAGCAGCACCTGCAGCACAGGCTCCGGCAGCTGAAGCAAAAAAAGAAGAAAAAAAAGAAGAAGAAGGAAAAACTGAAGAAGAAGCAGCAGCAGGATTAGGTTCCTTGTTTGGCTGAACTCTTTTCCTTTTTTTTTATTTTCTGTTTAGCTGATGCTTATGACTCAGATTACCTGGCAAGAGTTTGAAAAAGTAGAGCTAAGAGTAGGCACTATAATCAAAGTTGAAGACTTTCCTGAAGCAAGAAAACCTTCCTACAAATTTGAGGTTGATTTTGGGGAGTTTGGGATAAAAAAATCTTCAGGGCAGTTTGCTAAATTGTACAAAAAAGAAGAATTATTGAATAAACAGGTTATTTGTGTAACAAATTTTCCTCCAAAACAGATTGCTAATTTTGTTTCTGAAGTTTTAACTACAGGCTTTGCTTCAGAAGAAGGAGCAGTTGTTTTTGGCTGTTCCTGAAAAGAAAGTCCCAAATGGCTCAAAACTTTTCTAATTTATTTTTTTTAGTTTTATAACAGCTAAAAGAATTATTCCTATAATTAGAATTACTGCAAAAACTAGTGTAATGAAATTGTCTTCTTGTTTTACAGGGCAGTTGTCGTCTGCTG
>JAFCDN010000070.1 GCA_017609625.1 Candidatus Iainarchaeum sp.
TTACACATGTAAATAAATTGAACCCATAAAAACCTATAGATAGAATATTCTAAATTGATACAAGTTCATATTGTTGTAATTCTGTGATTTGTTTTACCGTTAGCCTTTCTATTCTCATCATCTGACTCCTCTTTTTATTTAGGAATCAGTATACATTTTTTTTTTTTTTTTTTAACTTATTATGTCTATAGGAGGTTATATGAATTTTTTAAAAAACAGTAATCCTATGCCAAGGCTATGGATCACAGGTAAACAAACAATTTTCTTCGTCTTACTCGTTTCACTTATCTCTTTTCCTTGCTCTCATGCAATGGAAACGGTACTGGGAAAAAGGGGACGAGAAGAACAAGATCAAACTGGACCACTGGCCTCTACTCCAGAAGCTAAAAGAGCTACTTCTGAAATTTATCATGCTCTTGGTCCAATTCTTAATGGACATTTTCCTCAAGCACCAACTTTAACTGCTTTTTTGCAACAATTATCACAGGGTTTTGATGAAGAAGCTTTGGTAGATGCTCTTATGAATTCTGAAATTCTTTCAAGAGTTGATAATAATCCTTGTACTATTCCAGATTTTTCAAAAATTTTACGTCAAATTTATCTGGATGCTGTAAAAATTAATTGTTTGCAGGTTCTTCAGTGTTTCAATGAGATAATGGTTTCTGATAAAAACTCTCTAGCTGAAGCTTTATACTTTGATATAATTATGCTCTTTTTATTTTGTGATTATTTTAAAGAATCAAAAACTAAAAAAATTCAATTCAAATATCAGCACGTAGAAGAAACATTTGCCACGAACGTAAATAATGTAAAACAATATTCCTCCCAGAGTTGTCAAGATGCTTCTTTATTTCCAGCTAACATAAACTTTATTGTCCAACTCATGCAGGCTGAACTTGAGAGTGGAAATCATCAAAGATTTCCTCAAATGTATCATTTTTTACAACACAACAGGCAACACATTGATGCCGCAATACTTGCTCAAATTACTCATCCACTGATCCTATTTGCAATTAATGTAATAGATAAGGATGAAAATCATAAAATTATTGTTGAAAGAATTCTTCAAACAAATGCAACAGAGTTAAATTTATCAAGATTAAATATAAATGATGTAGATTCAAGTTGCTAATGCAACACTCATATCCAATAATACCACTCAGAGATCCATTTGCACAAACACCTCAACAGGAGAGGCAAAATCTAACGTTTTTCGAGGCCTTGTGTTAAGTTTTCTCACAATATCTTCAAAAACAAAATCAGGTAAATATCTAAACTCAGTTTTCTTTGGAATGTATTGCCTAATCAATCCATTCGTATTTTCATTAAGCCCTCTTTCGTAAGAACTATATGGATGAGCAAAATAGGCTTTTATTTTTAGCGCCTTTTCTATTTCTTTATGCATTGCAAATTCTTTGCCATTATCAAATGTTATCGTGTGGCACAACTTTTTAAATGAAGTAAGTTTTTCTATGATTGCTTCTTTTACAGTTTCAGCTTTCTTATTTTTTACTTTTTTAATAAGCGTAATTTTTGTTTTTCTTTCAACAAGAGTAACAATATAGCCCCAACTCTGATTTTTTGGTCAACAATTGCAGGTCTTTGTTCAATTGATCGCCTGTCTTTTATTTGACCTCTATGTTCTTCTGTTCCGTATTTTTTTCTCTTCTTTTTTGCGTGTCTTAAATATTTGTATAGTTTTCCACCAATTGTCTTATCTTCCTCTATATATGCATATATTCTTGTATGGCTAACCATATCTATTTTGTGTTTTTTACAATAGCCTTTGATTTGTTCTGGGCTCCAATTTTCTTTTATTTTTTCTTCTATTTTCATTTTCATCTCTTTGTTAAATTTTTTATTTTTATGAGATTCTTTTTTTCTTTTTTCTGCTTTATTGTTAGCTTTTTCAGGGTCATATCCAGACGGAGACTTGTTTCTTTTTAGTTCCCTCGAAATAGAAGATTTATTTTTACCTATTTTTTTTGCTATTTCAGTTTTTTTTAAACCGGCTTCAATAAATGCTGAAATTTGATATCTTTCTTTTAAGGTTAGATGCTTCATAAATGCTTTCCTAATTTTATGAAATTAAACAAGATATTTTAGATGTTTAATTTATAGCATCTAGCCTTGTTTAATTTCAATTATTTAGGTGTTGCATTTGTTACTTTAATCCACCTTTGATTAAATTCAGGAATTAAGAACTTGAAAGAGCAAGGCAACAATCATGGCTTGGCAACAAGTGGGAGCCAATCACTTCTCTTAGTTTTTGCCAGCAGGAATAATTGCCAAGATCTTCTGTTGGAATTTTCTGTAGTCTTGAGTCATCGATTAAAACTAATGCATGTTTGCCATGAGGTAATTCATTGACTTGGGTAACAATATCTTTTACTTTTACAATTTCATTGCTTGTAGTTGGCAGAGGAGCAATTGAAGTTCCAATGTAAGAAAGAGGTGCGATTTGTGCGCTTTGTGCTGGTGCAATACCCAGATGTGCTAAAACTGCGGCAATTGCTACTGCTTGTTGTAATTTACTTGGTTGTAAAGGATAAATTGTTGGTTGATGAGGTATCTTTGTCATATGAGAGTCAAAAGGATCCATATCTTCTT
>JAFCDN010000042.1 GCA_017609625.1 Candidatus Iainarchaeum sp.
CGGAAGAACAGACTGTGTTGAAGGAGAAACAAAACAATGCACAACACTAAAAGACTGCCCAGGAACACAAACATGCACAAACGGAACATGGGAAGCATGCACAGATGTGCCAGACGATAACTGCCCAACAGAAGAAGACGATAAAGAAATAACAACAATAATGCTTGGAGTAATTTTAGTTATCGGAGTAATAATATTATTTATCTCAAACACTCTGGCAAATAGATAAAATTATTTTTTCTGAATTTTTTTATTTTTAGTTCCAAAGACTTTTTTTGTTTTGTTTTTTAATAGTTTAGTTTTTCTTGTAGCTTCAGTTTTTTCTTTCTTTAAGTCAATCAGTTCTTTTTGAGAGCCTTTTTCTAATTCTGTTTCTTCTGCCAGAATCTTGTCATATTCTTTATTGAAATCCTTTAAAGAAATCAACTTTTTTGACCTGAGCTTTTTTAAATCCCTGAGCATTCTTTCTCTTGCTTTTGCTTTTTCTCTCTTTTCTTCTGATTCAATTAAATGCACTGAACCAGAAGAAATCTTTAACCTTAACTCTTTAAGCTGGTCAGAATACTCATTGTTTAATTCATTGTGTTTTTCTTCTGAAATCTTTCCGTTAAAAAAAGCATTATCTGCTTTTCTTTTTAATTCACGCATCTCCTGAAGCTGTTTTTCTAAAGGCTGTTCTTTTGTTTTCCTTAAAATCAGAATTCCTGCCACAACCAAAACAACTGTAAACAGAATAAAAGCAGAGGCAAGCAATGCAGTGTCAATCAGTTTTAAAGGCTCTTTTTTTTCTTTTTTTTCTGCTCCGATGAAATCTTCTTCAGAGAAATCATCATAATAAGCATAAATTGAATGAGAAACAGTGAATAATTCTTCTGAAAGAAAAGCTAAAGCCAGACCGCTTTCAAGCTTGTCTAAAGCAGTTAAAGCATAACCTTGTTCTTTATAATAGTCTGCTGCATTTAAATAATATTTTGCATGGTCTAAATACAATCGGGTCCAGACAAAATGTTTTTCTTCACTTTTGTTTTCTGAAAGGTTTGCATCAATTGAATTAATCTTTTCCTGAAGCAAAGAGTGAGCCTGTTCAAGGGTTAATTCTTCTGATTCAATTGAAGCCTTAATTAAAGCATAGCTTGAAGCAGAATCAAAAGCTGTAACCAGAAACCAGGAATAATCTTCTGCTCTTTTAGCAGAATTAAGCCTTCTTAAAATATCTTCCTGTTCTCCTTCTGGAAGTGAATTCAAAGAATTTTCTGAAGCAATAATATATTCATCTGAATAGTTTCTGAAAGCCATATCTGGAAGAACTTTTTTTTCTGATTCAGTTGTTTTATCATATAAATCTCTTGCTGTTTCAAACCAGGCTAAAGCAAATTCATAGTCTTCAACTCTTAACAGCACATCAGTTTCCTGTGTTCTGATTCCTGTTTCAATTACTGCCTGAAAAAGGTTTTCAATTTTTTTAATATTCATTTCAGCCCATAAAAGCCTTTGTTTTGCTGCAATATGCCATTCTAAATAATCCAATGGAATAAAAGAATCCAAATTTTCCTTTAAAGAATCAATGTTTTTCTTTAAGGAATCAACTCTAATATTAAATAACTTTGAATCTTTCTGTAAAAGCGAAGGATTTTCTGCAACATCTTTTACTAAAGAAGCATAAACTTTTGAAATAAAAATACTGTTTGCAGCAGAATACAAATAATTTTTTTCATATAAAGTTTCTCCTTCAATCAAAGCCTGCTCTGAAGAATTCAAAGTTGTAAGCAAAAAAGAAATTTCTGCACTGTCTTCAATTGTTGTGTTTGAAAGAGCATTTCTTGCTCCTTTAACTGTTAATTTTGCTTCATCAAGCATTCTCTTTGCAAGTTGTTTCATTATAATTAAGTCTTCCTGTTCTGGTAAAGCTTCTGGAAGGAATTCCTTTATTTCAGTAATACCATTTCCTGTATTAACATCAATGTTTTCTATTTCAGAAAAAGAATATTTTAATACTTCATCAATATTTGAAACTTCAATTACTTTCATTGACCAGTTTTCTGCAGCATAATTCACTAAATTTACTGTTTTGACTTCTCCTTTTTCTTTAATCACTTGTCTTGCTTCTCCTTTTGGAATCATAAACAACTTTAACCCAATTCTGTTTGCTTCTTTGGTTTTTGCAAACACACCTCCTACTGGCCCGACTTTTCCCTGCTCTGAAATAGTTCCAGTAATTCCAATCTTGCTGCTTAAAGGCTTGTCCTGCAGCATTGAAATAGCCAATAAAGCCATTGATGCTCCAGCACTAGGGCCTTCAACTATAGAGGCGTCAGAATCAATTTCAAATTTGTAGTCAAATTCATTTATTTTTCCATTAAAATAATTTGAAGCAAGCTTTATTGCAATCCTTTCTGTATTTTGGGTTGTAGTGCCAACCAAAGGATCTATACTGCTCCAGATTTCCCCGTCTCCTGGTTCAATCTCTAGGGTTAAATCAGCTGAAACTGCATCTCCTTCAGTTGTAACAGCAAAAATTTTCATCTGGTCGTTTTGTATTACAGCAAAAACACTGGAAAACATTAAAAAAAAGAAAAAAATGAAAACAATTTTTTTATGCATAAAAAACACTGAATAAAGGTTGTTTATTAAAACAACACTAAACAAAGATATTCAATAAAATAAAAAGCTAAAAGTATTATTAAGCATTTTGTTTTTGTTAAAAACAACAAAAAGAAAACAATATAAACCTGAACAACCTAAATACTAAAATGAAAAGAGTTTTGCTTGTATTAATTTTACTGCTTTCCTTTTCTTCAAACTCTTCTGCAAGAGACTGGTATGTTGACAACACAAACCTTTCCTGCAATAATACAGGAGACGGTTCATCTTCAACCCCTTTATGCGACATAACAACAGCAAATTCAAGGCATGCAGGAGGGGATACTGTTTATGTTTTGAACGGAGAATATAGGGAAACAGTTCAGCCAAAAAACGGTTTGTCAGAAAATCAAAAGACTAAATGGATTGGAGTCAATGCAACTATTAACGGAGGATATTTAGCATCAGGATGGACACATTATTCTGGAAATATTTATTATGCTTCTGCACCTCTGGCAGATGATTTTGGTTACAGGCATTTCCCTGGGGGAGTTTTTGACAATGGAAAAAGGCTGAAATGGGAAAAAAATTCTTTAAATGATTTGGATCAGCCAGGAGAAACTTTTTTTGATGTTTCTGGAATAGTGTATGTCTGGACTTTTGAAGGAGACAACCCGGAAAATCACGAAATCGAAGTAGCAAATATTCCAACAGTAACTACAGGAACCAATTCATTAATCAAAAATTTTAACATAATATACAGTTATGCTTGCGGCATATGCGTTGGCGGAACAAACATTACAGTCACTGAAAATAACATAAGCCATGTTTCTTATGTTTACAATAATGCAGGCGGGATCTGGAGTGCATACAAATCTGAAAATGTTTATATAGCCAACAACAAAATCTATGACATTGGAAACCCTGATTTGCATGCTTATGGAATAGGCTGTGCCTCAGACTGTTTTCACAACACAGTAATTGAAAACAACACTATTGACACAGCATTTGAAGGAATATTATTCAAAAATGGAGGCGCAAATGCAACTGTAAAAAACAATAAAATAATGAACACACTATGGCACGGAATTGTGTTTGACGCTTTCTTTGACAAAAACCTTAACATAACAAACAATATTATATACAATGTATCTGGCTCAGGAATTGTAGCCCAAACAGCAATAGAAGATGTAACGATTATCAATAACACTATTGTAAACACTGCTTTAGGGGGTGCAGCAATATTAGCCGGAGAATTTTGGTCATCTTCAGCTGAACCAATAAAGAATGTTTTAATCAAAAACAACCTTATCAGCAATTCAGGCTTAGAAATTGCAGTATATGGTTGCTTAAGCACTGCAAACTCAAATTATAATCTTTTCAGCAACCAAACAGGAGAATCAAAATTTCTGTTAAAAAACGGAGGTTCTTATACATACAACTTTGCCCAATGGAAACAAAACACAAACCAAGACTTAGAATCAAAAGAAGCAGACCCGCAATTCATTTCTTTAGATCCTTCTTCTCCGGATTTTTTAAAACCTCAAGGGATAGCATGCAGTGCAGGAGAAAATGGAGATTATGTTGGAGCAGTAGCCTGCCTTCAAGCATGCACAAACGGAACAACAAGAAACTGTACTACAACACAAAACTGCGATGGAACACAAACTTGTGTAAATAATTCATGGAGCTCTTGTGTTGATGTTTCAGGAGACAACTGTCCAGCAGAAGAACCAGAAAATATTTTGTATGTAAACAAAAACAATCAAAACTGTAACGACAGTTTAACAAGGGCGCAGAACTCTGTGGAAAAACCCTGGTGCACTATAAGTGCAGCAAACACAAAACATAGTTCAGGAGATACTGTTTATATTCTCTCAGGAGAATACAGAGAAAAAATTACTCCAAAAACAGGCTTAGGAGAAAACCAAAGAACACAATATATTGGATTAGGAAACAGAGAAGAGATTAGAATTTTAGGAAGCAAAAAAATTACTGGCTGGAGCCAAAATTCTGGAAGCATTTATTCTGCAACACACACAGGACACGAAAATAAATCTTGGTGCGGTGACACTTCAGATACAATGACCTGCTGGCAGGACAGCACACACTTTTTGGTTAATGCACGTTCTCTGGCATCGCTTGATGCTGCAGGAGAATTTTACTATGACCCAGCCACTGACAAAGTTTATGTCTGGACTACAACAGGAACTCCAAACAATCATTTAATTGAATGTTCTTTTTCAGAACCTGCGCCAGGAATAGGCTCATATGTAAGAGTAGAAAATTTAACTATAATGCACAGCTGCAGAAACGGAATGCAAATAAGTGATACTGCACATGATGTTGTAATTGAAAACAATGACATAGGATTTAATACAGGAAAAGCAAATGAAAACTCTTCTGCTGTTTTTCAATGGCAGGATACTACCATAATACCAGGAGGGCATTCAAATGTAAATTTTATTAACAACAAAATTCACGATCAGGCAACCTGGGAAAAAGGTTTTCCAGATGGAACAGGCTTAAAGTTTTACACAAGAAAAGACAGTTTAATCCAAGGAAACGAAATCTATAATACAGTAATAGGAATTCACATAAAACAATACAACGAAAATATTACAACAAAAGAAAACAAAATTCATGACAACACTTATGGAATAAGCTTTGGTTTGGGCTCAACCAACTGCACTGTTACTGAAAACATCTTTTATGACAACTATGCTGCAATTTTTGGTGACGCTTATTCTCCTGAAAACTATTATACTTCTGTAACAAAAAACACATTCTACAACAACGAACACGGAATTGCATATGGGATAAGCAATTCAAAAATGCATAATGCAACAGGAAAAAACAATCTGTTTTACAATACAACAGACAAGGAAATTGCGATCAACTACCAGTTCACAGTAGACACTTCAGAATTCAACTACAATTTATTTTACAGGGATTCAGAGCAAGCATCATTCAAAACACCTCTTGGAGTCGGAAGAAGTCTTGCACAGTGGAGAAATGAAACAGGATTTGATTTGGATTCAAAAGAAGAAAATCCGCAAATAATTTCTTTAGATCCTTCTTCTCCGGATTTTTTAAAACCTCAAGGGATAGCATGCAGTGCAGGAGAAAATGGAACTTATGTTGGAGCAGTAGCCTGCCTTCAAGCATGCACAAACGGAACAACAAGAAACTGCACAACTTCAGAAAACTGTTCTGGAACACAAACATGCACAAACAACACATGGAGTTCTTGTGTTGATGTTCCAAACGACAACTGTCCTTCAGCTTGCACCCCAGGAATTACTGTTGATTCAACTTACTCAGGATATTCAAGTTTAGTAATAGATGATGGAATTGTAAACGCACAAGAAGGAACAACAACATGGGCTTCAGAGGAAAGCTCTATAGAACCACACTGGATAGAAAAAGAATACTGTGAAAATACTACTATTAACCAGGTTGATATCTGGTGGGCACACAACAACAGCAGAAACCAATACATGACTTCACAAGAAATTCAAATTCAATACTGGGACGCAACACAATACCAAACCACAGCAACATTAACACCAACAACAAACAACGAACCACTCTCAACAATAACCTTTACCCCAATCACAACAACAAAAATAAGACTATACCAACCAGCAGGAAAAGGACCAACAAACTATTCAGTTCCAGGTGGAATACTATGGCTGACAGAAATAGAACTAACACAAACAACAACATGCACACCAAACTGGACATGCACAGACTTTAGAGAATGCATTAACGGAACACAAAACAGAACATGCACAGACTTAGCTGAATGCAACACAACAACAAACAAAC
>JAFCDN010000043.1 GCA_017609625.1 Candidatus Iainarchaeum sp.
AATCTCTTGTTTCAAAATCCCAAGGAATATTGCACATTGTACCTCCACTTGGGGCTTTTGCTGAAAAATTAAAATCTTCACATTCTCCTATTCCAATATTATATGAGTCATCAGTAGACACATATTGACAGGCTTGTTTTGCAGTAATAAAATATAATTCCCATCCTGTTTTATCTTCACAAGGAGGAATAACATAAGTGTATTCATCATTCATATACACTCTAATTTCATCAATGGTATCAACACTCCCAGAATCATTACAAAAAGTTACTGTATAATTATTTAATGTATTTGGTGTTGTCCACTCCGGTGCCAAGTCAGCAGTTGAAGTGTGTGTTGAAAAAACAGATGCTGAAATTAACAGCATGAAAAATAAAGTTAGGATTGAAAATTTTCCTCCGAAAAAATTAGAATGATTTTTAATTTTATTATCACAGTTCATCAAATTACCCCCTTATGAACAATTTACTTAAATTTCTCTAAAAAAAATAATACCAATAATAAAAGAGACATACAATCTTTAAATACTTTCATCTTTAGTCAGAAAATTATGTTTACATTTTTCAACCTGATATAAATACTTTTACTTTTAGTCAGAAAATTATGTTGCAGTTTTTTGTTTTGATATAAAAACTTTTATTTTTAGTCACAAAAAATTATGTAAAAGATGGGTTTGTTGCCACTGAAGAGTTTAAAAAGATTTCACTGTTTAATTGGATAGAGAGAATTGGAAAAAATTCAGGTTGACAATTTTGACTGCTTTATGCAGTCAGTTTTTTGTTCAACCTTTTTTCTAAAAAGGTTGTTTGATGATTGAAAAAAACAAAAATTTTTTGAGAGAATCAAATTTTAACCAGACTGTTTTATCTAAACTTTCTCCTTTGCAGCAAAAAATTGTTTTAGAGTTGTCTTCCGGACCTTTAACCTTAAACGAATTAAGCGAAAAAACTAATTCAAGCATTTACACTATAGGAAAACAATTGTCAATGCTGCAATGCAGAACCCGGTGTTCTTGCCTGAAAAAAAAAGGAATAAATACGCCTTTAGTGCAGAAAAGAAAAGAAGAAAGAATAAAAACAATGTATTTTTTGAATTTAAACGGAAAAGCAAAAGTATTAAACTTCTAAAATCTTTTTTATTTTGTTTTTTGTTTCAGTAAAAGAAATTTTTTTGCTTTCAAAATGTTTTTTAGTGAACTGCTTTTTAATTTTCTAAAAGCCATTTCCATAAACAGACATACTTTATTTTTTTGCCTTTAATTTTTTCTTCTCCTTCTTTATCCCAGGTTATTACAGTTAAATTACTGCAGTTCAGTTCTTTGCCTGCTTTAAGCAGGCCTTTAATTTCACGTTCTTTTGTATTAAAATCATCCAAAGAAAACGTTACCTGAATCAGCTGTTTAACCTTGTTTTTTTCCAAAACAACAAAATCTGTTTCTTTATTGTCAACAGACTTAAAATAATGCACATCTTTGTTTCTTCTGATTAATTCAACAAACACAAGATTTTCCATTAATCTTCCCTGTCCGTTTATTCCGTTTATTGTCAGCAGACCATTATCAATTAAATATATTTTTGGAAGCGACTGTTCTGCTCCCTTATACGAATAAGAAAATTTTCTCAAAGGAAAAACAAAAAACACATCATTTAATGCATTAACATAATTATACAAAGAATTTTTTCCTGCTTTAATGCCCATTGACTTAAGAAAATTATAAAACTTATGGACAGAAAACTCTTTTTGCGAGGAAGAAATCAAGGACTTAATCAAAAGCTTCAGGAGTTTAATATTCCTTATTTTATACCTTTCAATTACATCCCTATAAACTGTTGTTTCAACAATATCCAGCAACAGCTTTTCTTTTTCTTTTTTGTATAAAATAACTTCAGGGTAACCGCCATCCTGCATGTAAGTTTTTAACTTATTTATTATCCTAAACTTTTCTGAAGAAGAATAATATTTTTTCATTTTTATTTTCTCTGCAATCAGGTAATCTGTAAACGAAAAAGGAAAAACTGAATAAGTTATTGTCCTTCCCCTCAAAGAAGTTGCTATTTCCCTGCTTAAAAGCTTTGAAGAAGAACCTGAAATAAACACCTGAACATTTTCATAATCAATTACTGTGCGAATAAATTTTTCCCATTTTTCAACATTCTGGATTTCATCAAGAAACAGCCAGATTTTTTTATTTTTGTTTTTTGGATAAATTTCATAAAAAGACTCTAACATATTAACTAAATCTTTACTGCTGCAACCCTCTAAATCAGCTCTCTCAAAATTTATGTAAATTAGTCTATCAAAAGATATTTTGTCCTTCAGAAGCCTGTTTATTATCAAATACATAGAATATGTTTTGCCGGCTCTTCTTGGGCCAATTATTGAAACAGCCCTGTTTAATGGCACTTCAATTGGAATATTTATTTGTCTTTCTATAAGACTAGGAATAGCTTTTTCATGAAAATCTTTTATTAATTCAAGCCACTTCTCTTTCTTTATCATAGTATTACATAGAAGGAAATTATTTATAAATGTTTCCCTCTATACAAGCCCCCTAGTTTTTTCATGAAGGGTTACGTTATAACAAAACCCTATTTAAATGACAGATTATGTGAAAGTTTTTGGCAAACAACAAAGTGAAAAAAGAAAAGAAAAAGGAATCAAGATAACTTATTTTCTTGCTTTAGCTAATTTTTGATTTTTGTTTGCTTTTGTTTTTTTTAATTCTTTTTTCCAGTTTATTCTTTTATTGCTTATCCAGTTTTTTATTTTTTAATTTCCAGTTACTTTTTTGATTTTTAATTTTCTAAATCATTTTTTGTTTTTTTAGTGCACATCTTGATTATATGCCATTACAGCTTTGGACAAAAATAATGAATTTTATGCGATTTTAACTGCTTGGATTAAACTAAAAATAAAACACAAAACTTAATTTTCAATCAACAAAACTCCAAAAATTAGATTCTGGTTGCCAGGCACACCACTTGGTTTCTGTTACAAAAATGTTACAAAAATGCCACTTTTTGTTACATTAATGTAACGCTTTTAAATTGTTTGTATTAATTGTATTGTATGGAAAATGAAGCTATTGTAACAAGGGTTTTGGAAAATAATTCTGAAAACCTGAAAAATCTTGAAAACATAGAAAAGAAAAGATCAGTATTTAAAAATCTGCTGAAGATATCTAAAGAAGAAGAGTATTTTCTTGGGATTACTGGTTTAAGGGGAATTGGAAAAACAATTCTGCTTTTGCAGTTGACTAAAGAAAATAATGGCGTTTATTTTTCAGCTGATGACCGTGAACTAAGAGGGATAGACCTTTATGATATTATAACTGTTTTAAGTGAGGCAGGGCATTCAAAAATTTTTATTGATGAAATTCACACAAAACCAAAGTGGGATAATGACTTGAAATCAGTTTTTGATGAAAAAAAAGCATATGTTTGTTTTAGTGGCTCTTCTTCAATAAAGCTGAAAACTTTGAAGTCAGACTTGTCAAGAAGAGTGGTCATTGAACATTTAAAACCTGCAAGCTTTAGAGAATGGGTTGAAATAAAAAAAAATATTAGTTTGCCTTTGCTTTCATTGGAAGAAATAATTAAGAAAAAAGTAAAACTTGCAAGAGAGTTTGGCTATTTGCATAAACAGTTATCTGTTTATTATACACATGGAGGAGTGCTTTATGATGCAAAAACAGGTTTTCATAAAACTATTCTTTCAACAATTGAAACAATCGCAACTAAAGATCTTTCAGTTATCAGGGAAGTGGATCCAGATATTGAAGAAAGCTTTTTCAAATTATTGTATTTGATTGCAAATTCTAAACCTTTGGGGTTAAGTTATTCAAAAATTGGTGAAACAATTGGGAAAAACAAGACTTGGGTAATGCGTTTTCTTTTAGAAATAGAAAAAACTGAAGTCATTAAAAGAGTTTATGCCAAAGGAGGAGCAATACATGCAGTTAGGAAAGAAGCAAAATATTATTTACCTTTCCCTTATAGAAGCGCACTTTGTGAATCACAAGAAAAAAAACCAGATATTGGCTCTTTAAGGGAAGAATTTTTTATAAACCATATTGAATGCAATTACATTAAATCCTCAAAAGAAAAAACAACTGCAGATTTTAAAGTAAAAAATAAAACATTTGAACTTGGCGGGAAAGGAAAAAACCGCAAGCAAAAAGCAGACTATCTGGTAATTGATGGATTAGATACTGCTGCAAACAAAATACCATTATTTTTAATAGGATTAACTTATTAGAATCAAAAATATGAGTTGAAAAGAAATGGAACTAGCAATATATTTGTAAGGCATAATGATTTAGGCACAAAATTAAGTTTATTGAATAAAAACAGCATATTGTTTGAATTTAAACAGAAAAGCCCAAGCCTAAGTTTGCTTTAGTTTTTTTTTGTGGGTCTCCAGGTAAATCCCTGCAAACACCAGAATTATTCCGCCTAAAATCGTACGCGAATTTATTTCTTCATTAATTATTATTACAGCCAAAAAAATTGAAACCAAAGGAATAGTTATTGTTTCAATAATTGAAGCTTCTTCTGCTTCAACTTTTTCCAATGAAAGGTTGTAAAACAAGTAAGCAACTCCAGTAGAAACAACACCCAAAAACAAAACCAAAGGCAGTACATTAATTAAATTTCCAAATCCAAAAATAAAAGGAATCGGAAGCAGTAAAAGCACGGCAAAAAAGAAAAACCAGACAACATCGCCGATTGAATGGGTTTTGTCTTCTTTTCTCATTTCAATCAGCAATAAAGCAAAAAACCAGGCATGAACCAAAGAAACCATGTTCCCCAAAAAACTTCCGCCAAAATCAAAAGGATCTATTATTACAAGGCCGATTAAAGCAATAATCAAAGTAATTATTTTTGTTTTTGTAATCTGTTCTTTCAGTAAAAAATAAGCAAAAATAAAAACAAAAAAAGGAATAACAGAATTAATCAGAGTTACGTTATGAACCGGTGCAAGCAAAAAAGAAACAGTATACAGACAGGTTGTTACTGCAACCAATGCGCCGACAACAAAATAATCCCTTAAATCTCTTTTTGTAACCTTAAAAGTGTTTTTGTCAAGAAAAGGAACAAAAATCAAAAGAAAAATAAAACCAAAAAACACCCTTAAAAAATTCAGGGTCATAAAAGGAACTTCAGTTCCAATCAGTTTCACAATTACGCCAATTGTGCTGAATAAAACCGCAGTAATAACTATTGCTAAATGGCCTTTCATTAGACAATATAAAAGCGCATTCAGGAATAAAAGCTTTTTGAATCAGGAAAGGAAAGCTTTTTGGTAGAGATTCCAAGTGGAAACAAACTCTGCATGAGGCCATGCAAGGGGAAGAGTAATATATGCAATTCCCTTGGAAAAAGAGGGATGTTTTCTTGCATTTTTTATTAACAGCTTTCTGTCATCCCTTAAAATCCTTGATTCAGAGAAATTTATTTCATATTCTTTTAGTTCTTTTTTTTCTGCAAGGTGTTCTGGAAGCAGATTTTCCCATGCAATGTTTAAAACCCAGTCCAAGTATTTGTCTGCTTTCTTTTTGTTTTTTCTTTTAATAAAATGCCTGCAAATCATTAAAGTGAAATGAGGCCAGGGGCCCCAGCCTCCGTTGTTTCTTCCCTCATATTTTGGGTACCTGCAGATTCCCCCTAACTTTTTGTGCCATAAATATTTTTCAATTCTTTTTACAGTTAAAATCACTTTCTTGTTTGTTTCATGCAATACCTCAAAATAGCCCGGACCGTATTCTGATGCATCAGGGTTAACCAGAACAGAACTGCTTTCCTTTAACCTTATATTTTTAATAAAAGATTTCTGCCAGCTGTTCCAAAAATACAGGTTTATTCCATGTTCAATCAAAGAAGAATATTTTTGGAAAAATTTTCTTTTCCTTAAAGGGAATAATTCAACTTTGCTTAATTTTTTTAATGCACCACAGCAGGCAGAGTTGGCCCAGATTTCCAAACCTCTTTCAGTCGGAGGAAATTCGTGAATAGAGTTTGGGGTAAACAAAAGGCTTTTTTCTTTTTCCAGTTTGCTTAAAATATATTCAACTGCCTTAAAGATTTTTTTTGAATATTTTTTCACAAACTTTTTGTCTTTAGTCCGCAATAAATATTCTGCTGTAACATACAAAATAGAACCTGTGCCGTCTAACTGGATTGGCTTATATGAAGCGTCTTCTCCTTTCTTGTTGTAGCGCTGGGGAAAAGCCCCGTTTTTTA
>JAFCDN010000044.1 GCA_017609625.1 Candidatus Iainarchaeum sp.
AATTAAACCATGTTCAGTGCAGTCAATTAAATCATTGTATAAAATTGTATCTTCTGTTATAATGTCTCCGCATTCAAGCGGCTCTAAAGCGCCGACTGGATGGAAATCAATTCCTGCATCCCCACCGTAAATTTCATAAACAAAAGGATATCCAGGGTTTGATTCAAAATCATCCCAAAAATTTCCTTGAGTTCCAAAATTCCAATCATTGTTAAGTGAAACAGTATTTTCATAACTGTTTTTAGTGTTGTTTGAAAAACTGTTATCCCAAAAAACATTGTCATAACTGGAAGAATAAACTCTGATTCCATAAATTAGGGCGTCGTTTATTGTGTTGGAATTAACTTTGTTGTTGTAGGTGTTAACTAAACTCAAAGGATACTTGCTGCCAATTATTCTGTTGTTAAACAACACATTGCCTGAATTGTTAAGCAATATAACTCCGTTATTTACATTAGCGTTTACATTTGAATCAGATAAAATATTATCTGAACTGGAATTAAAATAAATTCCAGTGTTGTTGTTGTTTGAAGTGTTATTAAAAAAATTGCTGTCATGATTTCCACCAGAATAAATTCCCATATTAAAACCATAAACAGTACAGTTTTTGATTTCAACTCTGTTTTTTTCAGAGTGAATTCCGTCTCCAATTCCAGCAGCTTGTCCAGTGCCTGTAATTGAATGGCCGTCACAATCCAAAGAAATATCATCAGCACCAATAATCAAACCATTTCCATTGCAGTCTAATAAATCCTCAGTTAAAACTCTATCCTCATAAATTGTGGAACCGCATTGAACCGGCTCTAAAGCGCCGACTGGATGGAAATCAATTCCATCTCCTGTTCCGGATATTTCATAAACAAAAGGATAGCCTGGATTGGATTCAAAGTCACTCCAATAGTTTCCTGTAGTTTTGAAAAGTTATTGTCCCAGAAAGTGTTGTATTCTGAACCACTACGTAAATATACACCATATCTTCCATTATCACTTATAATATTGCCAGATATAGTATTATTTTTAGAGTTGATAAGAAAATTAATTCCATCATTAGTGTTGTTATTCAGAATATTATGAGTAAAATTATTGTCAGAGCCGTAATACAGCTGAATTCCATAAGAAAACCCCTTTAAATTACAGTTTTTTACATTAACTCTATTTTTGAAAATGTAAATTCCGCTTTTATATGCACCACTGTAATCGCCTTCAATCACATACCCATTACAATCAACAGTAATGTCATCAGCCCCGATAACCAAACCATGTCCAGGACAATTCAATAAATCTTCTGTAAGAATTGTGTTTTGGGTTATTGTGTCACCGCAACCAATAAGAGTATATTCTAAAATTGTTATATTGATGCTTGGATCATAATAGTCTGAATACAAATTGCTTCCTTCTAAATCAATCGCCCTGCACCTCAAATCAACTCCAGATTGTTCTGTTATATTGCTTATATTCCAATCAAGAACAGATGCGTCAGGATGACTTCCAATATTTTCCCAAAAATATCCGTCCAACACAGCCTGATAAGTTACATTAATATCAGAATACTCTAAAATTCCAGGTGAATCAGAATGAAACAAAAACGGAATTAAACAATAATCTCCATTTAAAACACATCCTTCACAATCACAAGCACCATTATTTAAAGCAGAATTTATTGCTAAAGAGAAATCTGCAGTCTGCTCAGTTGCATTAAATTCTCCAATATGATTCCATTCATAGATTCCATCCAAAGTTCCAATTTCAAGATAAGGGTTAAGTATTTCAGTTTCATAAGTTATTTGGTAAACAAAATCCCAAGTACTCAATGAAGTATAGCTCCCATTCCATCTAACCATATTTTCATTTTCTTTAACATTACTGCCATTCATAAAAAATTCAATGCCTTGGGGGCCATAATACTCTGCAAGAATATATACTTCCTCGTTTATTATGGGAGGGTTGTTAAATTCAACAAAATACCAACTTTTCACAGTACTCAAATCGCTTGCATCACCCCAAGTTTTGGTTTGAATCAGAGAGTCATCACTTACTCGTCTAATTGTAAAATTTACATTCCCAAAAGGCGTATATGGTAAATTCCATTTATCAAAATGAAAACCAACTTTTTTAATTTTTCTATTTTCTATGGTTTTCTTCTGACCTGTCCTAGTCCACCAACCAGGCGAATATAAAGAAAAACCTGCATTATAGCTTAGTTGACTATCCTCTTCTTCAAATTCTTTATTACTTAAATATAAATAAGCTTTTGTAACATCAGCGTTTCTCGGAACTTCCAAATATCTTGTTATATTTTCATCTCCAGAAAAAGTTAAATTTTCTGTTTCAAGAGAATTGCTAAAAGTATTAATTGAATCATCTATTGTGCTTGTGTGGTTATAGTTAGCATCTATAAAATATGTTATAGCATCACTTTCTGCATCTATAGAGCCAGAGCAGTTTATTTCTATATTATCAAAAAAACTGCCATTATTGCTGCAGGGTTCTCCATCACATAACAAGGCAGTAGGTGTTGTTGGTTCAGAATTAGGTGCATTGCACTCCCCCCCATTACAACCCCATTCTTCGCATTCCTCAATTTTTTCCTGTACTATAGTTTCAAAACAACCTGCACCAGAACAGCCTTTGTCAGTAAAATCCCTGTAAACATCGTTATCAAAGCAGTAATTATCACTGTATGAATCATCTCCGCATTCTGTTTTCTTTTGGTCTGAATCTGATTGAGAACAATAAGATAAAGTGGTTCCTGGATTATTGCAGGTAAAAGTTCTCCAGGTTTGGTATACATCTTCATTTGAACAGAATTCACTTCCAATAAATCCGTCTGTTCCGCAGTCTGAATTATTATAACATTCTATTTCTTGTACAATACAGCTTCCGCCAGAACAAATTGTTCCAGAAGGACAGTTTTCGGTTTCATAATCTGTAAAAGAATTATTAAAACACGAACTAGAAGAACATCCTTTGTCATAACACGTCCTGTCTCTTTTTCTTTGGCTTGAACTAGAACAATACCAGCTTCCCCAGGAATCACAATAATCTGAACCGCATTCTTGTTTTTTGTCTTCTAAATTACTGCAGTTGTCATACCAGTAAACATCAGAATCATAGCAAGTATAGTTTGTGTGATAACCGCAGCTGTTGCAGGATGGGTCATCATCAGAACAATATTCATCTGAACTGCAGGAATCAAACAAAAACCATGAAAGCCAGTTGGTTATTGTTCCAGAACAAGAAGCAGAAAAACCAGAACAATTTCTTTGTTTTATTCTTTTAAAAACATCTTCTCCTGGATTTGAAGTGCCTGCTCCGTCAGGACAGCCATAATCAAAATCATATTCTGAATCGCAGACAAAAGAACTTGATTTGAAATCATAAGGCCTTGAACTCAAATCACAGCAGGCTCCGGATAAGCAGTCGCATTCTCCATTAACATAACCATAAACATCTTCTGAAGCTGTTTCAATCGGCAGGCCTAAAGCACAATCAATTGCTATTTCAACATAAAATTCCCCGTAATCTCCTGGGTCTCCGATTATTTCATCTCCTAAATCAATATTCTCAAAAGTATGGGTAATTGGAGGAATATAAACCTCATCAATTGGATAATAACCGCAATGTTCTCCTCCGGCTACTGGATCGTCTCCGATTGTATCATCTTCCCATAAACGAATACAAGCATAGGTTTGTGTTTCTCCTATACAGTTAAGTTTTACTCCATAATAATCTGTTACAACTGTAATGTCAACTAATTCGTTTTCGCACACGCTTGAAGGAAAAATATCTCCGATTGCAGAGTTTTCTTCAATTGTATTTTCAGAAAAACTGGTTTCTGCTTTTTCAACAAAAACACTTGCTGCAGCATAAGCGCCAGGCAAAAAAAGCAAACTAAAAAATAAAACTATAATTAAAACAAAATTTTTTTTATTCAATTAAAGACCCCCAATAACTGAATATACTCCATTCAAAAACCTTTAAATCAGTATTGGATTTCTAAAACCAAAAGCTTGAAATACAACTTAAAACCAGCAACAAAACCAAAAAAACCATTAAATAGCGGGATTAACCAAAGATATAGTTTTTTATAACTTTGGTTGATTATATATTATAGTGGTATAATGCGCATTCCTTTAGAGTACAGATTAAAGAAAAGGCTTCATGTGGAAATAGGAAGATTACAGGATGAAGTAATGGATATTGTTTATTTATTAGAAGAGAAAGCTGTATTGCATGGAGGAACAGCTTTATGGAGATGTTATGCAGGAAACAGGTTTTCAGAGGATCTGGATTTTTATCTGAAAGCAGACGAAAAATTCAGAAAAGAGTTTGAAAGAAAGCTTAAGTCAAGGGGTTTGAAGTTGTTAAAATACAAAAAAACAGAAAATGCAGTTTATTCAAAAATTTCTGATGGAAATGTTGAAGTAAGGTTTGAAGCAGCTTTAAGAAAAGCAAAAGGATTTGAAGTAAAAGAATATGAAAGGATTGACGGAACTTATTCAAATGTTTTTACTCTGCCGGCAGAAAAGCTTTTAGAAGAAAAAATACAGGCTTATTTGAACAGGAAGCTGATTAGAGATTTATATGATGTTTTTATGCTTTCTTCTTTTGTTGAAAACAAAAAAGAAATAAAAGAGTTTTTGAAAAAAGTTCCTGAACCAATAGATGAAAAAAATTTAAAAATCATAGTTTTTTCCGGCGCAGTGCCTTCTTTTGAACAAATGGTTTTAGCATTGAAAAGGAGAGCAAAATGAAATACATTAAAAAAGTAAGAGAACATTTCAAAAAAAAACCGGTGTTTTCTATCAAAGATTTAAGGGTTTTTCTGAAAAAAAAAGGAATAAGCAAAGAGTATTCTAAACTGCTTATCCACAATTTAGTCAAAGAAAAAGAAATTCAAAGAATAACAAAAGGGGTTTATTCTTTCCAGAAAGATTTAATGGTTGCAGGTTTTGCTTTTAGTCCGTTTTATTATGGTTTGCAGGATGCACTTTCTTTAAGGAATTTATGGGAACAGGAAACAATTCCAATAATAGTTACTCCAAGAAAAGTAAGGCCAGGAATAAGGAAAATAATGGATTCAAATGTTTTAATCAGAAGGATTAACAGAAAAATGTTTTTTGGATTTGAATCAGTGAAACACTTTGATTTATGGATTCCGGTTTCTGATGCAGAAAAAACTCTTATAGACTTTACTTATTTTAATGAGCCTCTTTCAAAAGAGGTATTAAAAGAACTGAAAAAAAAAGTTGATGAAAAAAAACTAAAAAAATATCTGAAGAAATGTCCTAAAAACACTGTGAAAAAAATCAGAAAACCGAAAGCTTGAAATACTACTTTAGACTATATTGAAACATGAATTGGAAATTTTTGACTGTATTGATTTGTTTGTTGTTGGTTTTTTCTGGGTGCACTGAACCCCCAAAAGAAAAAAAAGAAGACAAACAAGATGAAATTGTAGAAGAAACAATACAAGAAATTTTAGGAAAAGCAGAAAACATTACTAACTTGGAATATGATGAAATAACAAGCGTTCAAGGCGAAGAAATAGAAGACCCTCAAGGAATGGAAATCAGTTCAACAAAAGTCTTTATTAAAGGAGGAAAATTTAGGGTTGAAATGCAGTATCCAGAACAAGAAGCAAAAATGATTATAGTTTTTGACGAAAAAACTGCTTATATGTATGATCCAATGACAGACACTTATCTTGGACAACCAATAGAAGGAACTGAATACGACGGAAAACTTTCCTTAATGTTTGTAGAAGATTTAATTTTAATGGCAAAAGAAGCATTAAATGATTCTGAAATGAAAGAAACAGGAAAAGAAGAATTAAATGGAATGAAAACAAGAATAATAGAATTCACTCGTATTGGCCGGCTTGGTCAAGAACAAACAAAAGCTTGGATTTCAGAAGAACATGGGCTGCCAATAAAATTTGAATCAATAATCCAAGGACATGAAAACAAACTGGTTATAGAAATAAAAAACCTTAAATTTAATTCAGTTCAGGATTCAGTTTTTGAAATTCCAGAAGACAAAATTCCAAAAATAGTTAAAAAAACAGAATTAAATGAAACAGAAGAAAAGATTTGTGTGATAGGACAGCAAAATATTGTAAAAGTGGAAAAATGTGTTTTAGATAAAGTAACATTGTATTCAAAACACCAAGATAGTACACTGGTAACAGACACAGGAAACACAACATTCTATGATGAAACAGGAACCGAAATCTGTGGTTATGCATGGTTTAGCGCTGACATGGATCACTACAAAACTGAGTTAGCAGAATGGAATCCAGAATTCAACAAAGAAAATTGTGAATGGGAAAAACTCTGCGCCTCAAATATAGTTGAAGAATGGCTGGAAACATGAAAAAAGAGTTTTTGTAGAAAAATAAAGCAAAGCTGATTATTGCAGAATTTGTGTTATTGATTTTGATAATTCCATTTGTACTTGGCTGGCCTCAAGCTCTGGCTGATGAAAAGTATTGTAATGGAGTGACAGTCGGATGTGAGCCAGACGAAAAAAGTGTTTGTGCTAACACATTACAAAACCTAACACATTGGTTTGCTCATTGTGCGCCAAGATACGACTGTTACTGCAACACAGAAACAAACCAATGTGAAAAAAAAATCAAAGAAAATGACTTAACCTGTTAGATTTTTTCTTCTCTCATTGTTTTTCCGTCTAGTTTGAACTGCTTTCCGCAGTGGATGCAGGTTGTTTCGGCTTTGACTATTCCTCCGTCGTCGTCCACTAAAATAACATCTTTTCCTTCAGGAGTTTCTGGAAACTCTTTTTTGCATTCAGGGCAGATAAAAACTGTTTTCTTTCCTGGAGCAGAAGTCATAACAGTTTTATTTATTGCAAATCTTTTCTTGCAAAAAGGACAGTCTCCTTCCAGCGCACCTTCAGCATTATTTCCAATGTTTTCAGATTTATCAAA
>JAFCDN010000045.1 GCA_017609625.1 Candidatus Iainarchaeum sp.
ACCCTCAAACACAACTTATAAAAACCAGAAACTCTTACTCCATACAAAGCGTTCATTTGATCACCAAAAAAATGAACGCTTTCTCTATTTATAAAGGATTTCTACAGAGCCCTTCTGCCTTTTATTTTCCTTTTTTCCAAAAAACTTTTTCCTTTTGCAAAAAACTCCTAAAAACTTATGTATACTTTTAAATGTTTTTTTAAATAGTTTCATAAAAGATTGTTTCTGGTATTGGGAGTTAAGGAAGCAAGTTACACTGCATAGCAGATCCCTGGCTTGCTTTTCTTGACCTTCTTTCTATTTTTTTTGCTTTAGAATTGGCTTATAAATATTTTTGGTGCTATTTTTTAGAGACTGTTTAATAACGGTTTCGCCCGTTAAAGACGGGGCACTGCGTAAAGCAGTGCTAGCAAGACTGAAAGTCTTGCATAGTGTTTAAACGGCGAAACGTTTAGCAGAGGTGGCGGAGCGGTCTAACGCGCCGGCCTTGAGAGCCGGTATCCGAAAGGGTGCGCGAGTTCGAATCTCGTCCTCTGCGTTCGCGGTTGCGTTCGCGAGTAACGCGTGCTATCTTTGATAGCACTGCTTTCGAGCGCGAGTACCGAAGCACGACATTCGCTTTGCTCAGTCGAGCATACTCTCATACACGTTTTATATTTGCTCTTCGTTTTCTGGATTTTATTTGTTTACGTTTTGCCTTTAGTCTGCGGTCAAAGGATGCAGTGGTTGATGTTCTTTCTTGTTTTGATAATTTATCCACAAATACACAACGCTTTCTCGGCAGTTTCCATGTTCTTATAACTCTTGCCAAATGCCCTGGATGTATTACCACAAAATCACTTGCTCTGACATTTGTGCTAATTGTGTTGCGCCAACCACGTTCTTGCATATGAAGCATAACATAATTTCTAGAATTATTATCACTTGCATTTCTGTAGAGTCTCATAACACTTTTTCTGTTCAAAGCAATTAATTCTACTCCTCTTTTATGCAGCCATTCCATTAGATCCAGGTAAGTTATTGTTTGCGCAATGTTGCCGGCAGCAAGAGTCACTCCTCCTTCGTTGTAAAGTTTTGCCATGGCAGGATGGGCTTCAATAAAACATCTTGTCCCAGGCTTAGCAGTCTTTTCAAGTTTTTCTTTCATGCCGTTTCCGCCGCCTTCCCAATGGTCAATGCCAAAGAACATAGGCCAGCCATCTTTAGGTTTTTTCAGTTTCTTCATACTTATAACACGAGTTCGCAGTTAATAAATTTTTTTATTAGTCTTTGTATTGAAAAATTCATTTTAGAAACAAATAACTTATTAATATTTTTTGTATTAAATTTAAAACGGTGGAATGATGAAAAAAGTTTTTGTATTATTGGTTCTTGGATTAATTCTTTTAGGGTGTGTTCAGGAAAACAGTGAAAAAGAAAATAAAACAGATTTAGGAGAAAATAATAAAACTGATTTGGGAGGAGATAAAGTGACAACAGTTGTAGTTGCATCAGGAGATACAATAAAAGTAGAGTATATTGGAAAGTTTCCTGACTCAGGAGAAGTTTTTGATAAAAGCGAAGGCAGGGGTCCATTAGAATTTACTGCAGGCGCAGGGCAGATGATTAAAGGATTTGATTCAGCAGTTTTAGGGATGAAATTAAACGAAGAAAAAACTGTTGTTATTCCTCCAGAAGACGCTTATGGAACAGCAGATTCAGGGCAGAAATTACAGGTTCCATTAGACCAGATTGGCGGAGAAGGAGAAGCAGAAGTTGGTTCAATTCTTTTCACTTCGGATGGAAAACAAGGGACAGTTATTGCAATAGAAAATGGAGTTGCAACAATAGAATTTGCCTCCCATCCAATGGCAGGAAAAACCTTGGAGTTCTGGATTAAGGTAGTGGAAATAAACAAGGCTTAAGGCTTCTTTAATCTCTTCCACATGAAATTAAAATATTTCCTATAGCCGTCAGCAATTTTTCCACTGACAACATTAAACTGAATAGGCTCTTCCGGCAGTTTTCCGACCTCTACTCCGTAAAAAGTAACTACATGGTCGCCAAAAATATCTATTACAACACTAGAAGAGCATTCTTTTGGAAAAAACTTGAATTCGTTTTTTTTCATCTTTAAAATTTCTGGCTTGAATTTTTTCACTTCAAAATCAAAAATATGCTTAAAATGAATCCCTTGCTTTATTCTCTGCTTGTCAAACTTCGGCAGAAAATATTTCAGTCTTTCATCCAGCCAGAAAGCTTTTGCTCCGATAAAATAAACCGGTTTATCTTCTTCTAAAATGTCTTTAAGATAGTTTTTGAATCCTTCCATTCCCCTATAAATAACTGCTTCTTCTTTTGGAATTCTTTTCCTGAATTTTTCCTCCAGTTCAGGAATAATTGAACTCACTTTAGCTTCTTTTTCTTTAACAATATCAAGCAGCCGAGAAGGATTTACTGCACGCACAAACCTGCTTCCAGAAATAAATTCTTCAGTTACAAGGCCTTTCTTAACCAGTTTATCCACACTGTCATATGCATTTCTCCTGTGAATTTTTGATTCAACTGAAAGTTTATTCATAGAAGAAGTGCCAACTTTTACCAGTGTAGTGTAAATTTTTGCTTCATTTTGGCTTAAGCCGATTTCTTCTAATACCTCTAGGCTCATAGCAAAATACTGCATAAAACCCTTTTTAAATTGGTGGTATTAACCACCAATGAACCTTAATAATGTCAAATGCGTTATTATGTATAGACGCCTTTTTTAGAAAAAAGCTGCACCAAAAACAACTTTTGGAAAAAGTTGTATCAAAAATTTCAGTAGCTTTTTCAAAAAAAGATGCGGCAAAAAAAAGTCTGCTTTGCAGACTAAAAGAGAGTTGGCAAAAAATTTGCTGGCGGATTTTTTTCAGTTTAGAGTTCGCTAGACATCAGCAGCTAACACACCGGAGGTTCAGAAAATGTCTTTTATCAGTTTATTTCAGGGATATACTTTATTGCTTTTCTTTGGTTTAGCAATGATTTTAATCACATGGTTTTTCGCCAGAAGAAAACAAACCAACACTCAGGTTGGTTTTTTAGTTGCAGGAAGAAAAATTTCCTGGAAACTTGGCGCGCCAAGCATTGCAGCTTCTTGGATTTGGGCTCCTGCATTGTTTGTTTCAGTTCAGGTTTCATATGAAATGGGCCTGCCAGGATTATTCTGGTTTATTGTTCCAAACATTTTTGCTTTGGGAATTTTTGCTTTGTTGGCTCCAAAGATTAGAAAAATGCTGCCTGAAGGATTTACTCTGCCTGAATGGATTAAATACAGGTTAGGAGATGAAAAAGTACATAAGATTTATTTGTTTCCGTTTTTCTTTTATCAGTTAATGGCAGTCACTGTACAATTATTTGCAGGAGGAAATCTTGTTTCTTTGTTAACTGGAATCTCTTTGTTTGAAGCATTGCTTTTCCTTGCAGTAATCGCTTTGTCTTACAGCCTTATTTCTGGTTTAAGAGCTTCAATTACAACTGATGTAATCCAGTTAGTGACAATTTTTCTTGGATTAATTATAATTATTCCTTGGGTGATTTCTGCTGCAGGAGGCATTGAAACAGTTTCAGCTGGTTTAGGAGGATTAAACAACAACAAAGATATCTTTGACCCTGCAGTTGCTTTTTCTTTTGGAATAGTAACAGCAATTGGCCTAATTTCTGGTGCAATTTCTGACCAGCAGTATTGGCAGAGAAGTTTTGCAATCAAAAAAAAGCATTTGATTAAATCTTTTGTTTTAGGGGCGATTTTGTTTGGAATAGTTCCGCTTGCTCTTTCAACTTTAGGTTTTATTGCTGCAAGTCCTGCAATGGATGTTTCTCTTCCAGAAGGAATTGATTCTTCTATGATTGGAGTTGCTGCAGTTGCAGAACTGCTTCCAGGTTTTGCTTTAGTGTTTTTCACTGCAATGCTTTTAGCAGGATTATGCTCTACTTTGGATTCTGGCTTGTGTGCCGGCAGTTCTTTGTATGCAATTGACTGGAAGAAAAAAACTCCTTTAGAGCAAAGAGTTTTAGAAAAAGAAAGAGCCGGTGCAGAGTTAAATGCAAGAGATCTGGAAATAAAAGAAAAGCTTGACAGAAATACAGTGTATTCAGCCAGAATTGCAATGGTTGGCTTAACTGTTGCTGGATTGCTTGTTGCTACAGCTGTAATTTCTATTCCAGACTTTGGCTTGGATCAGTTATGGTGGATTTTCAACACTATTGCTGCTTCAGTTGTTGTTCCAACAATTTTAAGCTTGTACTGGAATAAGTTAAGCGCTAAAGGAGTATTCTGGGGCGTAATCACTTCATTTGTAATTGGTGTTCCTTTGTTTGTTTACGGCAACATCTTAAACGACCCAGTGATTACTGTTGGAGCTTCAGTTTTCATTATCCTTGTAAGCACTTTATGCTGTTTTTTCTTCCAGCTTTCTTTTCCTTGGAAGCCAAAAAACGGAGTGATAAAATTTAAAGCCTAGAGTTTAGTTGTGCATTGGTTTAAAATCAGTTTTTGTTTTTAATTTTTCTGATTCCAATGCACAAACTTAAATTCAATAAAAGAACTCTTCTAAGAATCTTTTTGCTTCCGCTATTGCTTTACTCTTTTTATTTAGCCAAGCTTCCAACTGAATTAATAATTTTTTTCGGGATTTTTTTTGTTTTAATCATTTTATTCAGAACTAAAGCTTATGAAAAAATCGAATTCCATTTAGGTGAAAGATTTCCTTATATCCATGAATGGCCTTCCTGGAAGAAAAAACTGTTAATTATTTTGGTTTTTATTTTAATTTATTGGATAATAAAACAAATTCTGTATTTTTTCCTGCAGGTGTTTTTTGGAATAGATGTAGAAGAAATGTTAATGCAAAGCTTGTATTCACTGGAGGAAATTAAATGAAAAAAGTTATTTTTGTTGCCGGCTCTCATAAAGCTTCAGAACACTCTTTAAAATTAGCAGAAGAAGTCGGAAAAGAGATTGCAGAGAATGACTGTATTTTAATCTGCGGAGGTCAGACTGGAGTAATGGAGGCAGCATGCAAAGGCAATTCAGAATCAAACGGAACTTCAGTTTGTGTTATTCCTTCAGAAAACAAAAAAGACGCAAACAAATATTGTTCTATTGTAATTCCTTCTGGAATAGGCTTTGGAAGAAACTTTATTTTAGTGAATTCAGCTGATGCAGTAATCTTAATTGAAGGCCAGGCTGGCACAATGATTGAAGCCCTTGCATCTTATCTGCAAAAAAAATCTATTATTGCACTAACCGGTTCTGGCGGGGTGTCAGATAAAATCAAAGATACTTTTTTAGACGACTATAATTTAACTAAAATTCTTTCGGCTGAAACTCCCAAAGAAGCTGTTGAATTAGCTTTAAAAAAAATCTCTGGCAAAGGCTTTTAAAGGACAATAATTATATTCTTTTCATGAAAAAATTCTTTTTCCTTCTGGTTTTTCTGCTTTTCTTTTTTTCAAATTCTTCTGCAACAGACTGGTATGTAAGCCAAAATGACGCAGCCTGTGGGGATACACAAAATCACGGAACCCAAAACCAGCCTTTTTGTACTATAGCAAGCGCTAACACTTACCATCAAGCAGGAGATACTGTTTATATCCTCCAAGGAGATTACAGGGAAAGGCTTATAATGAAAGCAGGAATAGGAGAAAATCAAAGAACGCAATATATTGGATTAGGAAACAGGGAAGAAATATTTATTCTAGGAAGCGAAGAAGTTACTGGATGGACACAATGCTCTGCAGGAGACCCAAATTGTGCTGGTGTTGGGAACAATGTTTATTATGCTGATTTTACTGCGCAATTGCAAAGATGGGAAAAATATGTGGGTGAATCTCTTCAAGAAGTTTCAAATCCCAGTACAGGCACTACTGATTGTTTTGAAGACAGAGAAAGATCTTATTGGAGAGCTGACTTGGTTGATGTTTATCCAACTCAGCCTTATATTATTTACAAACATGCAAATTTTTCAGATTATACTTGGGTTGATGAACCAGGAGAATTTTACTATGATTATTCCAGTCATCTTTTATATGTCTGGCCTTATGACAGCCAAAACGCAAACAACCATTTAATTGAATGCATTTAATTGAATGCTCGCAGAGAAGCACTGGAAATTATCCATTAGTACCCATGCCAGAATATTCTGTATTAAAGAATTTAACTATTATGCATGCATTTAACAGAGCCATTACTCCCTCAGCTTATTCAAGGATTGAAAATAATGAAATAATGTTTAATTCAGGAGAAGGAAGTGCTCACCAGAATCCTGCAGCAATATTTGCTACACCTAGAACAAATATTGAAATAATTGGAAATGAGATTCATGATCAGATATGTGATGCTGGAGACTGGAGAACTCCTAATAGTTGCCATGGTAATCCAATTACATGCCTATATTCTATCAGAGATAGTCTCATTGCTGATAATGAGATTTATAATGGTGGAGCAGGGGTCTTTATTAAAGGCGGTCTTGAAACCCCTCGCTGGTGGAACATCACAACCATAAATAATACTATTCATAATGTAAGTGAATCCGGTAGTTACTATCATAGAGCAACCGATGTTGAACAAGGATGGGTACCAACTATATCTTCAGGGGTTATTGAAAATAATATTATCTACGACAGCCCTGACGCATACGCAATAAAACTTGCTCAAAACTGGAACCTAACAATCCAAGGAAACACCATGATAAACACAAGAGGACTTTTTAACGGCCTTTATTCGAATATTTATTCTGGCGAAAACTTTGTTTTCAAAAACAATCTTTTTTCAAATGTAAATGGCATTTACAGTTTATACTGGAATAGTGAAACAACAACAGAATCCAATTATAATTTATTTCACAACTATGCAAATTATTTTGCAGCAACAAACCCTGTTTGGGGAGGAGAAGGTGTAGGAAACAAATATTATTATTCTCTAAATGATTGGCAATCAAGCACAGGTCAAGATTCTTATTCTCAAGAAACAGACGAGCCTTTATTTATTTCAACAGATCCTTCTTCTCCAGACTTTTTAAG
>JAFCDN010000046.1 GCA_017609625.1 Candidatus Iainarchaeum sp.
GTCGTTTCCTGTTGGAGAAACATAATAGCAGTTGTTTACTGCTTCACAGATTCCCTGGGAATAAACACTCTGCAAAAAAAGAATAAAAACTAAAAGCAAAAAAACTCTTTTCATCTTATTATACAGGTTCTTCTGATTTAAATAGTTTTTCTCTGCCTGTTTAGAGAGAAATTTCCTGCAGAATTTTTTTGACAGCTTTAGTTCTTTTCATGTTGTATTTTTCTGCCTGAATTATCGGCCTGCCAATAACCAGAAAATCTGTTCCATCCTGCACTGCCTTTTTTGGGGTAGTGATTCTTTTCTGGTCGTCGCTTACACTCCATTGAGGTCTTATTCCTGGAGTAATAGTAAGAAAATCTTTTCCGCAGGCTTCTTTTACAAGCTTGATTTCTTTTGAGGAGCACACTACTCCGTTTAATCCTGCTTTTTTTGCAAGTAATGCAAGGTGTTTAACCATTTCTTCAACAGAATAATTCACTTGCATTTCTTCTTTTAATGTTTTTTCATCCATGCTGGTTAGAATTGTCACTCCAAAAATCAAAGGCTTTCTAAGGTTTTTTTCTTTGCAGTAAGAATCAATTGTTTCACTAGCTTTTTTCATCATTTCAAATCCGCCAAGGCAATGAACATTAAAGCAGAAAACTTTTTTTTCTGCTACAGCTTTGGAATAGTTTGCCACAGTGTTTGGAATATCATGGAATTTTAAATCCAAAAAAACTTCCCCGCCTTTTCCATGAATTTCTTCAATCAGTTCAGGACCGAATTTTGTAAAAGCATCATTTATTTTGAACATCACTGTATCTTTCAGTTCTTCAACCAGCTGAAGAATTTCTTTTTTACTTAAATTATCCAATGCAAGAAAAATCTTTTTTTCCATTTCAAACAAACTCCTTTTTTTTATTTCAATCTTTTTTATACTCCGTATTCTTTTTTGTATTCCATCATCTTCTGATACAGTTCATCATTCAAAACAACTTTTCCGTCAATCTCTTTGTTGTGCAGATATTCTGTTATATCGTCAAAATCGATTATTGAAGTTACTTTTACTTTTAATGTTTGTTCTAGTTCTTGTATTGCGCTTTTTTCTCCTTGTCCTTTTTCTTTTCTGTTCACTGAAATTATTATTCCGACAATCTTTGGGTTTCCGTTTTTTTTCAACACTTCAATTGTTTCTCTTACTGCAGTGCCTGCAGTAATCACATCATCAATAATTAATACTCTTGAATTTTCATCTAATTTTGTTCCGATTAAATCTCCTTTTTCTCCGTGGTCTTTTGATTCTTTTCTGTTAAAAGAATAGCCTTTATTCACTCCTAATTCAGAGAGTTTTATTACAGCAGAAACACATAAAGGAATTCCTTTGTATGCAGGCCCAAAGAGAACATCAAATTCTTCCCCAAAATTTTCTTTTACTGCTTTAGCATAATATTCAGCTAATTTGCTTATTCCTTTTCCGTCTTTAAACATTCCGGTGTTAATAAAATACGGGCTTTTCCTTTTGCTCTTTAAAGTGAATTCCCCAAACTTTAATGAATCGTTTTTAACCAAAAATTCAATAAACTCTTTTTTGTATTCTTTCATTTTTTCACCTTTTCAATTTTATTTTCTTTCCTCAATTCATTCTTCTTTTTCAAAATTCAATTTCTTTTCCCTTGAACTCTTGTTTTATTTTTCCTTTATCAAAAACTATTTCTCCTGCAATAATAGTTTTTTCTATTACCCCTTTTAATTTTATTCCATTAAAAGGAGTCCATTTGCATTTTGAATGCATTTCCTCGTTTTTCACTGTAAATTCTTTTTTCAAATCAACTAAAACAAAATCTGCATCAAATCCTTCCTCAATTTTTCCTTTGTTTTTTATTCCATAAACTTTTGCAGGGTTTTCTGCCAAAACTTTCACTACAGTTTCAAGTTTTATTCTTTTTTCTGCAACCTCATTTAAGAGCAGAGAAAAAACTGTTTCCACTCCGGTAACTCCAGACGGAGCATCAAAATATTCTTTTTCTTTTTCCTTCCGCAAATGAGGCGCATGGTCTGTTGCGACAAAATTAATTTCTCCTGTAATCAGTTTTCTCATTAAAAACTCATTATCTTCTTTTGTCCTAAGAGGAGGATTCATTTTTCCAAAATTTTCAAGCTTTTCTAAATCAGTTTCATTCAAAAAAAGATGATGAGGACAAACCTCGCAAGAGATTTTTTCATTTTTTGCTTCCAGAATTTCCTGCAGGCCTTTTCTTGAGGAAACATGCAGAAAATGAATCTTGTTTCCTATTTTTTTCTGCAGCGCAATTGCTTTTTTTATTGCCTGCACTTCTGCTTCTGTGCTTCTGGTTTTATTATGGAATTTTACATCATTCCAGTTCTCTTTTTTTGCTTTTTTAGTATTCTCTTTTATTATTTTTTCATCTTCTGCATGCAAAATGCAAATCAGATTTTTTTCTTTTCCTATTATGAAAATTTCTTCCAAAACATTTTCTTCCTCTATAAGCAAATTTCCTGTGGAAGAACCCATAAAAATTTTAATTGAAGCAATGTTTTCTGCTTTTTTCATTTCTTCTAATTTTCCTTCTGCTGCTCCAAAATGAAATCCAAAGTTAACTAAAGAACTTTTCTCTGCGATTTCTCTTTTTTCCTGCAGCGCAGTGACTGTTGTTGTTGAAGGAATTGTATTTGGCATGTCTATTACTGTTGTAATTCCTCCTGCAACTGCAGCTGAACTTTCGCTTTTCCAGTCTGCTTTTTTTTCCATTCCTGGCTCGCGAAAATGAACATGAGAGTCAATCCCTCCAGGCAAAAGAAACTTGTTTTCAGCGTCAATTTCTTTTTCTGCTTTAATTCCTTCTGTTGTGTCGGTGATTTTTTTTATTTTTCCGTTTTCGCAGAAAACGTTTTTAACATAGAAGTTGTTTTTGGAGAAGATTTTTGCGTTTTTTATCAGTAAGGACATTTTATTTCCTTTTTTTTAGTTTTTGGTACAGCTTTTTTCCAAAATTTTGTTCAACCTTTTTCTAAAAGGTTGTTTTGATTAAACTTTTTCTAAAAGTTTACTTCTTAATGTATCTTTTTATTTCGTTTTCACTCATTGTGGTTTCGCAGTAAAAGCATTTTGCTTTTAGCGGGTTTTTTTTGATTGAAAATTTTGTTTTAATTTCTTCATGGTTTGTAATGCATATTGGGTTAATGCATTTTAGTATTCCTTCTGCTTTTTCCGGTAATCCAAGTGTTTCTTTTTTGACTACTTTATAGTTTTTTATTGTGTTTACTGTTGCATTTTTTGCAAGCAGTTTGATTTTGTTTAATTCATCTTCATTCAGAAACCTGTTTTCCATTAAAATCAGGTCTTTTCTTTTCATTTTTCTGCTTTCAGTGTTTAATGCAATTGCTGCTGCGTGCTTTGGATCCAGACCTAAAATCTCTACAATCCTTAAACCTAATCCTGGCTGTATATGGTCTATTGCAGTGCCATTTCCTATTGGAGTCACTCTTTTTTGGAGTTTTTTTATTACTTCTTTTTTGTTCATTTTTTCACTCTTGAAAGAATATCCAATAATGCTTCTCTTACTGGAATTCCTGAAGCTGTCTGCTGGAAATAAATTGCGTGTTCTGTTTCATCTACATCTGTTGCGATTTCATTTACTCTTGGCAGAGGATGCATTACTTTCATTTCTTTTTTTGCGTTTTTCAGCATTGCTTTTGTTAAAACATATGCATCTTTTACTTTATTGTATTCCAGTTCATCTGGAAATCTTTCTTTTTGTATTCTGGTCATATAAAGAACATCAACTTCTGGAATAAATTTTTCCAGTTCTTCTGTTTCTTTTATTTTGCATTTTTCTTCTACTTCTTCTTTTATGTGTTTTGGCATTTTCAGGCTTGGAGGAGAAATATAATGCTGGCATGCATTAAAGTGTGTAAGTGCAGCTGCCAGAGAATGCACTGTTCTTCCGTATTTTAGGTCTCCGACAAAACCTATTTTTAAATTTTCCAGTTTTCCAACAAATTTTTGAATTGTATACAAATCCAATAAAGTCTGTGTTGGATGCTGGTTTGGTCCGTCGCCTCCATTCAAAACCGGCTTGCTGCTTACTTCTGCAGCCAGTCTTGCTGTTCCGCTTAATGGGTGCCTCATTACTAAAATATCTGCATAGTTGCTCATTACTTTTATTGTGTCAGAAAAGCTTTCTCCTTTTTTTGCTGAAGTAACTCTTGCGTCAGAGAATCCAATTACTTTTCCGCCTAAGTTTTGTATTGCAGTTTCAAAGCTTAATCTAGTGCGCGTGCTTGGCTCGAAAAACATTGAAGCAACAGTTTTTCCTTCTAATAGTTTGCTTTTTTTTTCTTCTGTCATTGCTTCAATTTCTTTTGCTCTTTTGAGTACACTCAAAATATCTGCTTTACTGAAGTCATAGATTGAAATAACATCAGTTAAAGAAAAATCAGTTTTTTTTAATGATTCTTTGGCTTTCATTAAAAAAGAATATATATGATAACGTTTTTTTAAACATACCCCTTATTTTCTCCTTTTTTAATCCACAGGCTTTTTTTGTCTCTTTATAGGGGTAATTCAAAAAAGTATTTTTAATTGTTTTTGTTTACCAATTCAGTATTAATAGAATTTTTGTTGTTTTCCGGGGGGATATTAGTGAAGAACGTTGTTGACAAAGCTGTCAGAAATTATATGAATTCAGAAAAGCTCGGGCCAAAAGGAAAAAAAGTTGTTAAAGGACAGCACGATGATGAATTAATCAAATTATTAGAAGCAAGCAAAGCAAAAATCCGTGTAATAGGAGTAGGAGGCGGAGGCTGTAATACTGTAGACAGAATGAGTGAAGTCGGAATCCATGGAGCAGAAACTTTTGTTGTAAACACTGATGCACAGGATTTGATTTCAGTTACAGCAGATCAAAAAGTTTTAATCGGAAGAAAGCTTACAAGAGGTTTAGGCTCTGGAAGCAATCCTTCTGTAGGAGAAGCAGCAGCACAGGAATCTTTGCAGGACCTGCAGGAAATGCTTAATGATTCTGATTTGGTTTTTATTACCTGCGGTTTAGGCGGAGGAACAGGAACAGGAGCTTCCCCTATTGTAGCAGAAATTGCAAAAGAAACAAAAGCTTTGACTATTGCTGTAGTTACTCTGCCTTTTACTGTTGAAGGAAAAAAAAGAATGGAAAATGCGTTGGACGGTTTAGCTAAACTGAAAAAAGCAGCTGACACTATTATTGTAATTCCAAACGACAAAATTTTAGAAATTGCTCCGGATTTGCCTGTTGCAGCAGCATTTAAGGTTGCAGATGAAGTTTTAACTAATGCAGTAAAAGGAATAACTGAAATGGTAACAAAACCAGGTTTAATTAATTTAGACTTTGCAGATTTAAGGACTATTTTAGACAGAGGCGGGGCAGCAATGATTGGCCTTGGCGAGAGTCAACAGGAAAAATTAAGCGATTCAAGAGCATTAGAATCAGTTGAAAACGCATTAACTTCTCCTTTATTGGATGTAGATATTGCTGAAGCAAACCGTGCGCTAGTAAATGTAGTTGGCGGAACTGATATGACTTTAAGGGAAGCAGAAATGATTGTTGAAGCAGTTGCAGGAAAAATCAGTCCAGATGCGCATTTAATCTGGGGTGCAATGATTGACGAAGAACTTCCACGCAATCAGATTCAGGCAATGGTTGTAATTGCAGGCGGAAAATTCCCTTACTTAGGAGACGTAAAAGGATTAATAGACGAAAACGGAATATTAGATTTAGGAATAGAGTTTACTGAATAAAACCTTTTTAGGAAAAAGGTTTAACAAAAACAACTTTTTCCAAAAGTTGTATCAAAAAGTGCCTTTGACAGACTCTTGTTTTTTAATTCTTTTCTTTTATTTTTAAAGCCGCTAACAAAATTATTCCAATAATTAAAACCACTGCCAGCAACAAGCTTATTAAATTCCCTTCTTCTTTTTTTTCTGGACAGTTGTCATCTGGCACATCTGTGCATGCTTCCCATGTTCCGTTTGTGCATGTTTGTGTTCCTGGGCAGTCTTTTAGTGTTGTGCATTGTTTTGTTTCTCCTTCAACACAGTCTGTTCTTCCG
>JAFCDN010000016.1 GCA_017609625.1 Candidatus Iainarchaeum sp.
AGAAGAAGCAGGAGAAAAAATTGTTTTAAAACTGCTGAAAAAAATAAAAAAAGCAGGAGAAGTTTATTCAGGCTCTGTTTGTGTTGATTACTTGAATTTCTGGTTTGCAAGAGCCATAGAAAAAAAAAGCAGACAAAAAATAAATGAACTGATTGAATTCTTTTTTGATGCTTCTTCTCTTTCAGAAAAAAGGTTTTGTGTAACCCTTTCGTTGTTTTCTCCTGAAGAATCAGATTACAAAACACAAAAAAAGAACATATGGTTTTTTGTGAATGCATTTATAAGAAAATTCAATGAAAGAAAAAACACAGGGAACTTTGATTTAATTTTATGCATTGAAAACAAGTTCCAGCTAAAACTGCTTGAAAAAAAACTGTTTGAAGAAGAAATGCATTTTTTGAGTTTGAAAAACAACAGCCTTAAAGCACAAGGAAAAGGACTGTATATTAAAGGAAAAGGAATTGCTTCTTTGACTGAAATTAATGCAGAAAAACTGTTTTTTGAATCACAAGGGAATTACAAAAAATTAATGGACTCAATTGAAGAAACAACAGGTATTGTGAATGAACTGAATTCAAAAAAAGAAGAAGAACTTAAAGAAAAAATTGATGCAGAAAAACTGAAAAAATGCATCTCACTATATGGAATTGATTCAGGTTCAGTGTTTTTCTCAGAAAACAAAGGGGAAACAAAAAGCATTGCAAAAAAAGTAAGGGAAAAAATCAGAAAAGAAACAGGAATTCTTGTTTTAAGAAGCTTTAACTCTGAAAAAGCCAAAAAAAAGTTTATGGAATTCAATAAAGAAAAGTTTGGATTTAAAGGAGAAGAAAAGAGTTTGAGGACAACAAGCTATGCAGTTGCTTCAACAAAAAAAGAGCTGGAAGAGCTGATTGAAAAAAACTATGAATACATTTTATTCAAAAAAAGCTAATCTTTATCAAACAAAACTAAACCAAATTTTTTCATATACAATCTGGTTTTAACTATTTCAATAAAAGGGACAACAAAAAACAAAGCAAGAAGCAGGGAAATATAGTTGCCAATCAAAAAAACAAAATCAAATAAGGATTCAATTAAAGGAAGGACTAAAAGCAAAATAAAAGACAGTAAAATGACTTTTAATGCAGTTAAAGGGTTTTTAATTAAAAACTCAATGCTGTTCTGAATTCCATGAGTTATCCTGGACTCATCCACTACAATACTTTGAGGAACAAAAAGCAAAAGGAGTGAAACTAAAAACAGGAATAAATTTATTAAAAGCAAAGGAAGACCGACAAAAACCAGCAAGGAGTAAAGAAAATAAAAAATCAGAAAATACAATGCAAAAAACAAAGCCAAAGAAAAACTGAATTTATGCAGTTTTTCACTTAAGTAATAATTCAACCTCACTTTGTTCATTTTGTTTCTTACATTAAAAATCAGAAAAGAAACAAACAAGGAATAAAAAACAAGAAAGACAATTATTGCAATCAGCTGAAAAAATAAAATAAATAAATCAACTGAAAAAAGGTTGTATTCCAAAAAAATGCTTCCAGAGCTGACAAAAATGTTTTCAAACAAAGCAATAAAAGAAAAAATCAAAAGAACCCCAAAAATTAGATTCAATTTGAAATTAGCAAAGTAATCCCTTAAAGCGAGCTGCAAAACCACTAAAAACCCTAAAAAGACCTGAGAAAAACAGTTTAAATTCTTAACCGCAAAAAGAAAGAAATAAATAGAATTAAAGCGAATTAATAAGTGTATGAACAAAAAAACTGTTTTTTTTGTGCTGGGCTTTTTATTTATCTTAAGCTCAGCTAATGCTTTTGAATTTATTGTAGGAGGCACAACTATTTCTTTAAGCTGGACTGAACCGACTTTAACAACATGGACAATGGGAATCCAAAAAAACATACGGGTTAAGGCAACATGCACTGGCATTATTGGATCATGCAGTAATGTTCAGACAACCCTGCAATACTGCAAAGGAATTTCCTGTTCAAATTATCAAACAATTAATGGGAGCAGCGGGGATTTGAGGCTGGCATTAGACGGACCTGAAATGCCCCCAACAGTCAGCCTTGGAACAATTAATATAGAAAGCTATAAAACTGCTTTATGGACTGTTAAAAGTTATGGAAACTACGGAGATTATTACAGGCTGAAAATTGTTGCAACTTCATCCAGTTCAGGAAATCCAACTCTTACTGGAAGAACTTTAGTTCAAGATTATCCTCCAGAGGTTACAATTAGTCTGCCTTCAGAAGGAGCAAATATAAACAGCGGAGACACTCTTGCAATCAGATGGACTACTTTTGATGAAGATTTACATAACATAAGGTCTTACTTGTATTATGCTCCTGCAGCAAGCTGTCCAAATGGGGCAACATTAATAACTTACAGGGGATATGAACAAGGAGGAACTTTTACTTATAACTGGACTGTCCCTTCAGTTACAACAGGAAATTACTGTGTTTATGTTAAAGCAAGAGATTTAACTACAGGAGATTATATGATTACAACTTCTGACACAAGAGAAATTACAATAACTGATACTCCTTTGGTTCCGCCGACTGTTTCAGTTACAAGCCTTGCAGGAGATACATCTGCACCATATTATGATTATATTAATGATTCTCAGACTGCACTGGTTTTGGGAATTTCTTCAGCTGATGCAACTCAATGCAAACATTATGCTTCAAATTTTAATCCAGCAACACAGGGATGGAGCTGCACTATGAACGGCAATTCACAGGCAACATGCAATTCAGGGAGTTTACCAGAACAAAGCTATACAAGATATTACAGCTGTTATAACGGAGCATGGTCTGACACCCAGTCAATTAATTTTACTGTTTCTTTTCCCGTTCCAGTTGTTTCAATTAAAAATCTTGCAGGAGATAAAACAGCTCCATACAATGATTTCCTTAATGACGGCGAAACAAACTTGGTTTTAACTATCAATTCAAATGATGCAACTTTATGCAAATATTCAACAAAGCAGAATTTCAATCCAGCAACACAAGGAACTGCCTGCACTCAAAACACCAGTTCAAAAGCAACCTGTGCAATAGGAGCTTTAGCTGAAGGAAATTACAGGCGTTATTATTCTTGTTATAATGGAAACACATCCAAAAAATGGTCTTCAAACCAGAGAATAGATTTTTTGGTTGACTTTTTGTCAGGATTGGTTGTTAAAATTGAAAGCCCAGAAAACGGAGAAGAGTTTAATATTGGAAGCCTGATAAGTTTTGATGGAAACATTGAAAGTAATTTTTTTGATTACAGTGTGCAATGGGACTCAAACAAAGATTTAACCTGGGCTCATGACGAAGAAGATTTTGATTCAACAGAATTAAGCATCGGAGACCATAATATCACTTTAAGGGGAAACTTTCATATTTCAGATGAAGAAAATTATGTCTTAACAGACTCAATCTTGTTAAGGATCCTGCCTGTTGCATCAGATGTTCTTGGAATCAGTTCTTTTGAAATACAAGAACAATTAAGGGCTGATGAAAGTCTTCCAATAAGTGTTATAATAACAAATTCAAGCAATAAAGAAAAAGAAGCTAATCTTGTTCTGACAATAATCCATGCAGAAACAGGAATTGAAGCATTTTCTGACACAACCCAAAACCCAACAATACCTGCAAGAGGTTCAGAAGAAATAGTTTATATAATAGATCTGAGTTCAGCTTTGGTTACTTTACAGCAAGGAAACTATAAAGTAAAACTTGATGTAGCAGAATATCCGCCGGAACAAAATACAGCAAACAACCATAAAACAAAAATAATAAGCGTTTTGGCAGAAAGCGCAGTAATTGATGCAAGCGAACTGCAGATTTATATTGTTCCTGCAATTGTAATAGTAATTTTGATTTTATTAAACAAAGAAAAATTAAAAAAATTAACTAAAAAAGAAAAGAAAACAAAAAATAACTCAAAAAAAAGAAAAAGAAATGAATAAAAACAGAACAAAAGCTAATTAATAAAAGCATGAAAAAAATTTTTTTATTCGCAGTTTTTTTTCTTTTTTTCAGCAGTGTTAATGCTGCAGAAATTGAAGGAAAAGGAGAAATTCCATTAAAAGGGCCAACAGTAAAATTATTTAGCGTTGGAGTAGATTCAACTCCTCCTTATTCAGATAAAATAAACGACGGAACAAAAATTACTCTGAACATTTTAAGCGATGATGGAAAAAAATGCAAATTTTCAGAAATTAACTTTAATCCTCAAACACAAGGAACAGACTGTAATATGCCTGATTCTTCAAGAGCAACATGCGAACTCGGAAAACTAAAAGACAGAGAATATGAATATTATTATTCCTGCAATAACGACCTTTGGTCTCCTGTAAGAAACGTTAAATTCACAATAGATTTTCTTTCGTCTCTTAAAGCAATTGTTGTTTCCCCAGAAAACAGAATAGAATCTGTGATAGGCACAGAATTAAATTTTGAATCCCGAACAGAAAACAATTTTTTTGATTACAGTGTGCAATGGGATTCAAACAATGATTTCGGTTGGGGCGGCAGAAAAGAAAACTTTTCTTCTTCAGGCTTAAGCATTGGAGATCATAATATTGCTTTCAGGGCAGTTTTTGAAACAGGAGAAAGAGAATATTTTGTTGCAGAAGATTATGTTCTAGTAATGGTTGTTCCAATTCCGGCAGATGTTTTAGGAATAAGCTCTTTTGAGATAATTCCAGAAAACATTAACACTGAAAGCACTATTGAAATTAATATTGCAATAATTAATTCAAGCAGTGAAAAAAAAGATGCAAATCTTTCACTGGAAATAATTCACGCAGAAACAGGAATAACTGCTTTCAGCGATTCAAGCAAAAATTTTTCTATTGAAGCAGGCAGTTCAGAAAATGTTTCTTATTCAATTAATTTGGATTCAGAGCTGGTTATTTTACAGCAAGGAAACTATAAAATAAACTTGGATGTAACAGAATACCCTCCAGAACAAAATACAGCAAACAACCATAAAACAAAAATAATAAGCGTTTATGAAGTGAATCCTTTTGTTGAAGCAAGCGAAACAAAAATTTTTTTGATTCCAATAGTTTTGTTTGCAATAATGCTGATACTGAAAAAAAAATAGGATTAATTAGTAAGTTTTTTGTTCTGTTTCTTTGGTTTTGGCCGGCTGTTCTTTCTGAAAATCCTGCTTTGGTTTAATGGGTTCCCTCCTTTTCTCTTCCAGTGCTTCTTCTGAAACATTCAGCATCACTTTTCTGGAAATCCATCCGGCTAAACCAGAAAAAATAAAAACAAAGAAGGCATCTGCTCTGAGAACATTCCAAAAGCATATTCTGTAGGCACGCAATCCTGTTGCAGGATCAATTAATTCAATAATCGACTGGCAGGTTGGGTTTAAAGAAATGTCTAAAATAAGATTTTGGCCTTGGGCTACTGCAAGTGAAACAATATTGCTGTAATACCAGAAAAGCTGGACATAAAATGCAAGAAAACATAAAACAACAAAAAGCAAAGGAAAATAAACAGAAGACGCAAAATTTGTTTCAAAAAATTCATTAACCCAGTCAATCAGAAAATAAATGAAAAAAAATCCAATAAAAGGCATTAAAAAAAAAGTATAATCAAGCATGCTTGGGTTTAAAGTAAACCCCCAGTCATGCAAAGCAACATCAGGATTTAAGGCTTTAGTTATTTCAGGGAGAAAATATAATATAATGTAAGATAAAACAAACAAAAAAATTAATTTTATTGTATCTCTTGGATTCATTAACTCACTATTCCAATACTGGTATTTCGCTAGCACGATTTTATGTCGTACACAGATGTCAACTGGCTGGGCAGTTGTGTTAAACCTTTTCCTAAAAGGTTTTTGCCAAAGGCGGTTTTTGTTAAACCTTTTCCTAAAAGGTTTTGGTTCACAATTAATTTAAAACAATTGCTTTCCAATAGTTTTTGATAAACCTTTAGGTTTTTACAAAGCTTTAGGTTTTTACAAAGCTTTAGGTTTTTACAAAGCTTTAGGTTTTTACAAAGCTTTAGGTTTTGATAAACCTTTTGCTAAAAGGTTTCATTAGTGATTGTATGGAAGGACTGCCATGGGTTGAAAAATACAGGCCAAAAAAACTGGCTGAAGTAGTTGGACAAGAAGGAATAACAAAAAGGCTTGAATCTGCTGTAAAAAAAAAGTCTCTGCAAAATCTGCTTTTTTCTGGCCCTGCAGGAATAGGAAAAACAAGCTCTGCAGTAGCATTGGCAAGAGAACTGTATGGAAAAGGGTTTGAAAGGAATTTTCTGGAATTAAATGCGAGTGATGAAAGAGGAATTGATATTGTAAGAAAAACAATAAAAGATTTTGCAAGAACAATGGCTTTTGATACAGAATTCAAAATAATTTTTTTGGATGAAGCAGATGCATTAACAACAGATGCACAGCAGGCTTTAAGGAGAACAATGGAAAAATTCACTAAAACCTGCAGATTTGTTTTGTCCTGCAATTATTCTTCAAGAATAATGGAGCCGATTCAATCAAGATGCGTAATATTCCGGTTTAAGCCATTGAGTTCAAAAGATATTGAAATTAAATTGAAAGAAATAGCAAAAAATGAAGGAATTGAATTAAGCGAAAACGCAGTGAAATCAATAATTTATGTTTCCCAAGGAGATTTAAGAAAAGCAATTAATGTACTGCAGGCAAGCAGTTCAATTGACTCAAAAATAAAAGAAGAAACAATATACAATGTAAGCTCTAAAGCAAACCCACAGGAAATAAAAGATTTGATTAAGCTGGCACTGGAAAAAAAGTTTTTGGAAGCAAGAGAAAAATTAGATGTACTGCTGTATGAATATGGAATGAGCGGAGAAGACATTATACTGCAGTTGTACAGGGAATTAATTGAAATAAAAGAAGAAGAAATGAATTCAAAAACAAAGATCGACTTAATAGAAAAAATCGGCGAAGCAAATTTTCGCATTGTAGAAGGTGCAAACGATAGGATTCAATTAGAGGCATTAATTGCACAGTTCATGAAATACAAAAAATGAATCAGAAAGAAATAAATAAAACAAATTCTATATAAGTAGTGATGAGCTTAATAGCTGCTGGGTTAAGTCTGATTGTGCCTGGAGCAGGGCAGGTATTAAACAGAGAACACGAGCAAGGATTAATCATATTTGGATTATGGCTTTTATGGTTATTTGTTTCAAACTATCTTTTTAAAGCAGAACTTTATATGATTGCAATGGGCTGGTTAATATTTTTAGGCTACAGTGTTTTTAATGCACTGCTTTTTGACCCAAAAAACATAAAACAAGAAGATGTACAGCTGCAGGAATTTCAGGAAATGGAAGAAGAAAAAAAACAGGCAGAAGAAAAAGAACTGAAAGAAGCAAGAGAGCTTCTGGAAAAAAACCTTGAAAAAGAACATGAATCATTTGATGTTCTGGAAATGAAAAAAAAAGGAAAAGAAATAACTGCAAAAGCAATAATTGACGGCCAGTTTTATGAATTAACTGTTTCTCCTTCAGGAGAAATAGAAGGCTACCGCTAAAAAAAATCAGAAATCTTTTTTTGTTTTAATTCATTCAAAACTTTTGATTTTTTTATGTAACTGTTTATTTCAACTGTCAGGCGGGAAGACAAAAATTTCAAAGCCAAATCCAAATCAAAAAAACGCAAAGGTTTTTTTTGAAGAGCATCACGCACTGTCTCGCGGATTAACCAAACGCCTAAAGGCAAATCATAATCTGAACCAATTTCCCTGAAAACAAGCACTTTAGCCTGTCTTCTTTTTTCATATAAAAATTCAGCTGCAGCAAGCCTTGCAGCATAATATGCGCCAGAAACATCTGAAGCATATTTTTTTCTTCCCCTAAAAGACTCAAAATCAGAAATGATTTTTGTTTCACTTTTCTGAAGCCATACAGAATCAGGCTTCCATGCTTCAAGCTGTTCAAAAGACCAGGAACCAGGAAGCAATAAAACAAAAAAATCGTTTCCTAAATAAGAAGACTGGAAAAGCTGGATAAAATCAATTTCCTTAAAGTATTTTATTTTCTCAATTAATTTTTTTGATACTGTATCGTCAACTGCAGTAATGCTCCAGCGTGTAGGAACAAGCTTTCTTTTTTTCTTTAATCCTAAAAGACCTGCACTTAAAATTTTCTGCAGAGAAGTAACAGAAAAATTAGAGGAATATAATTCATTTAATCCTTCAACTGAATTAAGGTCAGTGTCAGAAACAATGTAATCAATTTTTTTTGGAATACTTGGATTTTCATTCAAAGAAAATTTTTTCAAATCAGCTTTTGGCCCTAAAGGAGAAGAAAAAGAATCAAAAGAAAGTTTCTGAGAAAAAACTTTGTTTACTTCAACTGAAACATCAACTGGTTTAATTGACATCACGGTTTCCTGGATTAAAGAAAGCTCTTTTGAAGGGTTTAAAGCAGAAAAAATGTCTGTTTTTTTTCCTGACATTAACAAAGATTCCCGCATTTCAGTTATTTTTTCTGAAGAAAAACCAAACCATTCTTCTGGCTCGTCAAAAACTTCAATTCCTTCAATAAAAGAAGTTGAAGACAACGGAGCAAGATTAACTTTAGGATAATTCTGCCAGGAAACAAAAACGCTTGGAGGGGAATTTCCCTGAAAAGATTTTCCTTTAATCACTGAAATTGTTTTTGTTTTTCTTTTATAACTGTTCAAAACCTTGCATGAAGATAAACCGCATAAAAGCTTTCCTTTGCATTTAATGCATTCAACCCCGTTTACTTTCATAAAAGAAATAGCCACAGTTAAGGTTTTAAGAAAAAGCAGTAAGGATATTTACTATGAATAAGAGAGCAGCAATTATATGCAATGGAAATGTTAATACAAAATTTTTGTATTCCTTTATTTCAGAAGAGGATTTTTTAATTGCAGTTGACGGAGGAGCAAACAAATTAGTGAAAACAGACTTCAAGCCTGATTTAATTATAGGAGACATGGATTCAATTTCAAAGAACACATTAAAAAAATTCAGGGAAGTCAAAAAAATCAAGTATCCAAGGGAAAAAGATTTTATTGACTTAGAACTGGCACTAAATTATTGTGCAGAAAAAAAATTCAAAGAAATAATGATTTTAGGAGCAATTGGAAGCAGGGCAGACATGACAATGACAAACATTTTTTTATTAACACAGATTCCAAAAAACATTAAAGCAAAAATAATCCACCAAAACCAGGAAATTTATCTGATTCCAAAAAAAAAGTTTTTAATTGAAGGAATCCCTGGAGAAAAAATTTCATTGTTTCCAGTTAAAGGAAAAGTAAAAGGATTGACTTTAAAAGGCTTCAAATATCAGATAAAAAACTACAATCTTGAATTTGGAGTAGGAATTGGCTTAAGCAATGAATTTAAAAACAAAAAAGCATTGATTACGTCAAAAGACGGAATATTGCTTTGTGTGCATTTTCGCAAATGGTTCTGAATTTAAAGCTTTTAGCTCTGATTGTCTTTGGTGATTAGATGAAAGTTAAAGTTTTGATTGTTTTTAGTTTATTTTTATTTTTGTTTGGCTGTGCTGAACCAGAAGAAAAAGATTTGACTATTTACACCTATGATTCAATGGTTTCCGAATACGGTTTAGGGCAAAAAGTTATCCCCAAATTTGAAGAAAAATGCAACTGCAAAGTAAAGCTTGTTTCAAAAGGAGATGCAGGACAGCTTTTATCTACACTTGTATTGGAAAAAGAAAATCCAAAAGCAGATCTGGTTATTGGAATAGACAATAGTATGCTTCCAAAAGCAATAGAAAATGATGTGCTGGAAAAGTTTACTCCAAAAAACATCGAAATTGTTCCAGAAAATGTCAGGTTTTACAAAGAAGGTTATTTGACCCCATATGACTATGGTTTTATTGCTTTTGTATATGACTCGGAAAAAATTGAAGTTAAATTAGATTCAATGGATTCACTTTTAGATAAAAGTCTGGAAAACAAAATTGTGATTCAGAATCCAAGCACTTCTTCTCCTGGTTTGGCTTTGCTTTTATGGACAATAAAAGTTTACGGAGACCCGGGATATAAGGAATTCTGGAGAGAATTCAAACAAAATATTTTGATTGTAACTGACGGCTGGGATGAAGCAGCAGGATTGTTTAGAACAGGAGAAACTCCAATGTATTTAAGCTATGCAACTTCGCCTCCATATTACGTTGAATTTGAAGAAACAGATAAATTTCTTGCAGCAGAATTTAAGGAAGGGCATTATATCCAAATTGAAGGAATTGGAATAGTAAAAGGAACAAAAAACAGAAAACTTGCAGAAGAGTTTATTGAATTTTCTTTAGAAGAGGAATTCCAAAAAGAAATTCCTTTTACTCAGTTTATGTTTCCAGTGAACCAAAAAGTTGAACTTCCAAAAGCATTTGAATATGCAGTAAAGCCTTTAAAACACCTGGAATTGGATGCAGAATTGATTGAAGAAAAACAAGAGGAATGGATTTCAGAATGGGAAAAAATAATTATTTCAGATTAATCCTGAAACTTTTTTTTGTTTCTTTTTTTTTCTTTTTCTTTTTTTATCCTCTCTTATTAATTTTAATTAAATCTTTTTCTTTAGGAAATGTGAACATAATTGAAGTTCTGGCTTCAAAAGAAAAAATTATTCTAAATTCTTTTTTTCAGGCAGGAGTTTCAACTTTTTTTTGTTTATTGATTGGGATTCCAGCAGCATTCCTTCTAGCAAGAAGAGATTTTCCTGGAAAGAAATTTTTCAAAGCATTAAGTTTGATTCCATTTGTTTTTCCTTCAATTTTAGTGGTTGTTTCTTTTGTAATAATTTTCGGAAACAACGGCTGGATTAATTTGTTTTTGAAAAACTTTTTAGGACTCCCAAAGCATGTGCAATTTTTATATGGATTTAGCGGAATAATTTTAGCTCATGTATTCTACAATTTTTCAATTGTAATGCGTTTTGTTGCAGGAGCATGGGAAAATCTTGATTCAACAATGAAAGAAGCCGCAAAAAGTTTAGGGGCAAACAAAATCCAGATTTTTTGGAACATAACTTTAAGGCAGCTGCTTCCCTCAATCCTTGCAAGCGCATCACTTGTATTTATTTTTTGTTTTATGAGCTTTGCAATAGTGATTTCTTTAGGAGGAATACAGTTTTCAACTTTAGAAGTGGAAATATTCAGGCAGATTACAAGAAGAATAGATTTTGCAACAGGAGCAGTTCTCTCATTATTTCAATTTGTTATTTTGTCTTTGGTTGGATTTGTTTATTTTTATTTTTCAAAAAAATTCAGCATAAAAGAAAAAACAATAAAAGAAAAACCGAAAAAAATTTCAGTTAAATCATTTAAAGGATTAATTGAAACAGTTTTTTTGCTTTTCATTGCAGCCGCAATAATCCTTCCAATAGTTTCGCTTGTTTTTTTTGCTTTCTTTAATCCTGAAACAGGAGAATTTACTTTAAAGGCTTTTCAGAAAATTTTTTCAGAATACAACAGTCTGCTTGGAACAAATGCTTTGACTTCAGTTTTTTACAGCCTGGTTCTGGCAGTTTTTGCTTCAGTCACTGCAACAATTATGGGACTGCTTGCTTCATTAAAACAGACAAGAGTTTCACTGATTAATGTTTTTATTGCTTCTTCTGTTGCAGTTTCAGTAATAACCCTTGCTTTTGGTTATTTTTTGGGATTTGGTTCAGGAAACTTGATTGTAATTGCTTTGGGGCATTCAATTCTTGCTTTTCCTTTTGCTTTCAGAGTATTGAATAATGCACTGGAAAAAATAGATGAAGAAAGCATTGAAGCAGCAAAAAGTTTAGGTGCAAATGAATGGAATGTATTTAAAAAAATCCAGTTTCCAAGAATAAAAAATGCTTTGTTTGTTTCACTTGGATTTTGTTTTGCAGTATCTTTAAGCGAATTAGGCTTTGTTTTAGTGTTATATGACGGAATTTATGCTACAATGCCGGTTTATATTTATAGACTGCTTGCAACTTTTGATTTGTTTGCTGCAACTGCGATGGGATTAATACTAATTTCAATAAGCTTTTTGGCTTTTTATTCTATTGAATTCTTTTCAAAAGAAGAACAGGTGTTTTAATGCAAATTAGATTAGAAAAGCTAAAGCTTGTATTTGAGAATTTCTGGGAAATGAATTTTTCTCTGAAAATTAAAGACGGATGTTTTACTTCAATCGTAGGTCCAAGCGGTTGCGGAAAAACCACTTTACTTAGAATCATTTCAGGGTTACAGGAAATTGAAGAAGGAAAAATTTTTTTTGGAGAAAAAGAAGTCACTAAAGTTCCTGCAGAAAAAAGAAATGCAGGATTTGTTTTTCAGGGAGATGCATTGTTTACTCATTTAAATGTATTTGAAAACATTGCTTTTGGATTGAAAATGAAAAAGCAGAAAAACATTAAAGAAAAAGTTTTGAAAGCACTGGAATTAGTGCATTTAAACGGATTTGAAAAAAGAAGAGTAACTAAACTAAGCGGAGGAGAAAAAAGAAGAGTTGCAATTGCAAGAGCAATTGCTTTTGAGCCTGATTTGCTTTTGTTGGACGAACCATTAAGCGGACTGGATGCAAAGCTAAAAGAAAAAATGAAAGTTTTTCTGAAAGAATTAAGCGAAAAAACAGGGCTGACAATAATAATGGTTACGCATGACATTGATGAAGCATTTTTTTTGAGCGACAGGATTGTTGTAATGGATAAAGGCAAAAAAATGCAGGAAGGAAAACCAGAAGAAATTTTTTTAAAGCCAAAAAATGATTTTGTGAAAAACTTTGTTTCAGATTATGTTTTAGTTGAAGGAAAACAGAAAAATCTGCACGGAAAGAATTTTATTGAAGGGAAGTTTTTGCTGCCGGTAAAAAAAACAGGCAAAAAGGCTCTTATAAATTTTAAGAAAACAAACTACAAGTTCTTTGATTCTTAAACCTTTAAAAAAACACTCTTTAGTATATATATTTCATGGCTGAAATTGAATTAACTCTACCTGACGGCAGTGTACTAAAAGTAAAGAAAGGAAGCAAAGGAATTGATGTTGCGAAAAAGATAGGCAGCAAGCTGGCAAAAGATGCAATTGCAGTTGAAGTAAATGGAGAACTTGAAAAACTAGATTATAAGATTGAAGAAAACTCTAAAGTGAAAATTGTTACAAGGGATTCAAAAGAAGGGCTGGAAGTTTTAAGGCATTCTGCTTCTCATGTGCTTGCATGTGCGGTGAAAGAATTATGGCCTAAAACAAAGTTAGGAATCGGGCCATCAATAGAAAAAGGATTTTATTATGATTTTTTCAAGAAAGAGCCTTTCTCTAATGAAGATTTAAAAAATATTGAAGAAAAAATGCACGAGATAATCAAAAAGAATCATGAATTCAAAAGAAAAGAAATGGAAAAAGAAAAAGCAGTCAAATTTTACGAGCAAAAAGGGGAAAAATTTAAGGTTGAACTGCTTAAAGAAATGGAAGGAAAAATTTCTTTTTATGAAACAGGAAAATTCACTGACTTATGCAAAGGACCTCACATAAAAAAAACAGAGGAAATCAAAGCAGTTAAACTTCTTTCAACCGGCGGAGCATACTGGAAAGGTGATGAAAAAAATGAAATGCTTTACAGGATTTATGGAACAGCATTTTTTTCCCAGAAAGACTTAGAAGAGTTTTCTAAAAGAAAAGAAGAAGCAGAAAAAAGAGATCATAGAAAAATAGGAAAAGAACTGGATTTGTTTTCAATAAACGAAATGGCAGGCGCAGGATTAATTTTATGGCATCCAAAAGGCTCTGCATTAAGAAATGAAGTAATGAAATTTGAAGAACAAGAGCATAAAAAAAGAGGGTATGAAACAGTTACAACCCCTCATTTGTTTAAGGCAGACACATGGAAAACTTCAGGGCACTATAATTATTACAAGGAAAACATGTATTTCTTAGAAATAGACAAACAAGAATATGGAGTAAAGCCAATGAACTGCCCTGCACATATAATGATTTACAAAAGAAACCAGCATTCATACAGGGAACTGCCAAAAAAGTTTTTTGAATTTGGAACTGTTTACAGATATGAAAAATCCGGGGTATTAGGAGGCTTGTTTAGAGTAAGAGGTTTTACACAGGATGATGCACATATTTTTTGCACTGAAGAACAGTTAAAAGAAGAAATAAAAAAAGTAATTGAATTCTGTCTGCATATTTTCAAAGTTTTTGGTTTTAAAGATGTTGCAATAAAACTTTCAACCAAGCCGGAAAAATCAATTGGAACAGAAAAACAATGGACAGAAGCAGTGAACTCATTAAAAGAAGCATTAAAAGAACTTGATTTGAAATATGAAATAGATAAAGGAGAAGGAGTTTTTTACGGCCCAAAAATTGATTTCAAAGTAAAAGATTCAATCAACAGGGAATGGCAGTTAAGCACAATTCAGGTTGATTTTAATCTTCCGGAAAGATTTGATGCAGTTTATATCGGAAAAGATTCAAAAAAACACAGAGTAGTGATGATTCACCGCGCAATTTTGGGTTCACTTGAAAGATTTATTGGAATATTAATAGAGCATTTTAAAGGGAAGTTTCCTTTATGGTTAAGCCCTGTTCAGATTAAAGTTGTAAATGTAGGCGAAAAGTTTGAAGAATATGCAGAAAAAGTTCACCAAGAACTGGAAAAAAACGATTTCAGAAGTGAACTGAATTTAAGATCAGAAACTGTTTCATACAAAATAAGGGAAGCACAACTGGAAAAAATCCCTTTTGTGGTTGTAGTAGGGGAAAGAGAAGAAAAAAACCAAACAGTGACTGTAAGAAACAGACAGGGAAAACAAGAAACAATTTCTTTAAAAGATTTCATTGAAAAAATAAAAAAAGAAGTTAAAGAAAGAAACTGATTCTTACAGACCAATCGCAGGCTCAAAACTGCGGGGTCGTTTCCGTGAACGGTTTGGCAAAAAATGTTGCCAAAGGGTTCGTTAAATTTAAATAATCTAAAGCGGTTTTGTTATAGGATATATATGCCTAATTATTTAAAGGATTTAGTTAAGAAAGCAAAAAGGATTAAAGAAGAAGAAAAAGAGATTAAGCCAAAAGCTGAAAAAAAAGAAGTTAAAGAAAGCGAAGTAAAAAAAATAATGCTTTCAGACAAAAAGAAAAAAGAAAGAAGAAAAAAACTTCAGGAAGAGTTAAGGAAAAGGATTCCAAAAAAAGAAGCTGATTCTCTTTTAATAAAAAAAGAAGAAAAAAAACTTGACTTGATTTTGGGAAAAAAAACTGGGAAAGTAAAAGTTCCAAAAGAAAAAATTGAAGGGAAAAAAACACAAGAAGAAAAAAGAATTTCAAAAGTTGACGAAGAACTGAAGTCAATGGAAAAAAAAGAAATTGATTCCTATGGAGACGTAAGGATTTATTCTGTTCCGGAAAAAATTCTGCCGTATTATGTTGTTCCTTCAACAAAGCCGACAATCGGGGAAAGAACTATAATCAACACAATAAAAGAAGCGGCAACAAGAATTATTTCTATTGCCCCATATAAAATAAGGGATCCAGAACAGAGAAGAACAGTATACAAACAGAGAATAATTGAAATACTTCAGGCTTCACAGGAATTAAATATTCCAGAAAGAAGATACGACTTTTATGCTGAATCAGTTGTAAGAGAAATGGTCGGATACGGCTTAATCGACCCTTTAATCAGAGACGACCAATTAGAAGAAGTAATGGTTATTGGAGCAAAAAAACCAGTTTATATTTTTCACAGAAAACACGAAATGATGGTAACCAATGTTGAGTTTTTTTCTGAAGGAGAAATAATTGATTTAATTAACAGGATTGCAAGAGAAATCGGAAGAAGGGTTGACATTTCTGCTCCATTGCTTGATGCAAGACTGGCAAACGGTTCTAGAGTAAATGCAACAATTCCTCCTGCATCAATTTCCGGTGCAAGCTTAACAATAAGAAAATTCAGAGAAGACCCTTACTCTATAATTGACCTGATTAATTACGGAACATTTGATATACAAACTGCTGCTTTTATGTGGTTGTGTGTTGACGGTTTAGGAGTAAAGCCTGCAAATATTCTGATTACAGGAGGAACAGGTTCAGGAAAAACAACTACTTTGAATGTTTTTGCTTCATTTATTCCGGAAAGAGAAAGAATGGTAACAATAGAAGACACAGCAGAATTAAATCTGCCGTTAAAGCATGTTATAAGATTAGAGGCAAGGCCCCCTGGATTAGAAGGAACAGGAGAAATTACATTAGATATTCTGACAAAAAACTCTTTGAGAATGCGTCCAGACAGAATAATTGTAGGAGAAGTAAGGCATGATGAAGCATTTACATTGTTTACTGCAATGAATACCGGCCACGACGGTATGACACGCGGAGATGCACTAATACAGCTAAGTGATGGAAACATAATTGAAATAGGAGAACTTACAGATAAATTTTTTGAAGAAAAAGTTTCAGTAAAAGAAAAAGATTATAAATTTATAGAACTTGGAAAAGATGCAATTAAAGTTCCTTCTTGGAACAAAAAAACTCTTAAAATTGAAGAAAAAAAAATAACTCATGCATGGAGAAAAAAAACAAAAGAAAAACTCCAGAGAATAAAATTAAAAAGCGGGAAAGAACTGCATTTAACAAAAGACCATCCAATCTATAGAATCAGCAATGGAATACAGGAAATAAATTCAGAGGAAACAAAAAAAGGAGATTTCATTGCAGCTCCTGCAGAAGTAAAAGTTTGTGCAGAAAAAGAAATCACAAAACCTTACTTAACTGGATTAATCTACGGAGACGGGCATTTAGGAACAGAAGCAATACATTTTGTAAATAATGAAAAGTCATTGATTGACTCTTTTAAAAGAGAAATTTCTTCTGAAACAAAAAATAAAGTAAGCCAGTTTGATTATCAAGGGTTTTCCAGAGTGCAGGTTTGTGATAAAAAACTAATAGAAAAAATAAACAAAGAATATGAAATACCAATAGGAAATAAAACAAAAATCTTCAAACTGAATGAAAAGATCCTTTCAGCAAAAAATGAAGAACTTGGATTACTGTTAAGAGGGTTGTTTGACAGTGAATCTCATGTAAATCTAAAAGCAAATTGTATCCAGTTTGCCACAGCAAACAAAGATGTTGCAAGAAAAGTTCCTTTAATTTTACAGAGATTTGGAATAACTTCTTCTGTTTATTCACAGGAAAAAGACGGAAAAGGAAATATTGGCCCTTACTATAAAGTTTCAGTTTATGGAAAGGATAATTTAGAAAAATTTAGAGAAAAAATTGGGTTTGAACACGAAAAAAAGAAAATAAAGTTGGATTTGTTAATTGAAAAATCAAAAAACAGTTTGGATTTGATTCCAAATATTGAAAGGCTTATTAAAAGAGCAAGAGTTGAAACAGGAATGACACAAAAAGAATTAGGAGGCTTGCTTGGAGGCAAAACAAGAAGCTTGATTGACGCATATGAAACAAAAGCAAGGAATCCTTCAAAAACAAAAATAAAAGAACTATGCAATGTTTTGCAGGGAGAAACTGCAAAACAGTTGAAGATTCTTGCAGAATCTGATTTAAGGTTTGAAGAGATTGTTTCAGTTGAAGAAGAAGAATTTACTGGATTCTTGTATGACTTAACTGTGGAAGGAAATAATAATTATATTGCAAACGGAGTTGTTATTTCAAACTGCATTGGAACAATTCACGCAAACTCCCCGCAGGAAACCTTGGTTAGGGTTACAAGCCCTCCAATGAGTGTTCCAGAAGTAATGCTTTCAGGACTGGATTTAATTGTAGTAGAGCACAGAATTCATGATAAAAAGAAAGGAACTATAAGAAGAATAACAGAAATAGCAGAAGTAACCGGAGTATTAAAAAACAAAACTTCAACTCAGACTTTATTTGAGAGAGATGCAGTAAAAGACAAATTAGTGAAAACAAATGTTGAAAGCGAATATATTAAGAATCTGATGAAGTTTACTGGATATGATGAAAAAAAAATGAAACAGGAATTAAAAGAAAGGGAAAAGTTATTAGAAAGTTTGGTTAAAAATAAAGTAACAGATATGAAGGAAGTTGTAAGCGCAATACATTCTTTCTTAAACAAAAGAAAGTGATTGAATGGGCGACATAAAAAAACTAAAAAAAATAATTGAAGAAAAAAGAGAAAAAAAAGCAAGAGACAGGTCTACAGTTGACTTGGAAGAAGTAGACAAAATAGTTGAACGAATGAAAAGAAAATACGCTGACCAAGGAATGGAAATGGAAGAAGTCAGCGGAAGATTAAGGGAATTAAGAGGAATAATTACGGAAGGAAAACAAGCAGATTTAGAGGTTCAGACAGCAGAAGACTTAAAGGTTTTTGTTTCTCCTTTAGTTAGAAATTTAGGAAAGTTTTATCTTGCATTAAAAGCAATTACAAGACCAATAGAAAAAATGATCAGCAGACTTCCACAAGTAAAGCAGCTGAGCTTTTATTTGTATAGTGCAAATATGAATATTTCAGCAAAACAGTTTCTTGCAATACTAACTTCAGTTTCTTTGCTTGTATTTATTTTTTCTGTAATTATTCTCAGCACTTTAGCTTTTGCTTTTTTTCCTGACGCGCCTGTTTTAGCAAAAAGTTTGCTTGCATTAATTATAAGCTTGACTTTGACTTTTATGGCAATAATAATCGGGTTTTTGATTCCAAGGAAAAGAGCAATGGCAAGAGGAGATGATGTTTCAAGAGAGCTTCCTTTTGCTTTAAGGCATATGGCAACAGAACTAAAATCTGGTTTGAGCTTGTACAGAACAATCCAGACAATTGCAATGGCAGACTATGGAGCGTTAAGCGAAGAATTTTCCAGAACAATAAATGAAATAGAAGAAGGGACAGACACAAAATTAGCTTTAAGACATTTGGCATTAAGAACACAATCAAAAGCTTTAAGGAGTTCTTTGATTCACATAATAAGGGCATTAAGGACTGGAGGAAATTTATCTGAAATCATGAATGATGTAGCAGACGATGTTTCTTTTGCTTTAAGAATGAAAATAGAAGACTTTGGACAGAAAATGAATTTTTTTGCAACAATATTTATTTACACTGCAATAGTTATTCCTGTTTTTGTTTCAATCTTAGGGGGAATAAGAATCACTCCAATGCAGTCAGGAAGCGTTTTTGCAATGCTTCCATTAACTCTTCCAGTTTTAGTAGTTTTCTTTTTGGTGATGATGCCAATGGCATTAGGTTTTTTAGTGTTTTTTATTTCTTTAAGTCAGCCAAAGGTGTAATTTATGGGTAGAATAAGATTATATCAAAGAATTGGATTTTTAAAGAATTCAACTTTTTTGAAAAAATATGAACAGCATCTTGAAAAAATAAATCTAAAAGTTGATCCTTTAATTTGGATGACTTTATCTTTTTTGATTTCTTTAATTCTTGCAATCCTTACTTTTTTCTTATTGAAATATCTTTCTCCAGTAACTGTTGCAGAAGAAGTTGCTTTAGGATTGCAAGACCCGCCTTTAACTGAATCAATGGGGGTAATGGTTTTTGTAATATTTTTTGTTGCAATGGACTTGCTTATAGGTTATCCGCAGATTAAAGGAATCCAAAGAATAAGCAGTATAGAACAAGAACTGCCAGAAGCATTAAAGCAGATGGCAGACATTCTAAAAGCAGGCGGAACATATGAATATGCTTTAAGGGAAATAAGCAGAGCAGGGTTTGGGGAACTGTCAGGCGAATTAGACGCAGTGTTAAGGAAACTGGAAGAAGGAGAAAACTTTGAAGATTCTCTTTCAACTCTTTCATATAATGTTGATTCAAGGTTAGTGAAGAGAAGTGTAACAATAATAATTGATTCAGTAAAAGCAGGCGCAGGACTGGCTGATGTATTAGAACAGATTTCAGAAGATATTAGGGATACAAATAGACTCAGCCATGAAAGAAAAAGCAATACTTTAATGCAGGTAATGTTTATGGTTACAGCAGGAGCAATAGTTTCTCCTTTTATTTTTGGTTTGGTTTCAACTATTGTAGGCTTTTTGATTACTGCTTCAGGAAATTTGTCTGGTTTGCCTGATGATGTTAGAAGAGAAGCTGTCAGTTCAAAAATGCTTTTGATGCTTTTGCTTCAGCTTTATATTTTTATTCAGATTACAGCTTCAAGTGTAATGATTTCTTTGATGAGAGAAGGAAGGAAAAACAAAAGTATTATATATTTACCAATCCTTTTATTTATCGGTTATATAATTTTCTTTGTATCAGGAGCAATATCAAGGTCTTTGATTAGCGGAATTGGAGGAATGTAAAAATGGAAGAAAAAGCTCAAACTTCAATGGAAACTCTATTAATAATTGCCTCTGCAGTGATTATTGCAGTAGTTGTAGGAATGTTCTTGAAATCAATGGTAAGCGGCCCAATAGCACATGAAGTAGAGCATTTAGCTAACTGAAAACAAAACTTTTATAAACAAAAGTTGAGTTATTAAATAAACAATAAATTTTTTTAAAAAAAAGGAGGGAAAAATAATGGATAACAAAGCACAAGGAGCATTAGAATACTTGTTACTGATCGGAGGAGCAGTTTTAATTGCAGCAATTGTAATTGTAATACTGACAACCTTTGCAGACACAAGCGGAACTGGCGCAAAAAATACATACCACACAAAATACAACGCACTAGAACACACAAGCCTATTAGAATGATATTAATGGACAACAAAGCACAGGCAGCACTAGAATACTTGCTGATAATTGCAGCCGCAATATTAGTTGCTGCAATAGCAATAATAGTAATGACCAGTTCAATAGTTCCCCCAACAGACGCAAAAAATACATACCACACAAAATACAACAAACTAGAACATTCAATATAAAGTGATTTTTATGGATAATAAAGCACAAGGAGCATTAGAATATCTCCTGCTTATGGCAGGAGCCATAATTGTCGCTGCAATAGTTATAGTCATGCTAGGAGACATTACTGGTTCAACAGGGCACAAAACAAAAAACAAATTAAACGATTGGCTTACACACTTGGATTAAAAGTGATTTTATGGAAGAAAAAGCACAAATTTCAATTGAATATTTGCTGAGTGTGCTTTTCAGTATTGTCCTAGTAATGGCTGCTGCAGTATTGCTTGACACGTTAAGAGCTTTAGCTCAAACTTCAAAAGCAACAGTGCTAAGGGTAAGGGAACAAACCATTG
>JAFCDN010000017.1 GCA_017609625.1 Candidatus Iainarchaeum sp.
ACAACCGATTACACGGAGCACTAAATTTAGAAAACGCAGAAACCCCTTCACAAGCTTTCATAAGAAAGCTTCAACCAGAAAGCATAATAGGACTATTCTACAAAAACATTACAGAAGAAAAAACATGACTCGCTCAAGAAAAACCCTAAAACGAAATAATTCCCGAACTCTACAGTTTTCTATATTTAGATTAGAGTGTAAAACGCCCCAGGTCAGATTCGAACTGACGACCTGTCGGTTGCTGCTAACTTTTGATGCAACTTTTTTTAAAAGTTGCTTTTGATAAAACTTTTCTCAAAAGTTTTGTTAACAGCCGACTGCTCCACCACTAAGCTACCGGGGCACAAACGTTTTGCCGTTTGAGCACGACGCACGACTTTCAGTCGAGCTGAAGTGGAAATATAATTTGTTAGAATAAAGAAATAGTTAGAATGGTTTAAAAAAGTTAAGCATTGGAAAAATCAGAGAAAAAAACAAGGAAAAAGTCAAAAGCGGAATAACAGCAAAATACACTAATATATACATAAGGAGTATTTGAGAAAAAGAAAGAAAAATCTAAAGTCAAAACAAAGCTCTGGCTTATACATAACTATTTATTGTGCGTTCCCAAAAAAGAGCGCTCCGCAGGAAACTGAAAGAAAAATAAAGCTCAAAATGAGCTTTATAGAGAACTAAAAAGCATTGCTACACCTTATTTTTCTTTTAAGAGAACATAGCGCTTCTTTTAAACAAAATTTGTATTGCAAAGATTAGGCTTACCAAACAAAGAATAGAAACACTGAAATTCGTCAAAATATGACTAATTTTTGATCTACATAAACTGATTTTATTATTTAAAAACCTTTCGGGAAAAAAAAGCGTTAAATGACCTCTATTCTTTTAACAAAACGTATTTATAGAACTTAAGCCCATATTAATACAGTATTCTTTTTTTAAGAAGGGGTGATATTTTTGAAAAGCGTAATAGAAGACGCAATGCAGAAGACAAGCTCTAAAGTCGATGAAAGAATTGAAGAATTTGGAGCTCCAAAAATAATGGTTATTGGAACAGGCGGAGCAGGTTGTAATGCAGTTAACAGGCTTGCAAATATGGGTGTTTCTGGAGCACAATTAGTTGCAGTTAACACAGACAAACAACACTTGTCAATAATCAATGATGAACTAACAAAAATCTTAATCGGAAAAAGCGTTACAAGAGGATTAGGAGCTGGAGGCTATCCAGATGTAGGAGCAAAAGCTGCTGAAGTTTCAAGACAAGCTTTAGAAGAAATTTTAAGCAACACAGACATGCTGTTTATTTCTGCCGGAATGGGCGGAGGAACAGGAACTGGAAGTGCACCAATAATTGCAGAAATAGCAAAAGAACAAGGCGCAATAGTAATTGCAATTGTAACATATCCTTTTGCATTAGAAAAAGCAAGATTATTAAAAGCAGAAGAAGGAATTGAAACATTAAGAGCAAACACTGACACAGTTGTAGTAATAGACAATAACAGATTAGTAAGTTTAGTGCCAAACCTTCCAATCCAAGATGCATTTAAAGTAGCAGACGAAGTAACAGCAAGAACAGTCCGCGGTATTACAGAAACCATTACACAGCCTTCACTAATCAACTTAGACTTTGCTGATGTTAGAAGCGTAATGGGAAACAAAGGATTAAGTGTTATTGCAAGACTTTTCCGGAGCAACAGGAGCATTAATCCATATTACCGGAGGGCCGGAATTAACTTTAGGAGAAGCCAATGCAGTAGGAGAATTATTAACTGACACTATTGATCCCAAATCAACAGTAATATGGGGTTCAAGAGTTGACCCGACATTTGAAAACAAATTAGAAGTGATTTCAATCTTTACCGGCGTGCATTCTCCATATATTAAAAGCCCAGAAGCAATTCCATCTAAAGCAGCAGCAAGAATGAGCAAATCAGACATGGACCTTGGTTATATTTAGAATAGGATTTTTTCCTATTCTCTTTTTTTTGTTTTTCGAGCTGAAAAAAGAAAAAAAATCTGTTTTTAAAGTTTTTTGTTTTTAAATACATAACAAATTGTATTATGTTTTACAAGTCTAGAGGTAAGAAGTGATTTTTGTTTTATGATAAGTTTCAAGGTGAAGTTTATGGAGGATGACGACAGTGATCAACACAGAATTCCGCAACGGCATCCACATACTTGCAGACCTCTGGGAATGTGATGAAAAAAAACTGCATTACCTTGAAGACATTCAAATAATAATGAAAAACGCTGTTAAAGCAAGCAAATTAACTGTATTAAAAGACTATTTTTACCAGTTTGAACCTTTTGGAGTAACCGGAGTTTATGTTTTAAGCCAAAGCCATTTTTCAGTTCACACTTGGCCTGAAAAAAACTTTGCTTCAATTGACATTTTTACCTGCGGGCCTCCGGAAAACGCAATAAAAGCATTTGAATCAATCTGCGACCAGCTAAAACCCAAAAGGATTGAAAAAAAATTTCTTTCAAGAATGCATGAAGGTAATAAAATTGAAACGATTAAGACAAGAACTAATTTCATTGCTGAAAAAAGAAAGTGAAACTTTCTGGTTTTTTTCAGGAAAACTTCCTTATTCAACCAGAGAACTGATTCAAGAATTAAATGAAATGCACAAAGAAGACCTGGTTGAAACAACAGATGAAAAGATTCATTTAACAGAAAAAGGAAAAAAGTTTGCAGAAGAAAATGAAATCTTAACTGCAATTGAATGGGATGAAAAATTTGAAAAACAACTTTTAGAAAAGTTTTCTGCTGCAGTAAAAAACAGACCTAAAGCTCTCACTGAACCTTTTGACCAAGGAATAATGAGAGAAAAAGATTCAGTTCAAAGAGCAGTTTTAATGGGAAAAAATTTTGATGTTGACTCAAAAAACATTTTAATAATAGGCGATGATGATTTGGTCAGCATTGCTTTAGCGCTGACAAAAAGAGCAAAAAAAATTCTTGTATTAGAAATAGATGAACGCTTTAATAATTTTATAAACGATTTTGCTGAAAAAAATTCTCTTGAATTAAAAGCAGTAACCTGGAGTGTAGAAGAAGAGCTTGCCCCTGAACTAAGAAAACAGTTTGATGTTTTTTTATCTGACCCAGTTGAAACATTTGAAGGGATCAAATTGTTTTTAGGAAGAGGAATGTCTGCTTTAAAAGGGATTGATTCCTGTTTTTATTTTGGCTTGACTTCAATTGATTCAGGAAAAGAAAAATGGCATAAAATAGAAGAAATGATTTTAAACTCTGGATTTATTTTTACTGAAATTGTAAAAGACCAGGCTTTTTATCCAGTAGGGCAATTTGACGATTACCAAGCAGAAAAAAACAAGTATGCAAAAGTTAAAGCAGAATTTCCTGTTCCAAAAGCAAAAGAAACTTATTTTAGGTCAAACTTTTTAAGATGCCTTGCAGTAAAAGAAATTGTCCCTCCAGTTAAAGGCCAGATAAAACTGGATGAAAAAATGTACTGGGATGAAGAAATAATCTGATTTAGAAAAACAAAGGCAAGGCATTTAAAATAAACAAAAGGATTACTGCATAAAACAATACTTTCATTATTATTTTTTCTTTTTTCTCTTTTTTTTCTTTCCAGAAACCAAGATAAGAAGGGAAAATAACTCTTGCAATTCTTCCCCCGTCAAAAGGTTCTATTGGAAGGAAGTTTACCACTGCGACCAGTAAAGACAAAATCCACAACCAATTGAAAAAGTTATGATTATTTATAGGATCAACTGTCCAAAAATAAAAAAACAAAAAAGTTCCGTCTTCAAAAGAATATTCTTTTGATTTGATTTCTTCACTTCCAAAACCAAACATTCCTTGTTTGTTTGCGGTTAGTTTAACTTCTTCTTCTACTCCGTCTTTTTCAACTACAAAAGAAAATTCATCACCAATTTTTTTTCCTTTATATGATTCAGCAAAATCTTCCTTTAACTGGATTTCAACTCCATTTACTTCTTTTAACCACATTCCTTCTTCAAGCAGTCCAAATGCCGGGGAAGCATATTTTTCTCCGCAAAAAACAATTTCTTCCTGCACTTCAGTAATCTGTATTCCTGTAATGTGTTCTCTTTTTATTGCATCAGCCTGCGGGGCAATAAAAGGAGTTACAATAAAACCCAAAAGCAGATTGTAAATCAAAATAATAAAAATAATTGAAACAAGATTTGCCATCGGCCCTGCAGCATACACTCTTAACTGTTTTATTGGCTCGGCTTTTTTCACTTCTTTTTCGTTTGGCTCAACAAATGCTCCAATCGGAAGGAATCCAAGCAAAAGCAAACCAGAACTTTTTATTTCAAATTTTTCTTTTCTTGCAGTTATTCCGTGGAATCCTTCATGGATTATCAGAATTATAAATAAAGAAATCCATGCATGCAATGGAATCACTAAAGGAACATTTGGAATCTCTACTCCGGGAATTACCGGAGCAATTCCAGGACAGGCTTTTACTCCGCTTAAGGTTTTTGTTATAATGTCAACCGCAGTTAAAGCCAGATAAAGAATAATAAATCCTGCAAAACCGCTTAAAGCAAAAACAAAACTCAAAAGATTTATTCCAAAAATATCAGTAAAGCCTTCTGTAATAAAACTTTCTTTTGCAAAAATTCCAAAAAACAATTCAAAAACAAAATACAAAAACAAAATTGAAATAATCCATAAACCAGTTCGCTTGAATTTATTCATTTTTTTTCCATATAAAAAATCCACTGCAATCAAGCCAAAACCTAAAATCAGTCCAAGCTCTGTTAAAAAGTTTATTATTCTCTTATGGTGCGCAAACCTGTCAAAGATTGGATTTGCTTTTTTTGTTTTATACATTGAGCCGATCCAATAAGTTTTTGCACTGGTGAATTTTTTCAACAAAAAGGTAAAAATAACTGAAACAACCAAAAACAAAAAAATCCAGAAAAAAATATTTGAAGTTAATTCTTCTAATACAAAAATTCCTTCTAACATAAAAATCAATAAAACAGTTTATTCTTCTTCTCTTAAGTTTATTTCCAATTCCTTTTCCAGCTTTCTGATAACTTTATCTGAGGGAGTGAATTTTTCTGCTTCAATTCTCTGCACTACAGATTCTTTTTCAAAAATGTTTTTTGCAAGCTCTTCTAGTTTCAGCCCTTTTCTTTGTCTTGCCTGCATTATTTTTTTTCCAAACTCTTCAATTAAAGTGCTTGCTTCCAGTTTCTGCTGGGGATAATTTGGAGGAGTTTTTGAAGGAAATCTTTTTTCAAATTGTGGTTGAGAGGTAAAATCTCTCTCAAAACTCCTTTTAGGAATTTCTTCTCTTGAATCTTTTACCTCTAATTTTTTTCCCAGAGAACTGCAGGTTTCGCATACATCAAACTGTGTGTCGTCAATCAAAACTGTGGAAGCTTTTTCCATTATTTTCCCGCAGATTTCGCAGTTCATCCTCTCTATAACAAGTAGAAAGAGTTATGCTTTTATTGATTGCCATTACATTAGTTTTTTGAGTAACATGCAGGAAGATGAAGGAAGCACTCTGACAAAAAAGCAGCCGGTTTTTGATATTTACGATTATGTAACTAAACTGGAAGAACAGGTTAGACTGCTTTCAACAGAAAAAGAACTTATTAGATCAAAAAACACCCAGATTGAAGTAGAGTTTCAGAGAATAAAAAAAGAACTGGAAGCAATGAGAAAACCTCCTTTAATTGTCGGGGCAGTGCAAGAAGTTAATTCAGATAATACTGCAATAGTAAAAAACGCAAACGGACTGGAATTCCTTGTAGAGTTTGATGATTTATTCAAAGAACTGATTAAGCCTGGCATTAGAGTTGCAATGACTCAAAGAAGTTTAAGAGTAACCAGAATTGTCGGCGAGCTAAGAGACCCCAGAGCAAGAGCAATGGAAGTAATAGAAAAACCTGAAATAGATTTTTCTTTAATCGGAGGACTAAAAAAACAGATTATGGAATTAGATGAAACTGTTTCTCTGCCTTTGCTTGCTCCAGAAAAATTTGAAAAACTCGGCATTGACGCTCCAAATGGAGTTTTGTTATATGGAGAAACCGGAACAGGAAAAACTCTTTTAGCAAAAGCTGTTGCAAACAAAACCAATTCAACTTTTATTAAAATCACTGCTTCAGAGTTAGTGAGAAAATATATTGGCGAAGGAGCTGAACTTGTAAGAGATGTTTTTAAGCTGGCAGAAGAAAAAAGGCCCAGCATTATTTTTATTGATGAATTAGATGCAATCGGAACCCAAAGAACAGATGAAACTTCCGGCGGAGACAGAGAAGTGCAGAGAACTTTAATGCAGCTTTTATCTGAAATGGACGGCTTTAAAAAAAGAAATAATATTGCAATAATTGGCGCAACAAACAGGATTGATGTAATTGACCCTGCTTTAATGCGTCCAGGAAGATTTGACAGAATGGTTGAAATTCCTCTTCCAGATGTAAATGAAAGAGAAGAAATCTTTGCTATTCATTCAGCTTCAATGCCTTTAACTAATGTCGATTTAAGAATTTTAGCTGAATTAATTGAAGGCTCTTCTGGAGCAGAAATTAAAGCTGTGTGCATGGAAGCAGGCATTCTTGCCTTGCGCGAAGAATCTGATTTTGTTTCTCAAGAACATTTTCTTAAAGCAATAGAAAAAGTTTTAGGAAACGAAGAAAAAGAAGAAGGAAAAATGTTTTCTTGAGTTATATCAGATTTTTTCCTTCTTTTACTGCAGTTGAAACTATTCCAATTTGTTTTGCTTTTTTAATGAATTCTTTTGGAGTGTAACACAATAAGTCTACACTAAAATATATTCCACATTTTTTTATTACCTGAGTTATTCTTTCAAGAAAACCATATTTTTTGAATTCACTTGAAACAATAATAAAATCATAGTCACTGTCTTTCAAAAAATCTTTTCTTGCCCTTGAACCAAACAAAATAACTTTTTCAGGCTTAAAATGCTTTTTCAGCTTAATTAAAAAATTTTTTATTTTTTTATCCTTGATTTTATCCATTCAAACACCTTTTCAGCATAAAGAATTTTTCTTTTTGCTCTTTTAAAGTCATATAATTCTGCCGGCACTGCATTCGCTGCATCAGGATATCTACTTATAATGAAATCCGGATTCAACTCAATTAAGCCGTCAATTATTTCTTTTGGCAGCTTTAATTTTTTTGCTATTTCAAGCAGGTTATGTGTCTTAATGTTTTCCCGCATTTTTTCTATTCCAAAAGCTTTCAATGATTTTTCTGCGCATTGCTGTGAATAAAAAGCCACAACAAAAAACTGCTTTATTTCAAGATTTGCTTTTGCAGCTCCTAAATCCATTTCAGCTTGCTTTAGCCAGTTGGCTGTTTCTTCTCTCATAAAATAAACCTTAGTTAAACTTAATATAAAAAGATTGCTGGTTTCTACAGGCATAACAAACCAGAGCATGAAAAACTAGTTTTTCTTAAAGTAAACTGAAAAAGGATGCAAATAAATTGACTTCCTGTTCAGAGAACTTTCTGTTCCCATAAAAACATGAATTCCTCTGAAAGTTTCAGAAAAAAAATCTGTTGCCTCACAGATATAATGAGAACATCTTTGAGGGATAAAACTAATCAAATACTTTTGCTGCCCTGCAAAAGTAAACTGGTGTGATTCTAACAAAGCAATATATTCCCTTGCACATACATGAATTGAATTAAAAGTCACTACATTTTTTGGATCTCTTAAAACAGCCTCAGAAAAATACATACAATCTTTTCTATCGTTCTTTTTTTGGTTTTGTCTTAAAACAAAAGATTCATCAAAACCATACTTGTTCAGAATTTCAACATATTCTTTTGGAAGCCTTGCATTTTTTCCAGACCTTTTTTTGTATAATTTGTCTCTTGCTTTTCTCCATCTGTTATCCAATTGAGTGTCATTAAGCTTTCCAGTTGAATCCAGCAATTTTTTGTCTGAATCTCTATAAGTCTGGTCATCACATAGAAAAATAAAAGAAATGCATTTTCCTTTTTTTCTTGCATATTCTGCAGCTCTTGTTCCTAATTCTAAAGTGTAAAAAGAAAATTCTCCCCAAACTTTAAAGTCTTCAAAAAGCTCTTTTGTTTTATGATTGACTCTTAAAGGAAAATGTCCTGCTAGAATAGCGATGTTTTCATGTTTACATGAATCAATTTCATTGGTTAAGCATTTCACAAGGTTTTTTTCGTCAAGTATTTTTTTCAAAAAAGACTCCTCCTTTTATACATAAAAATTGTTTCTATATTATTTATGTTTAAGGAAGTTAATAAGACATTTTAACAAAATACTTGCATTTCGTGGCATTACAATATAAATATTTCCATTTTTAGCAATATTTATGGTTTATAAACTTGACAAAATAAATAAGCGGATTTTGTTTGAATTAGACAAAAACTGCAGGATCAGCGATAACGAGCTTGCAAAAAAAGTAAAGCGTTCCCGCGAGTCGGTTAGAATCAGAATCAACAAGCTGATTGATGACAGAATTATTTTAGGGTTTATTACTTCTATTAATCCAAGCAGGTTTGGTTATTCTTTTTTTAAGCTTTATTTTCAGCTTGCAAACATTCCAAAAGAAAGAGAAAAATTTCAGCTTTATTTGAGTAAAATTTCTGGTATTTATTGGTTTGGAAGCAGTGACGGAGTATGGGATTTTCATGCAACGATTTATGCTAAAAGTGTTAAGGAATTCAACAAATTAAAGAACATGATTTTCACTGATTTTAAGCATTTGATTATCAAAAGAGATGTTGGAGTGATTGTTGATGTAAGGCAGTATCCAAAAAAACATCTTGCTGAGTCAAATGAAGATTTTGGTTTTTCAATTTTTGGGGGCGATGTTTTAGAGGATTCTTTAGATGAATTGGATAAAAAAATTATCTGCATTATTGCCCATAATGCTAGAATTCCTTTGGTTGAGTTAGCTAAGAAAGTTAATTCTACTGTTGATATTGTCAGAACAAGAATTAAAAAAATGGAAAAAAAAGGAGTTATAATGCAGTATCGTATTTCTGTTGATCATTCAAAACTAGGTTTTGAAATATTTAAGGCATTTATTTATTTTTATAATATTTCTGATGCAGTTGAACAAAAGCTAATTAATTACACTCAACAGCACAAAAATATTGTTTATTTTATCAGACAGCTTTCTGCTTGGGATGTTGAAGTTGAAATTATTGCTGAAAGCTATAATGAATTCAATGAAATAATTAATGACATGCGCTTAAAGTTTGTTGATGCAATCAGAAACTATGAGTTTGCTTTAATGAAAGAAGATATCTGGCTGTTTGCTGAAAGTAAAATAGAATAATTGTGTAAAAAGGAAATAGGAGGAAAGAAAGGATTCTTTCCTCAATTCAAGAGAGTTGGTTTTGAACTCAGAATTTAAGAAATTAATTAGGCTCACACCCCAAGTTCAAATAACGTATAATATTGGCGGGCAGATTATATATAAACCCTACGGTGGCCGTTCTATAATGGGTTGGGGAAAAACGTTGAAGCTCTTAAAAAAGCAAAATATTTTATTGTCTCAAGGGAATATTTAATAAAGAAGAAAACCAATAAATATTCATGACAACTGTTGAAGTAGAAACAAGAAATGCTAAATATATATTACTTTTTGGCCAACACTTTTTGAGCTCTTCTTACACTAATAAATCATTTGACGCAGTAATAATTGAAGGAGTTCGCAAAGAAGGACCAGTTTTATCTAAACGCCCATCCAGTCTTGACCATCCGCAATTTCAAGATCTTGTTTCAAAGGCAGCAAAAGAAGGTAAGCAGATTTGGATAACAGACCCTCCAATAAAAAAAACTAGCAGAATCTCGCATGAAATCAGAATAATGACTTTGGGAATCCTTTCACTCCCATATTGGCTATTAGATCCTCTTATTGACATTTATTACGACATATATTCGGAAAAAGGAAAAAAACCACCTGTGGAATGGCCAAGAAAAGCTAAAACAAAAATAAATGAAATAATTGGCGGAAAAATAGTAACTATTCTAAGAAATGTGGTTAACACCGAAAAAGCAGATTCTTTTTTGGCTCCAAGGTTAAGAAAGGAAATCCAAAGAAAGCCAGTTATAGCAATGGCATTTGGTTCAGGACACTTTGGAATAAAATATCTTTTGGAAAATCCGAGAAAGAGAAGAAAAATATTAATGCGTTCAAGAATAAGTAAACTTTTGCCAAAAGGTTACCAAAGTTCTTTAAGGATACATCTTGATCAAAAGAGAAAGTTTCAAAGAGTAGAAGAATTTCCAAATACCATGAGAGTTGAATCAAGACTGAAAAAAATAAAAAAAAGAAGACGGTTATTGCCTAAACTCTTTAAAATCAGAAGAGGCAACATAAAAAAGTAAATCAAAATAACTACAGTTATTTGCAAAAATAATCATAAATAGAGTCACTAATAAAACAACTAATTAGTTGAACACGCGTCAACTCAAGAAATATAAGTTAAAAACTACATAACTTAATAAAAAAACAAGAGGGGGCTTTATGCTTAGAAACACAAACCATGTAATTGAAATCAATCACTTCTGGCTTAAAAAAGATAATGGAATAAAATGCAATATTTCTACATTATGGCGTTCTAAAGCATATCACAAAAAACAAGATGCATTAAAAAAAGCTAAAGAAATAATAAAAAAAATAGAAAAAAACTAAAATTAATAAATAAAAATTATCTGAAAAAAATCAAAGAAAAAGTTTTTTTCTTTTTCCAGAATTGCTTATTTCCTTTGATTTTTTGAATTTTGTTCCTAGTCTTTCTAACAATCCTTTGCAATTCTTTTTGTATTCTTTTAGCGGATCTTTAGATCCAAGATTCAAAGTTTCTGCGCAAAGCTTTCCACTGATTAAAGCAAAACTGATTCCTTCTGCGCTGCTTGGGCTAATTAATCCAGCTGCTTCTCCACAAACCAAAATAGAGTCTGTGCCCAAAAAAATATCTCTTTCTGAAGAAGGTCTTAAAACAACAGCAGAGTTAACTTCTCCTTCTCCTTTAATTCCAAACTTTTCTTCAACTTTTTTCTTGAACAACTGAAACTTTTGTTTTGAATTTACAGGAGAAACTGCGGCACCAACTTCTACTGCACCATCTTTTGGAATCAGCCATCCATAAAAATCAGTTACTTCTTCATCAAAAATAAAGTAAGCTCTATCTAACGTAAAACCTGGAATTAATTCCTGAATAGCAACATAATATGGAATCTCTCTATTAGAAAGCTTTCTTCGGATAGTGGAAAGAGCTCCATCACAGGCAACAAGATGTTTAGTAATAATAGCTCTTGTTTCATGGCTATTTTCCAGCATTAAAACAATAAACTCTTTATCTTTGGTGTGAAAAAAATCTAATAATTTTGTTTCTTCAGATATAACTACATTAGATTTTTTAGTTACCTTAGAGAACAACCATTCATCAAGTTTTCTTCTTCGAGTATTAATAAAATACTTTTCAACTGCGTTTTCTTTTTCACTATTCCAATCCTGATAAGTCAAATGCAATTCAATTGGTTCTGCTAACACTTCTTTAGGTAAATCTTGACCAGTAAAATATTCTTTAGAGTTTTGGACTAAGATTCCACTGCAAGCTTTAACACGAGGAAACTTTCTGTGGTCAACTAATAGAGCATTATATTTCTCTGAAAGGTTATTCAGAAAAGAACAGCCAGCGGCGCCTCCTCCAATAACCACTACATCATAGCCTGACTTTAGTTTATTTTTCATAGTATTTATTAAGAAGAGATTTAGTGTTTTTAAAGCTTATCTTTTTCTATAGATAATACAGATAACAAAAAAGTGAGCTTAATATTATAATGAGGCTTAATTTGAAATGAAAACTAAAATTTTTTTGCCTGTCTTAAGTGGAAACAAAGTTTCTTCTAAAGAAGTTATTATCTCCTTATTAGCTTATGAACATCCCTTAAGCGCAAAAAAAATCCATTCTAGAACAAAAAAAAATACGGCTTAAATATATCATACCAAGCAGTTCATAAAGTGTTGAATGAACTATTAGAAAAGGGGGTAATAGAAAAAAAAGGTAAAGAATACGAACTTGACTTAAAATGGATTACCTCGCTGAAGAAGTTTACTGAGCAACATCTTTCTAGATCCAACAAAAATCAAACCATATTAGAGGCTATAAACCAAGATGTTTCAAACTTTTACTTTGATGATTTAGCATCAGTAGACAGATTCATCTTAAGCGTTGCAGAAATAATAGAAAAATCAGAAACTTTGTACTTCTATTGGTTTCATTGTTGGAACCCTTTGTTTTTCTCAAAAGAAGGATATTCAAACATTAAAGAGCTTGCAGAAAACGCTTCACTTTATGTCATAATAAAAGGAAACACCCCATTAGATGAATGGTGTGGTAAAAATATCAAACGATTTAAACAAAACAAGTTTAAGTTAGGCATAAAAGACCTAAATATGCCAGAATTCTTAATTTATGAAGATTACATTTTTCAAGTTTTTTATCCGAAAGATATTGTTAAAAAAGTCAACAATGAGTTTAGAAAAATAAAGAAAATTGAAGACCTGAACTTGGACAAACTATCCACTAATGTTTTTGAGAGAAAAACTGGAATCCCAATAATAGTAAATAAAAACCCTATCTTAGCGAAAAAATTAAAAGAGAAAATTAAGAGTTATTTTTGAATTATAAAAACAATAAGAGAAGTCCAGATACATAAAAAAACAACAATAACCTTCCTTGTAAAAACATTTTTTCAAAATCCTCATGAGATTTATTTATGTCAAATGCGCTTAACTCAAGATAAAGTAAAAAAATTAAGAAAACGAAAGACAAAATATAATAATACTCAACAAAAAAAACCAATTTCCCAAAGTAAAAAGCAGATATAATAAAAAAAAGAACACTGCCAAAAAGCATTACTTTTGCTGAGTCAATAAGACCGTGCACAACAACAAATGTTTTTTTCCCTGTGTTAGAATCTCCCTTAATATCTTTAAAGTCCTTAATAATACTAAAAAAAGCAAAAAATAAAGTAAATGAAAAAAAAGGAAGATAAAAATCTGTACCAAAAACAAAAAAATTTTTGTTAGCTACAGCCATTCCTGTAAGAGAAGGCACCAATATTGTTACCACTGCGAGAGAAAGATTTCCTATAAATCCTTTGCTTACCAATCTAAAGGGTTTCACTGAATAAAGAATAGTAATCAAAAAAAACAAGAGCACTCCAATCAATAAGTAAGGCGAAGTAAAATATGCAAGCACAAAACTTAGAAAAAAACTCAAAAACATAATCATTTTTGCTTGTTGAATAGAAATTACCCCAGATTCCAGCGGTCTATAAGGCATATTAATTTTATCTGCAGAAAAATCATAGATATCATTTAGAATGCTTCCCCCAAAATATTGAAGAAAAAAGGAAAGGAAGATAGATAAAGTAAGCGAAAAGTTAGTTAATTTAGCCAACTGTAAAAAACCAATCAAAGAAAAAAAACCTATCAAAAAAGCATTCCAAGGTCTCCCTAAAATAAGTGCGTTTAAAAAAAAGTTTCTTTTAGCAATTGAAGAGAAAAATTCTTCCATAACAAATTCCTATATTGAAACTAAAATTCTATTGGTTATAGTCCAAGTGCAGAAGGATCATCTCCTGCTTCTTCTACCACTTCTCTTTGTCTTTTTTTCAAGTATTGTAAATCTAACTGTTCAGAAACAAATTTTTTATCTAATTTATCGATATTTTCTTGGCTTAAATTTTCATGATAACAATAGTGGCCATTAATTGCCCCACACTCAAACTCAAGATTATTTATCAGTATTTCGTGTACTAATGTTCCTCCTCCAGCTTCCATGCCTCTAATATAATGACAAACAAACTTATCATAAGGATGATAAAGTAGCGAAAAAGGATTTTTCAAAAGTCTAAACTTAGCGTGATCAGCACGTTTAAAACTTAAAGTCTTATAGTCTCCAAAACCCAAAAGGCCAATTACATCCATAGCCACTTTATATCTCTCTTCAAATTTTCGCAGATTTAATATCTTGATCATATTCTTTGTAGTTCTATAACCAAAAACCCAGCCATAAAAGTACAGCCTAGAAATTTCCTTGGGCCCTCCTAAAATCGCATCATCAGTCATTTTTTTTAGAGAGTACAAATCAATTAAGCAAAAAGGGTCTTTAAAAGCAGTAATTTCTCCAGGACCAAACTTAAGTTTCCCTGTCATTATAAGCTTAGAAAGTAAGCCATACATATCAATCACCAAAAATTATTTCATTAAAACATCCATTGCTTGTTCCTCATGAATAACAATCCCTTTTTGAGCAATCTCATAAGGAAGATAGCTTTTATTGTGTTGGGTGTACCTCATTTTTCTAATCTGTAATGATCTTGTATCCCCTCCAACAATGCCGAGATAATGCAAAACCATTACCCCATCACAAATATATTCACTCAACCCGTCCGCACTTAGAGCTTTCCCTTCTTCTGGCAGTTCAGTTGTTAAGAGTGCAGTCGCATCAAAGTTTTTCAGTTCATTTATCAAAGAAGAGAGGATTTTTTTGCTCATGAGTTTTTCAGAGAAAAACTGAGGGATAACAGTGTTCTGCACTGAAGTAACACTCCAGCTTTGTTTGCTGTAATCAGTGACAGCCATGTAATCAGACATCGTAGACATTGAATCAATAACCAGTCTTTTTGGTTTAAAGTTTTTGATTGCTTCCCTACTTCTTTCAATAAAATGATTTTCTTTGATAATGTCAATATAAATGATTTTCAGCAAGCCTTTTTCTTCTAGCTCCCAGATATTCCAGCCATATTGTTCTGCCTGTTTTTTTAGTTCACCTTCAGATTGTTCAGTAGAAATATACAAACCGCGTTCTTTGAATTTTTTTGCCCCATTAACCAAAAACTGCATGCACAAAGTGCTTTTTCCGGTTCCAGCTCCGCCTGCAACCAAAACCAAATTTTTTGCAGGAATCCCTCCATTCAAAGCTTTATCTAATCCATCAATTCCAGTTTTAACTCTCTCAACCATGTTACCCCTCTCTCAAAAAACATCAAAGTTTATTAGATTACTGCGTCATTGTTTAAAAACTTTTAGTAAAAGGAAAAAGATGGACAATCGACGAAAAGTAAAGCTTAAAATTGTTTCAGAAGAGCTTTATACATAAAGAGAGGGGTTGGAAAGCAAATGATAGATGAGCTAGCGCTATTAAAACTTCATCCAGAAACTGCTTCAACAAAACAGAAAATAATAGACTTGCTTAGCAATGAATATCCATTAACCGCAAAAAACATCCACAACAGACTGCAAAAACAATACAGTGCAGAAATCACTTACCAAGGAGTACACAAAACAATAAAAGAAATGGAAACACAAAAAATCGTAGAAAGAAAAAAGAACGGATACTTATTGAACATTGAATGGATACAGAAATCAAAGAAAACAATGGAAAGAGTGGAAAAAAAATATCTACAGAACCAAAAAATAGTTTTGCCAGAAGATTTCACTGGCTCGGTTGAAATAGAATTTGACAGTGTAACAGACTTAGGAGTCTCAATGACAGAGTTGCTCATGTCAAAACAACTGAGCAAAGATTCAAATGATCCAAGTTTTATTTGCACTATGGAATACGGGTTGTGGTCATTGAAAGTTAGATTTGAACATTTAGCGCTTTTGGCCAAAATGGTTACTGCAAATCCTAAAGCAACAAATATTGTTAGAAAAAAAAAACACTTTATGGAAAATGGGTAAGAAAACAGTATTGCAAAGTTGGGGGAATAAGTGCCCCACTAGGAACAAAAGTCGACATAGATGAAGACATTTTTATTCAAGGAAACTATATAATCGAAAACAAATATGATGAAAAAAGCAGAAAAATTATTGGATACTATTACAACAAATGGAGAGACATAAGAGATGCCTATAAAGAATTTGCTCTAAAAGACGAACCTAAAATCCATGCAGTGATGCGAATTACCAGAAATCCGGAAATGGCAAAATATCTGCGAAAACAACTGGAAAAAGTAATAAAACAGTTTCCAGAAGAACAACTGAAAAAATAAAACAACAAACACAACTCATTAAAAAATGACCAAAAAAAGAAAAAAACTATACAAACAATATCACTCCAGACTAAAAACAGAATTCTGAATTATAATTTAGCATAGATAAACAAAAAATCTTTCAGCATTTTTTAACCAAAAAAAAAACCATATATTCGTTATATTTATATACTATTCGTTAAACAGATAATCTTATGCTTGAGTTGACTGAGAAAAGGATTGTTTCCCTTTTATGGATGTTAAAAAACAAAGAAAAAAAATGGAATATTTCTGAACTGCAAAGAGGCGCAGCAATACTTGAAAGAGAGAATGCAGTTTACAAGAAAAACACCAAGTTTCCTGTAATGGACCTGGCTTTAACTTACGGCCCGACATTTACTTTTGTAAAAGAACTTGAAAAAACAGGTTTTATAACAAGAGATGCAAAAACTGCAGAGTACAAGACTGCAAGAGCCAGAGACATTATAAAAATGATTTCTCTTGCAAGAACGATTGCAAGCCTTAAAACACTTAATTTTCATTCACCGTTTGAATTTTATAAAACCCTTAAAATGGTTAATGAATCAAAATTACCGTATTCTTTCACTGTTTTTGCAGGAAGCGAACTTTACAGGCAATACATAAAAACAGACCAAGTGCATGTTTACATCAGAAAAGGAGAAGAAGAAAAATGGAGCAAATACTTGCTTTCAAAAAAATGCCTAAAAGCACAAAAAAGCCAGGCAAACTTATTTCTTATTCCAACAGAACAAAAAACATTTTTCAATAACTCAGAAAAAATAAAAGGCTATTCAATTGTGCCAACACCAATACTTTTAAGCGATTTACTGAGTTTTGGCGGATTGGCTGAAGAACAAGCAAACTTTCTAATAGAAGAATGGCTGAACAATAAAATGTGATCACTAATGGAAAAAGTGATGATAGAAAAATCAGATGAATTATTGTATGCTTTCTTCAAGAACCTTGCAAAAAAAGAAATTGAAGAAATTGGGCTTATGGGCGGCTGGGCAGTACATTACCTTCTCAAAAACAAGGATGTTGTGCACATTGGCTCAAGAGACATTGACATTTTCTTTAACCCAAAAAAAACAAAACCAAAAACAATTGAAGAAAAACTCAACAAAATGGGTTTTAATCCTCATTCAACATTCCGCTGGATAAAAATTTTCCACAGTGAAACAGAAAAAGAACTTGGTCTAGAAGAAAGCAAAAAGCACCCAATATACAATCTTTCATACATTTACTTTGACATTGCCACTCCAACAAAAATAGGCCATTCAATGCCAGAACCATTACTCAAAAAGGTTTTCAAAAAAGAAAAAGAACACGTTAAAATCAAGGACATTCAGGTAATGATTCCTTCATCCAAAATACTGGTTGAAATGAAACTGAAATCCATTCCAGAGAGAACTGATTCCTTCAAAAGAACAAAAGACATTGCAGATCTTTACGCCTTGCTGGAAAACAACCCAAAATTATGGGTTGTAAAGAACGGCCAGAGAAAAAAAACAAAAAATTTGGACAAAAAACTTGTCAAAAGATTCAAAGAAAAGCTTGAAAGATTCGAAATAGACGGAACAATAGCAGCATCATCTATAATACTAAAAATAAAACAGGACAAGCTAACAGGATTGCTGGAAAAAATTTAAGAAAATATAACCAACTTAATGGAAAAATCTAGAGGATACATTTAAAGAGTTCAGCTTAAAAGAAGAACCCAAAATCCATGCAGTAATGCGAATCACAAAAAACCCTGAACTGGCAAAATATTTGAGAAAACAATTGGAAAAAGTAATAAAACAGTTTCCAGAAGAACAACTGAAAAAATAAAACAACATGCTTGTGTTTTATAATATCCCTGCTATTATTTGAATTCTTTTATTTTTAGCAGGGATAAAAAAACAGCTTTTTAAGTCAAAAACCACAGCCAAAGACCAAAAGCTTTATTCAGCTAAACAACAACCAGAAAGTTAATTTTAGTTCAACTTAAAGAATAAAAGCAGAAGAAAGGATTTTAATTAAGAAATAACAATATTTAATAGGGGAAAAAAGTGATGAAAAACAAACAGTTAGGCTTAGCTTTTTTGATTTTGGTTCTTATAGTTTTTCAATTAACGCTTGCCAGCGCTGACATTGGAATCACTGACCCAACAGAACCAAAACAAAACGGCTTGCCAGTTGATCCAAAAAATGAAATTATTGCAAATATGCCAATTACCCTAGAAAAAGGAGTAATCTATAACGTCAAACTTACAGAATCATCAAAACCAATAACAATTGAAGCAAACAAGAAAGTGCAAGTGTTTGAAGCAACAGTAACCATAAAAGAAAATGAAAACAATTATATTCCAACAGCAGCCCCTGAAGGAGTTGTTGTCCCAAGCAATAGAGAACCGGTAAAAAACCAGAAAATAAATGAACTGACAATAGAAGAAAAAAAAGATTCAACAGAAATAAAATTCACATTAAAAGATGAAACAGAACACAACATAAGAATAGAAAAAACAAAAGAAAAGATTTTTTTTGAATCCAATGGGATTACAGCTGAAACAAAAGAAAAAATAGAAATAACAAGCAATGGAATAACAATAGAAAAAAACGGAAACAAAAAAGAAATAAAACTGATGCCAGATACAGTAAAAGAAAAAGTCAGCAAAATAATTGATGAAATGCAGAAAATTGAACTCGCATTAGAAGAAACAATGGTTTACAAAACAAAAGGCACAAAACAAGGAAAACTGCTTGCATTTATTCCGGTTCAAATGCAAATAAACGCTGAAGTAAATGCAGAAACAGGAGAAATAAAAAAAATAGAAAAACCCTGGTGGAGCTTTTTAGTGGTTTAAGATGAAATTCAAAATTTATGTTTTGTTTGCATTGGTTTTGATGGTTTTATTAGCAGGCATATCAAACACAACTGCCTTTCGTAATCTGGATACTGAAGAAAATATTTCATTAAACGAGAAATCAATTTACACTCCAAATGAATTGCCAAATATTTCATTGAATGCAAAAATTCACAGGAACCTCAAGAAAAAAATAATAGAAAGCCCAAAAGAAAAAATTATTACACTCTTCAAAGCTACAAATGAAAATGAATTGGATTCAATAGAATCATTAATTTTATCAGCCGGAGGAAAAGTATTAAGCAAAAACAAGATTGGGGGTATAATAACTGCAGAAATGCCTGCTGAAAATATTGAAAAAATAGCAGCTGACAATTCAATAGAAAGCGTGTGGCCTGACAGAATATTCCATATTGTTTTAGAAGAAAGTGTTCCTCAAATAAATGCTCCTTTTATGTGGGAAAACGACTTTAATGGCGAAGGAATAAAAATTGCTGTTTTGGACACAGGAATTGATTCAACTCATTTAATGCTTCAAAGAAAAGTTATTCTGGAAGAAGATTTTACTGGAGATAATCCAACAGATATTTTAGGGCACGGAACCCATGTTGCAGGAATAGCCGCAGGAAATAATTCATCAGGAGGATTACTGAAATAGAACCAGAACTAATGTGCGGAGACCTAAGCGGGGATGGAATAGTAAACCCAGTGGACGTAGTATACATGATTAATTACGTTTACAAAAACGGCCCAGAACTAAACTGCAACCAAATTTAAATATAAATCAGGCAATCAACGAAAACAAATCCTTAAATTAACTAGCTCTGAGAAAATTTTGGGATAAAATGGAATTCAAAGAATATCTGAAAAAAAACAGCGCATTGATAGATAAAGAGCTGGAAAAGTTTTTTCCAAAAAAGCTGGAAAAAGAATGGTTAGAAAAGGCACTAGGAAAAGCAGAATACAAATTAGACGAGCAGACAATAACAAAAAGTCTGGCAGAGCCAATCTGGGACTTTCTGGAAAGAGGAGGAAAAAGATGGCGGCCGACACTAATGCTGTTAAGCTATGAAGCGCTTGGGGGGAGAAATAAAAAAAAGATTATGCCTCTTACTGTTTTGCCGGAATTACTGCATAACGGAAGCATAATGATAGATGACATAGAAGACTCTTCAGAATTAAGAAGAGGAAAAAAATGCACTCATTTGATTTTTGGAGAAGACATTACAATAAACGCAGGAAACACTATGTACTTTCTTCCATTTATAGTATTATACAGAAATGAACTGAATTTAAAAGATAAAACACTGAGAAAAATTTATGATTTATGTTCAATAGAAATGATGAAATTAAGCGCAGGCCAGGCAATGGATATTTTATGGCACAGAGAAAATCAAAGCCATTTAACAGAAGAACACTATTTACAAATGTGTGCATACAAAACAGGAGCTTTAGCAAGGTTAAGCGCAAAATTAGGTGCAATTTTAACTGAAGCAAATCCAAAAGAAACAGAAAAAATAGGAAAATATGCTGAAAGCATTGGGGTTGCATTTCAGATACAAGATGATGTGCTGAATCTGGTAGGAGAAAAATTCAGCAAAGGAAAAGGAAAAGGGGAAGACATCCATGAAGGAAAAAAAACATTAATCCTACTGCATACACTAAAAAAAGCAAGTGAAGAAGACAGGAAAAGATTAGAAGAAATAATTGAAAGCCATCCAGAAGAACAAGAAATAATAAATGAAACAATAGGCATAATGGAAAAATATGGTTCAATAGAATATGCAAAAGAAAAAGCAAAAAGCCTTGTGAAAAAAAGCTGGAAAGAAGTAGAGCCATTTCTGAAAAAAGGAAAGGCAAAAGAAAAGCTCAAAGAGTTTGGAAAGTATCTAACCGAACGAGAGATATAAGTTTTGGCACTATTAAAATCTTGCGATTTTAATGTGCATTTAATTCCTTTAGGAATTAAATTGCAACTTGCCTTTTCTTAAAAGGCAGATCTGAAAGCTTTAAAAAACGTTTTACAGGCAAATATTAAAGCAAAAAAACTCTATTTTTTTGAAGTTTTTGAGTGATTAGATGAAAATACCAAAAGAAATCAAACTATACTGCAAGAAATGCAACAAGCACGAAACACACAAATTAAAAACAGCAAAAGCAAGAAAAGCAAGGGCAGACAGTTTTGGAACAAGAAGATTTGAAAAAAAACACAAAAAAGGATACGGCGGAAAAGCAAAGTTTGCAATCAAACCAAAAAAACAGACAAAAAAACCAAACTTTGTTGCAGAATGCAAAAAATGCAAAAGCAAAAAACCATTTTCAATTCCAAAAAGAATGAAAAAAACAGAGCTTGCTTAAACTTTAGGATCAAGCTGCTGCTGAGTGTTTTTTTTAGAGAAATCAAATTCTTTGTGAGAGTTTACAATAAACTCGCATTCAGAAGAACTCATAGAAAGGCATTTTGTTTCAACACAATCAAAATCTTTTCCAAAAGCAAAAGAAAAAGTGCCTGCAATCACTCCGCGAAGGATATGGTCAATAGGCTTTTTTGATTTGTTTCTGAAAAAAACAGCAAAAGGACTGGAAGAAACCAAAACAATAGCTCTTTTTTTTTCTTCATCAAAATTCACTAATTTGAGTTTGCCAAAACCAGAGGAAGAAAAAAAATCAAAAACAAAATTAACCAAAGAAACTCCTTTGTATTTGGGTTTTGCCTGAAGCGCAGGAAGAAATTCTTTAACAGATTTTTTGACAGAAGAATAAATCTGCTTGCCTTGTTCATGAGAAGAATAAAAAAGAAGGTCTGCAAGCAACTCTGCAGGCATTATAAGGATTGGAATGTCAATAAGAAAAAAATTCGAGTCTTTGAATTTAATCTGGCCAGTGAAGATAAACTTGTCATAATATTTGTTAAGCATCTTGCTACCTAAAAGCTAAGGGTTTCGAAAAATAAAAAGCTTTTGTTTCTAAAATACAGGAAAAACAAGCTTTTTTTAAGCTGTTTCAACTTATTTTTTTCAGAGAAAATGATTATTACATTAGATTTGCATACGCATTTAAATGAAAAAAAGGTTAACCCAAAAGATTACTGGAAAAGGGTTCAGGAAATAAAATTAAATGCAGTTGCAATAACAGAACATAATTCGTGCGACCCAAAAGGCGCGTTTGAAAAATTAAACAAAACAAAGCCTGAAGGGGTTATTTTGATTCCGGGAATGGAATTAAACACCAGCACAGGGCATGCAATAGTGTATGCACTAACCGCTGAAAGCTTGTATGAAGAAATAGAGTTTTTGGAAGACGGAGCAGACATTGAAAGAGTAATGGAAATAGTGGAAAAAAAAGGTTTTTATCTGAGTTTTGCTCACCCATATGGATATGAAAACGATTCATTATGTTTTCTGGTCGGAA
>JAFCDN010000047.1 GCA_017609625.1 Candidatus Iainarchaeum sp.
GGAATTGATTTCCATCCAGTCGGCGCTTTAGAGCCGCTTGAATGCGGAGACATTATAACAGAAGATACAATTTTATACAATGATTTAATTGACTGCACTGAACATGGTTTAATTATCGGAGCAGACAATGTTTCTTTGAACTGCAATGGCCATACTATTTCAGCTCCTTTTTATGGCCCTGGAGATTACAGTGCAGTGTATATAGAATCTTTTGATAATATTACAGTAAAAAACTGCGAGTTTTTTGGTTTTGATTTTGCTTTAACTTCTGCTTTCAATTCTGGAAACAGTTTTTTCAATAATTCTTTTCATGAAGAAACCGGCGGGCTTTTATTATTTCAATCACAGGAAAATCTTGTTTTTGATAATGATTTTAATCAAAGCCAGGTTGGTGTAATGATTTATGATTCTTCTTTTAATCAGATTTTTGACAACAATTTTACTGACACTATAACAACAGGGGTTGTAATAGTAAACCAGTCTTTTTCTTCTACTGAAAACATTATCTGGAATAATTCTTTTGTTGAAAACACCGGAGAATATTTTTCAGCATATGAGTTTGATGGAGTTTCAGGAAATTTTTGGGATAATACCGGAACAGGAAATTCTTGGGATGACTTTGAATCTAATCCAGGCTATCCTGTCCAATATGAAATTCACGGCCCTGGAGATGGAATTGATTTCTGGCCTGCTGGAAAATTAATTAATACTCCTGCAGGACAAAACATTGCAGTAGAATTTGCTGAACAAGGTGTTGAAGTAGTTTTTGATTCTGTTGAATCTCAGGGCTATACTTCAGCTGAATCAAGTTCAACAGGTCCTGTTGTTCCTGAAAATTTTGTTTTATTAGGAGAGTATTTTGATATTTCAACTGATGCAGTGTATTCAGGGGATATTAATGTCTGCTTTGATTATAATGAATCTCTAGCATTAAATGAAAGCAATTTAAAGTTGTATCATTTTGACAACAATGTCTGGGTTGATTCAACAACTTTTCTTGATTTAAGTTCTAACAGAATCTGCGCTTTAGTTTCTCATCTTTCTTTTTTTATGATTGCTGAACCTGAATTGAATTGCGGTTTATGGGGTGATGTTTCTGGAGACGGCAGAGTTGATCCGGTTGATGTGGTTTATATGGTTAATTATGTCTATAAAAATCTGGATTCCAGAGTCCAGCCTCCAAATTGTCCTTTTGAAGCCGGAGATGTAACCTGTGACAATTTAGTTAATCCAGTGGATGTAGTGTATTTCATTAATTATGTCTATAAAAATAGTTATGCTTTTTCTGACCCCTGTGAAGGCCTGCAAAACTGCAGTGTAATTCTTCCCCCGCATTAAACAGTTTTATTTTTTGTACTGCCTGAACAAAGAGCAAAACCTTAAAGCACTTTTCAATCATAAAAATATCGATCAGAAAAATATTGTTGAGGTAAAAGAATGAAAATAAAAGCAATAATGAAAGATTAAATCCAGCTCATTAGCATTGCAATTCCAAGTCCTACTAACAGTAATCCTGCAACCCAGTGAAGTTTTTTTACGTTTTTTTCTCTCCATCCTGCAACATCTTCAATTACCATAAAACCAAAATAAGTAATTAAAGTTATTGCAATCATTGGAAAAATAAAAATTATCATGTAAAGAAACAAATAAGGAAGTACTTGCAAAAAAGTAAGGTTAGAGAGAATCCCCCCAAAAACAAAGTATGGCCCTGCAGTACATGGGGTGAGGAAAAAGCTTACAATAATTCCTGCAACAAAAGCTCCTGCAGTAGAAGTTGTTCCCTTAATTATACTCTTCATTTTCGGGCGCCATCTCTGCGGTACTTCCATTATAAATCCGCCGCCACCATACCATATTGCATCTTTAATATTCAAAATTCCAAGAATTATTGCAATTCCTGCAAGAACTTTATAAAACCATAAAGTTTGAATGTCTGTAACTCCAATAATTGTTTTAAATCCAAGAATTATAAGCAACCCAAAAAGAGTATACATTATAAAAATCGCTAAACTAAAAGCAAGCCCTGCTTTTAATGCTTTATCTTTTCTGTCTGGAAACCTTGAAAGGATTGCAGTCATTAAAATTATTAAAACAGCTAACTCACAAGGGTTTACTGCATCAACCAGTGCAAGTCCTAAAAGTTGAATTAAAGAAACTTTTGTTTCAGAAGGTTCAGGATTAGGTTTAGGATTTGGTTCTGATTCATTTTTTTCATGCAATTCAATAATATCTGTTTCAATATTTTGGATTATTGGGGAAGTACTAATATAATATTTTTCGCCAATAAAGAGAATCGGAACATATCCCCATTCTTGTGATGGAACTTCATACTGCTGATAAAGTTGCATTATCAAATCCATGTTTTCAGAAAACACGTATCTTTTAATCTCCAAGAAATCGTATTTTTTTTCTAATTCCAATAGTGTTTCGTTAGCTTTTGTACAGTGCGGGCAGGAAGTGCTGTAAAAAAATTTTACTTCAACTTTGCCGGTATTTTTAGTTTCTGTATCAGCGTAAACAAAAGAACACAAAAGCAAAACTGAAATAAAAAAAAACAAAATTTTATTCATATTTATTACCTATTAATTATTTAACAACTTTTTTTAAATATTTGTTTATTGTTAGCTTTATAGATTATTTTTTATTTCTTTAAGTTTATTTATGCTGCCAACAAAACCAAATCAGCGGATAGTAATAAATTAATTACTAACCCTTTTAAGTGGTTTTTGGGGTTGCTTTTTTTGTTACCTTTGGCATACATTTAATTCAAAGATTTATAATTCACTAATAGCTTTTTCAATTCTTTTATACCATTTATAAGTTATTTCTTTCATTTTGTTTTTAATCTCTTCTTTATTGTTTGGTTTGTATAAAAAAACATATCCCCCTCTAAATAAATTTTTTTGTGTTCTATTAACTAATCCTTTTTCAACAAGATTTTTTATTGCTTTTTGGATTGTTGTTCTTTTTAGTTTCATTGCTTTAGAAATTTGGGATACTTTATGTGCCTTATCACTTTTTAACAGAAAAATTAAGACGTTGTATTCAGTTTTATTCAAAGTAAATGAACATCTTATCAATTCCTCTTCAGTTATTCTCTTACATGAAAAGGTTACCATTCAACCACCAATTTTAAAGTTTTTGTACTAAACTGCTATTTGCTCTTTAATTTTTGGCCATCTCGCTTGAGGCGTTTAGCAGAGATACCAATAATTATAAGCATATTATCTTTATTTACAAAGGTTTTTTTTTATTACCTAAAGATTTCTAATGGGATTTTAAATAAGAATGGATGTTTTTTGCAGCAATTGCTCCTTCAGAACAAGCAGTAATAATTTGGCGAAAATTATCAGAACCGTTGGTGATGTCCCCAGCTGCCCATATTCCTTTGACATTAGTCAAGCAATCTTTTTTAATCTTAATAAACCCGTTTTCATCTTTTTCTATTCCTAATTTTTCAATGATTTCTAGATTGGGGGCAATCCCTATTTCTACAAAAATTCCATCAAGTTTTAATTCTTTTTTTTCATGGTAGTTTTTTTCTAAAATCACGGCATCCAAAGAATTTTTGCCTTTCAATTCTGTAATTTTATTACTTAAAATTACCTTAATTTTTGGGTTTTTTTTGACTTTTTCCTGCCAAGTTTTATCTGCCTTCAATTTATCTTCGCTGTGGATAAGATAAACTTTTTCTGCTAAATCAGCTAAATAATCAGCAGTGGTTGCGGTAGCACTGCTTCCTCCAACTACTGCCACAACTTTATTGGTAAAAAATTTGCCGTCGCAGGTGGCACAATAAGAAACTCCTTTGCCAAAAAATTCTTTTTCACCAAAAACATTCAGCTTTTTTCTTTCAGCTCCAAGAGCCAAAAGCAAAGTTTTGGCAAAATACTCTTTTCCAGCCATTGTTTTGATTAAAAAATCATTATTGTCTTTAGTCACCTTAGCTACTTTACCTACTTTTATTTCTGCCCCAAAGTTTTTAGTGCATCCTTCCATTTTTTTCACTAATTCCTCACCTTTAATTTCTTTTTCAGTAGGAAAATTACCAACTTCATGGGCTTCAGCCATTCTTCCTTCAATTAAAGAGCCAACAACCAAATGGTTAATTCCAAAACGGGAAGCATAAATTGAAGCAGTTAAACCAGCGGGACCTGCCCCAATTATAATTAAATCATAAATTTTTTCTTTCATTTTTTCACCTTATTATTATTTTAATTCAATATTTTTTGAATTTTCAGGGCGTTTAAGCCCAGTTTTTGTATTTTTTTATGTTTTATTTATTTAAGGACTTCTTTTTTTTTTGTTAAAAAACTTTTAATTGTTCTTAATAAAACAACTAAAGTTATTGCAATTAAAAGCAAATAAATAACTAAACCGCAATAAGCAAAAAATGGCTGATTGAACAAGATTGCCTGATTTAAAGAAGCAATGGAAATAGAAGCTGTAGGAAAGACAAAAGCCCACCATCCTGCTCCATAAGGAAGCTCAATTTTTTTCAAATAATGATGAGTCAAAATAATAAGAAGAATAAATAACCATATTCCTGCTCCGATCAGCATTGGATTGACTAAAGCGACCACTCCCATAAAAACATTTTTAAATTCTGGCAAACAAATGCAAGTTTCTTTAGCAAAAAGAGAAAGAGATAAAGCTATTAAAGAAAAGGGAACCAAAATAATCCAAAGAGAAGGGAAAATTTTTGGATCTAATTTTTCAAAAAAGAAAATTTTCATAAATAAAGCAACTGCAATCAAAAGGAAGACAAATAATCCTGCTCCAAAGAAAAAATAATTAACCCATAAAATAGTTTTTGCTAAAGGAAGAAACGGGATAAATTCAACTAATTTTAATCCAGCAACAGGGGTTAGCAAAGCAGCTACTGGTGGAATTAACCATCCTCCATTGACAAAGTTGATATGCATTTTTTCATTGACAATTAAAAAGTAAATAGTTAAAGTTAATAAAACAAATTCAAAAACAGCGCCAATTGCCCAAAAGAAAATGGAAACGCCTTGATATTGCCAAAGAGAAAAAGCTTGGCCGACGTTTGAAAAATTAATTGCAATCATTATTGCTGCTGCTGGCATTAAAGAATGAAATCCAGCTATTATTGGGTGTTTTAATTCTTGAATCAAAGAATTAAAATGAAAAATTCCTTTTAGCATCCAAACTGAAAATAAAAATATAAATAAACCAAAATTAAAATAAACCAAAAAAACAGCAAAAGGATTTAACCATAGTAAATTAAATGCCTTTGCCACCAGAATTGAGGCTATAGCTATTCCGCCAAAGCCAAGGACGGTGGCAAACCAAATTGGAGTAAAATTTTTGATAAAACCAACTTTTTGTTCTTTCATTTTATCACGTTACTTATTTTTTTTGTCCAAGTTTTTGTTAATCCAATTTTTAACCATTGGTTCTGACATGGCGCCAACAAATTCGCCAACAATTTTACTGTTTTTGAAGAGCTTGACAGACGGTATACTCATAATATTATATCTCTGGCTTGCTATTGGAGCTTCTTCAACATTTACTTTTGCCAGAACAAATCTCCCTTTGTATTCATCTGCAAGTTTTTCCAACACAGGGCCAAGTATTAAACAAGGACTGCACCGAATTGACCAAAAGTCAGCAATTACTGGAATTTTTTTTGATTGCTCAATTATTAGTTCATTAAATTTACTGTCATCAACTTCAATTTTAGTTTCCATTTCATCATCCTTAAATTTTTTTATTAATTTTTCTATCTTCTTTTTTTTGATTTCTTCAAGTTTATCCATATTACCAACAAAACCAAATCAACGGATAGTAATAAATTAATCACTACTCTTTTAAGTGATTTTTGGTGTTGTGGGTTTAAGCTAATCTAAAAATCACTATTAAACTCAAAA
>JAFCDN010000048.1 GCA_017609625.1 Candidatus Iainarchaeum sp.
CGAGAATACACAAAACTGCCCAGCAGATTGTGAAACAACAAGAGAAGAATTAATAATTACTACAACAAAAGAAGAAAACAAAATAACAATAACAATAACAGACACACAAGGAAACTTAATAGAAGGAGCAACAGTAACATATGGAACAGAAACAAAAACAACTAATGCAAAAGGAACAACAACATTTGAAGAACAAACAGAAACACAACGCATAACAGCAGAAAAAAACGGCTATGAGAAAAAAACAATACTCTACCACGGAAAAGAATGCGAAGAAAAACAAACACAAACATGCACAACAATAGAAAAATGCCCGAAAAATGCCCAGGAACACAAACCTGCACTCAAGGAACATGGGAAGAATGTAAAGATACAGCAGACGATGACTGCCCAAAAGAAAAAGAAGAAAACCCAATAACAATAATTCTGGCAGCAATTCTAATAATAGGAATAATAATTTTAATTGTGCTTAAGCAAAAAAAACAACTATTTTTTAGTTAAAATCTTTCTGTCAGTTTCAAGGATTTTTTTCATTATATCATGCATTGCATTTGTTTTGGCTTTAACTTCCTTTAAATCAGTTTTAATTTCTTCAACGGATTTTTCTATTGAAGAAACTCTTTTAATAAAAGCAGAGAATTCTTCTGAACCAACCTGGCCATTGATTGCATCAACTTTTCCATGGATTTCAGCTAATTTATCTGTCTGCTCGTCTAATTTTAAATGAGTTGACTGTTCTCTTAAAGAATCAGAACTCTCTTTTTCAGCTAAATGCTCTTTAATTTTCTCTGAAGTTTGTTTTATCACAGAATCAACATCTTCTGCTGGTTCTTCAGTTTCAGCTGGCTCTTCTGTTTGAGTTGGCTGTTCTGTTTCTTCTTCAGCCTCTTCTGCTTCTCCAGCGCCTCCTTCAGAAAAAGGTTCTTCGCCTTTTGCACTGGAAATTAATTCTTTTGCTTCTTCTCCTCCAATGCCTAAATCAGCTAAAGTTGTTTCAATAACTTCATCTTTTATGCCAGAGTCAAGCATTTTTTTTATTGTCTTAACCACGACTTCCTTGTCAACCATAAAATCACATTTTTTTGGTACAGCTTTTTTTTAAAAAGGTGTTTTAAAAATATAATGTTATTTATAATATGAAGAACTTATTTATATTAGTTTACAATTAATAAAAACAGGCTATAAAAAGTTGGTTGCATGGAATTCAAGATAAGAAAAGGCCCTTGGGAAACAATTTTCTCAGGAAACCTTGAAGGATTTGAAGTGGAAATGAATTCAAATCCTGATGGACTGCTTTTGGTTGTGGTTTTAGAAAAAGAAGGAGAAGAGATTGCCGGAGCAGTGGTAGAAGTATTCAAAGTGTTTCATGCAGAAGGAAGTATTGAAGATTTTATTGAAACCCTGCCAAAAGAAGCAACAGTTTTATTAAAACACGAGCCAAAAGAAACAACAAAATTTTTGCTTTTAAGTTCTTCTCCAAGCTATGTGAAATACGAAGAAAACACTTTCTGCGATGAAGTGGAAGAGTTAATGGGAAAACTAAAAACCTCTGGAATGATGATAAAAGATTTTTCCAAAGCATATGATTTGCAGTTGACTGAATTAAACAAAACTCCGGAAAGAATTAGAAGCGCATTTTTTTCCCAGCCAATGCTTGTTCCATTAATTACCCCAAAAGGAATTCAAGAAGAAGTTTCAGCAACAGAAAGAATTACAGGAAAAGGAACAATAAGGTTAGGCTTAACAAAAGCAAACACAATGATAAATGAGCCATTGGAATTAATGCTGAAAACCACTATTTTTGGCTCAAGTTCAAAAGACAGAAAACATGTAATTCATTTGATTGCAGAAGGAACTTTAATGTCAAACACTCCTGCAATAATTTTTGACTGGGATAAATCTTTTATTGGATTGAATAAACCTAATCCAAACACAAAAATGCTGCAGGATTATCATATTGACTTAGAGCCAATAGGCTTTCCGGTAAAGCATTTTGTAAGAGAACAAATCAAAATAGATTTGAATTTAATCAGCGTAAAAGGCTTGCTGGAATTAATCGGAATGAAAGAAGGCGAAGAACAGCAAATAATTGCAAGAATGATAAAAGAAGGCAAACCAAAAACAATAGAAGAATTAATCAATACAGCAAAAAAAATTGAACTAAGAGATGAATCAAAAGCAACAAACAAATACAGAACAATAAGAATCCTTACTTTACTTAAAAAAAAGTATAAAGGATTGTTTGAAGGACAGATTAATATTAAAGAAATGTCAAAAAGATGGAGCTCTTCAATGGGAAAAGCAGAAATAATCCACTTAGAAGGATTTGACAAAACTGCAGCAGCATTATTGATTCATAATATTCTAAAAGCATTATATCTGGAGTTCAGTTCAACTAAAGGAAGAATAAATGCAATGGTCTTGCTGCCGGAAATAAAACCAATACTTGATATAAAAGAAAAAACAATTATTTCAACAGAAACACTTGAATTACTGGATAAACTGAAATCAGCAGGAATAGGCTTTGCTTTAAGCTCTGACAGGCCTATAGACTTAAGAAAAGAAATAATGAAGATTTCTGAAGCAGAAATATTCATAATAAACAGAAACGATGTTGGAGTAAAAGTAGCAAAAAGCAAGCAGTTCAGAATCAAATTAAGACCTGGATTAAGCACATGCGAAGAAAAATAAACTTTTAAAAAAAGTTTAATCAAAACCGCTTTGCAAAAACTATTTAAAGAATAAAGCCTTATTATTAAAATGAAAAAGATTTTTTTGCTTCTTGTTTTCTTGCTGTTTTTTAATTCAGTTTTTGCTGCAGAATACTATGTAAACAAAAACCACTCAAACTGCAGAGACGAATATACTACAACACAAAACGATTTTGAGCATCCATGGTGCAGCATTGCAACAGCAAACACAAAACACCAAAAAGGAGACACAGTTTACATTGTCGGACCAGGAGAATACCCAGAAACAATTGACCCAAAAAGCGGATTAAGCCCAGAACAACCAACAATATGGTCTGGATACCAAGACACAATGCCAATAATTTTCGGAGGAAAACACCTAACAAACTGGACTTCAGAAAACGACTACTGGTGCACAACATTTTCTTCAATAGCCCCCGGCCAATGCATCCAAGGAATTCACGATAACGAAAGAAGAATAAAAGGAATCCATTATACTTCCAACCCTAATAGAGAAGATTTTCCCTGCAGATTTGTTCCAGAAGATTTGAATCCAGGAGAGTTTACTTATGATACAGGCACAGGAAAATTATGCCTAAAAACATTTGAAGAAGACAACCCAACAAACCACGACATTATTGGAGCATACCAATATTCTTTCAAAAGCGCTACCATTGCAGGCAAACACAATCTAGTAATAAAAAAAATGCAAATAAGCTATAACGCAGGAGGAGGCATTATCCTAGGAATCTATGCACAGACAACTATACAAAACTCAAACATAAAAATCCAATCAAACATAATCTCACACAACAGCGGACCCCTTAACGACAACACAGGAGGAATTGTATTCAAATTCAACAGAAGACACACTATTACAAATATTCTAATTGAAGACAACAAAATCTTTGACAACTACGATGCAGCAAAATCAACTGTAAACTGCAGTGGAATCCATATTTACAGTTTAGAACATTCAATAATCAGAAACAATGATATTTCAGACCAAGCAATGGGCATTTTTTTTAAAGGCTGCTCTCCAATAAGCTTAACTGATGACTGTTTACATTATGACGTAAATGTTGTAAACAATACAATACACGACATAGACTATCATTGCATTAATGTTCATACAGCAGGTGAAACAAGAGAAAACTATATTATTGGAAACAAAATCTATAACTGCGGTGCAGACGGCATTGGCATTTTTCCTATTTATTCTGGCAAAGGATCAATAGATGACACTTTTATTTACAATAATATAGTAGACGGATCATCAGATCTTGGATCATCAAGTTTTGTACAAAACGATGCAACCGGAACTCAACTCTACAACAATATTTTTTTTGATTCCCACAGAACAAGAGAAATAGACCAATTCCCACAATTCCCAGCAACAGGATTTAAAGAAAACAACAACATATTATTTGACCCAGATGACGATAAAATAATCTGGTGGAACAACACACTAATGAATTTAACTGAATGGCAAACATACTGGCAGACACAAGGAAATGACAACGGACAACAAAGCATTCAACAAGACCCGCAATTTGAAAACACAGCAAACCATGATTACAGACTAAAACAAACTTCTCCAGGAATTGATGCAGGAAAAATAATTCCAGGATACCACTGCCCAATCTCAGGCGACATAAACCCAAACCAAACAAACTGCAAAATATGGTTTGGCTCTGCTCCTGATATAGGAGTATATGAATCTGCTGGCTCTGGAAAACCAGAAGAAACTTGTTCAGAAGGCCAAATAACTTCTTCATGTCAATGTGGCTCCCAAACATATAATTCTGGAGACGGATACTGCTGTGACACAGAAAATGGAGATAATGGAGTATACTTTAGAGGGGATTACTATAATTCTTGTCCAAATGGAACTATCTATTATGTTTCAAATTCAGGAAATAATAATAATGATGGACAAACTTTAGCAACTGCCTGGAAGACTATTGAAAAACTAAATAGGGATCTTGGCAGCGGAAATACAGCGATTGTTTTAGGAGGAGAATATAATGAACTGACTTATCGTTATGGCGGCAGTATTTTTAAGTGTGAGGGAAGCATAGGAGCTAATTTAGCTCCTCCTGGCGGACTTCCTGGACAGCCAACAATTGTTAAAGGGCATCCAGATTATCCAAGACCAATTTTCAGAGCATCAGGTTTTCCAACATATTCTTCTTCATTAGATGAAGGGCATTACTTCCACGATGTTGCTTGTGCTTCTGGGCATTACATGGTTTTTGATTACTTAGAAATGACAGATTCCCGCGGAGGAATAAGATCAGAAGTAGGTGCAAATTTAACTTTTCAAGATCTAATAATTCATGATACTGTTGGACCAAATGCCGGAGAGAATCCTGCAGGAATTTTATTAGGTTACTCTGAACATTATGACATTATTATCAGAGACAATGAATTCTATAATATTATGGCTGAAGACAACAATCCAGATGGTGTTTGGAACCCAAGACCTTGCGGTTATAATTGTGCTGCAGTAGTTTTTTACAGGACAGAAAATGCAATTGTCGAAAATAATTATGTGCATGATAATTCTGCAGGCTTTTATCTTAAACCTAACAATTCAAAAAACGTAATCAGAAATAACATAATTGCAGGCAATGTTTCTTGGGGCATAAGCCACCATTGTGCAAGCTATTATGCCTCTTATGCTGACTTTGAAAAACAAAGAGAATCTGGAATAAATGACTTCTATGGAAACATAATTTCTACTACTGGAACTGCAATAAACATTTTGCCTTCAGGAGGAGGAGGGGCCTGTGATAAACCTACTCATGATGTCAGAATATTTAATAATGTAATCAAATCTGGAGCAAACGCAATCCGCTTAAGATCAAGATTTGACCCTGCTATTAATGATGGACTAGAAAATATTTCTATTTTTAATAATATTATTATTGATTTTGGCAGCAGCCACAGAGAAGAAAGTTTTCATTTTGATTTTTTCTCAGATTATGCAGATACCCTTTTTTCTAATAACAATTTATTTTACAACAGCTTTGAAGATAATGATAAAATAGCATATATTTGTGAAAGTTTTGATTCACTAAATGGTGGATGTCTTGTCCCTGATTTTTATTATAATTTAACAGAATTTCAAAACCAAACAGATTTAGAAACAGATTCAATTTTAACAGACCCTTTGTTTATAGATTCAGCTAACGAAAATTTTAATGTTCAAAATAATTCCCCAGCAATCGACAATGGAAAAATCATAGAAAATTATCATTGCACATCCCCAGGAATTGAAACAAGCCCTGGATGTAAAATATGGTATGGAACAGCACCAGATATAGGAGCATATGAATTTGAAGGACCTTGCACTAATGGAACAACAAGAAACTGCACTACAACACAAAACTGTCCAGGAACACAAACATGCACAAACCAAAGTTGGGAAAACTGCATTGATATTCCAAACGATGGATGCCCT
>JAFCDN010000005.1 GCA_017609625.1 Candidatus Iainarchaeum sp.
TTTGTCTCCTAATATTACTTGTTCAGTGCATTTGTTTATTACATATAATTTTTTGTCTATTGTTCCTATTTCAGAGTTTGTATGGCTGAATAATAAATCATCTCCCCATGCTTCAAGGCAGCTCCAGCCAGCGCTTACATTAATAAACACATTTACAGTTCGCAGTGTATACTGCCTTCCTTCTATTACTCCGCTTACTACAAGCCTTCCAATTATTTTCTGGTTTTCTTTTGTGTTTGTTGTTGCTTCAACTACTATTGGCGGAATTAAAGTCATTCCTCTCTTTAAGACTGTAATATCTTTTTGAGGTGAATTTCCCCATAAAATTTTTACATCAGTGTTTCCCGGAGTATCAAACTGCATTGCAAAAGTTAAGTTTTCTATATCTGCCATTCCGGTGTTTCTAATATATAATGGGTGCCTTGCAATTGCCTGTTGTTCCATTTTGCTTTGGGTTAACCACATTACTATTGAAGGACTAATGCTTAAAGAAAAAGTTTCATGCCATAAAATAATTTTTGCAGGAATGCTTTTTTCCAGCTGAGAGGATTTGAAAAACAAATCATAATCTAATTCTGTCTGCTGGACAAAGTTTCTCTGGATTTTATTTACTACTCCTACTTTAATATTTTTCACTTCATCTTTTTCTATTCTTACTCTTCCTGTACTGAATTCTATCTGGTCATCTGCCTGTCCTCTTGGAACTGCCTGCATTTCAAATTCTAATGTAATTCCGCAGTTGTTTTTCAATCCTAAATCCATCTGCTTTGAGTTTCCGCTTGCGCCGATTAAATATTCTATCAGTTCTTTTCTGTCAAACTCCAGGCAATCTGGATCAAGTTTCTGGTTGTAGTTTACTTTAACTCTTGTTTTTGCTGTTACTGCAATTCCTTTTATTTCTCCTGTTAGTTTTATTTCATTTTCTCCGTGCAAAAATATTTTTTCGTTTCCAGTGTATTCTACACTTAATTCTATTTCATTTTCTTCTCCTGCATTTAATGCTGGAGGAGCATTAACAATTAATTCAAATTCTTTTGGAAAGTTTCCTGACGGAATTATTTCCGCAGCAAAATTTTCTATATTTTTTTCAGTTAAATTTTTTATTCTGATTTTTTCTGAAACAAAAATTTCTCCTTCTGAAAGGTTTATTATAATCTCTTCCTGCAGTTCCAGTCCTTTTCCAAATAATATAGTTATTGTTTTTTCTTTTTCTTTAAACCTTGGAGCAGAAACTTCTATTTGATATTTTCCTGCCTGTAAATTGTTTTCTATTCTGTATAACCCGTTTTTTCCATTCTTTTCTTCACTTTCATCAGAGAAAACTGTTGTTTCAATTTTTCCTTTTTCATTATAGAAAACTATTTTTGCGTTTTCGATTCCTTTTCCTTTTTCATCTTCCACTGTTATTTCAAAGTCTTTTCCTTCTTTTACTGTTTCTGGCGCTTCAAAAAACAGTTCTTTTTCTGTATAAATTTTAAAGTAAAAGCTTTCCTGCATTGAATCTTTTGGAGTGGTAATCCTTGAATTAATAAAACTGTCTCCTTCTGTTTTTGCCTTGAAATAAACTCTGATTTTTTTTCCTTTTCTTGGAACCGGAGTAGTGAATTCAATTGAAGTGTCGCTTGAATTGTTGTCAATAAACTGGCTGAAAGAATCAATTTCTTTTCCGGTAAACCCTATTCTTGGATTTTCTAGTGAAGTGTTTAATTTAAAATTTGCCTGAGTGCTTTTTCTTGCATGCAACTGCATTTCCAGTGCATAAACTTTTCCTTCCATTGCATAAAAGTCCTTTTTGTCATACTTTTCTCCGTTTTCTCCAACTAAAGTGTATTCAATGCAAACTTCTTCCATGCATTCTGGTTCTGAATCAAAAACAGAAATTTCAAGTTCAGTTGTTTCTGCATATAATGACTGCCTGTCTGAACTTTCTTTGGCTTCTCCTAAAATATCATCTGCTGGATTCCTCAGGTATTTTGAGTCTGAAACACTCCATGCTCTGTATTTCAATTTGACTGTTTCCTGTGAAATCAGTTCTCTTGCTTTAATTCTTATTTTGATTATTTTTGTTCCTTCTGGATCTGTATAATACATTTCCACAAATTTATTCAGCTTTCCTCCTTCGCCTCTGTTGGAAAAATCTATTATTTTATTTCCTGGAGCAGGTGTAGGGCTGTAACTTCTTCCATAAAAGAATTTTGTTGTTCCCCCGTCAAATCCTGTTATTCCAATATCTTCTGAATCAGAATATTTTATTGAATCGCTTCCGGTCCTAAAGTGAAGCCCTCCTTTTTCCAGTCCTTCTGCCCATTCTGTTTTAAATTTCAGAATATATTCTTTTCCTTTTGTTATTCCTTCTGTTTCATTTCCTGCTAAATCAAATACCCCTAAAAATTCTATTTCAGGAACTTTTTCGCTTCTTTTTTCTGAATCAAACCTTACTTCTAAATTACTTTCTCCTTCCACATTTATTTCTTCTGTGTATTTTTTTCCGTCTGCTGTTGTTAATTCTATTTCAACTGAACTGTTTTCTCCTGCATCAAATAATATTTCTCCGCCCAGTTCTCCGTCATATAATATCTGCCCGCTTTTTGTTTTTATTAATAAATTTCCGTCTGTAATCTGCTGGCCTGTTTCATCAAAAAATTTAATGCTTTTAACCGAATTTTTTCTTTCCAGTTTTACCAGTAAATTATTATTTTCGTGTTCTCCTATTACTATTGTTCCTCTTCCTTCAAGCAGTTCTTTTGTTGCTTTAACAAAAATTTCTGCTCCAATTGCCATGTTCATTCCAAATTTTCCGTCTGCTCCTGTGTATTTAACTCCTAATCCAGTTGGGATTTCCATTTCATCAATCATCTGGGTAAAATATAATGAAACATTTTCTGCCGGCTGTTCTTGTGCATCAATTACCTGAATTAAAAGCAGTCTGGAGTTTGTTTCACTTTGCTGTACAAGCTCTAAAGTGTCTTTTTCTTTTCCTGCTTGTTTTATTGCAGGCAGATATCCTTCTTTTTCTGCTCCAATCCAGTAGTTTGCATCTTCTTCTAATCCTTTGAATAAAACTATTCCTTCATATAAAGTAAACTCTGAGGAAATGATTTCATTTTCTGAATTATATAATAAAACTTCTGCCCCTACAACAGGGTTTTGCGTGTCAGCATAAACTACTGTTACTTCTAGTTCTTTTCCTCCTTTTTCTAATTCAACTGCACCTTGGTCTTCTTCTTCTCCTCTTAAAGTGATTTCTTTTGATTCAAATAATTTGTAGCCGTCTTTTTCTATTGTATATCTTACAACCATTCCTTTTGGAAAACTCTGTGAATAAACTCCGTCTTCAACTATTTTTTCATCTATTAATTCATCTGTTTCTGCATTATAGACTTTTACTTTTACATTTTTGAGCAATTCTTCTGTTTCTTTATCAAACAAAGTAATAATCAGGTTGCTTTCCCCTGTAAATGCAAGTTCTTCTGGAGTCAGGTCAATTGATTTTGTTTCTTGTGATTCAAATCTTATTACATTAGTATATTCATAATATGAATCTGCTATTGCTGTAAGCAGAAGATCTTCTTCTGTTGGAACATCTAAAAATTCTATTTCTCCGTCTTGGTCTGTTAAACCGTCTTTTTCTATATGCTTCCATTCAATTGAAACATATACATCTTCAATGATTGTTCCTGTTTCTTTATCATAAAACCTAAATGTCGCTTTAATTGTATCAGCAAATTTTTTCAGGGAAAGATTTACTTCAGAGGCTGTATTTATTATTTTAATTGCTGCAGTTGCCGGCTCATATCCTTCTTTTTCTGCACTAAAAGTCAGTTCTGCTCCTGCACTTACTTTTAATTCAATTTCATCTCCGTGGTTTTTTATTCCCTTAAAAACTTCTTCTCCTGTTGCATCTGTTACTGTTATATGAACTCCCTGTAGTGCTTCTCCATAAGTGTCTTTTAAATTCAAATAAACTTTTGAGTCAAAAGAAGTTCCTACAACCCCAAATCCTATTATGCTTACAATCAGTATTGCTATCACTGCAATAGTTAAAGGAAAAAACGGAATTCCTTTTTCTTCTATTGGATCAATTACTTTATACACTGGAAGCCCTTTTTCTTCCAAAAAATCAAAGAAAGAATAAAACTTGTCTTCCAGTTTTGTATAAATATTTCCAAGTGTTTCTGAAATCATTTTCTCACTACGCTAGATTCCCTCTACTCTAATGAATATTATAGCATTTAATTATATATAAATTTACTGGAAAAGCCTTTAGAACAGGTTTTTTATGCAAAACTATTTTAACTTCTTATAACATTATATATTTTATGATTACTCGGGGTAGTTCAAGAAGCGGCCCTAAAAAATTTCAGCCAAGAAGAGGGTCTAAAAGAAGGGGGTCTAAAAGAAGAGGACTGTCAAGATTAGTGCCTCGTGCAGGTGCAGGAAAAGGGACTCAAGGGAGACTTCGCAGAGGACCGCAAGGAAGCCGGTCACAAGAACAGCCAAGAGCCAAACCTAATTTTGATTCTCTAATAACCCATTATAGAAAGAGTAATCCTAAATTAGCCAGAGCTCTTGAAATGTTTAATAAGGTATGTGATAAAGCAAAAAAAAGCCCTCCTAAAACTCCTGCTGAACTAGAACTTGCAAGAAGTAATATTGCAACTCTTGCTGCGGAAGTAGAACGGCTTTTGAGAATTTATTCAGAACAAACTCTTTCTGAGGCAGAAGCAAGAACATCTCAAATAATTAAAGAAACTAATATGTTTCTTGCTAAAAACGCAGGGTGGCTTGATAGAAAAAGCACGCGTGTGACTCCTCCAGAGAAAAAGGAAAGCAAAAGATAAAAACTATTTTTTTACAGAAAAATAATACCACAAAAAATAATATCCTGCAACTAAAACAAACAATGAAAGCCTGAACAAAACATCATGGGTTAATTCAATCTCTTCCATTGAACTTCCCTGAATCAAAGAAATCGTTATTGCTATTCTCATTATATTAAATAAGAAAGTTGCAATCCCTGCCCCGATTATTCCAAAAACTTTTTTCTTTCTTTTAATTCCTTCTGTTGCAGTCACTGCAGACACTAGAAGAATAAATTCCATCAATCCGGTGCAAAGATAGCTGATTTGAACTGAAAAATTTTCAAAATAAATTAATACAGGCTCCTGAAAAACAATTTCTCCCTGCATTCCGGTTAAACCCAAAAAAAACAGCACGGCCTTTGCAAGCAGTAATTCAATCCATTCTAATGGAATCAATCCAATTACAAGAGAAAGGATTACATAAGAAACAATCAAAACTAAAAGAAACTTCCCTCCTTTTACTGCTTCTGTTCTTTCCATTAATCAATTTATTATGAAAGAAGCTTTTAAACAGTTTTTTTTCCTGTCATTTAAAAAAGAAGCTTTTAAATAATCTTTTTTCTATTTTTTTATTATGACTTCTGTTAGCGAGGCATTTTCTGTTGTTCTGGCAAAAAGTTTTGACTGGAAGCTGTGGCTGTATTTAGCTGTAATTCTTTTAATTGGAATAATTGCAATTATGGTTCCTTTTTTTATTTTGTTTTTTATTGGTTTGTTTGTTTCAATTACATCAGGTTTTTCTCCAGCTGTCCTGTTCTTGTTTTTTATTTTTTTCATTTTATTCATGCTTATAGCTTTTTTTGTCGGAGCAGCAATGAATGGAACTGCCTTAAATTTAATCAGAGAGAATTTGAGTAAAGGAACTTATGATTTATGGAAAGCCTGGGGAAAAACAAAACCAAGGATTTTCACTTCAGTGAAAGTTGAAATTATTGTTTCAATTTTCTTTTTCTTTTTGTTTTTAATCTGTTTTCTTCCATTTATTTTTTCTTTAATTAATTTTTTCAATTCTCTTTCTCTTCCAATGCTTTTGTTTTCCAGCCCGGAAACCTGGCTTAAACTTTTTTCTTCTCTTTTTGCTTCTCTTTTAGTTTCAGTTTTCATCTGGATTATTGTTTCTTTAATTTTGCTTCCTTTTACTGTTCTTTACAGGCAGATTCCTTTTTTTGAATCAAAAGGAGCAGTTGATTCAATTTACAGAACAATCCATTTAGCCAGAAAAAACTACAGGAAAAACCTGTTTTTTGCTTTGCTTTTTTTCATTGTTTTTTTAGGCATTACTTTTCTTTATCTGATTCTTTCTTTTTCTTTTGCAGGAATTTCTTTGTTTCCAAGTTTAGGTGCAGTTATTTTTCTTTTAATGATTTTCCGTTTAATAATTGAAATCTTTTACACAATCTGGATTACTACTTTTTCTTATTTGTTTGACACACAAATTTATCTCTTGAACATTAAAGGCGAAACACCAAGGAAGTCTATTAAAAGAAGCAAGAAAAAGAAACGTTAAAGTAAGTCTTTAATATAAGTTTCACCTATTTTTTTTAGGTTTGAATGAAGATTGGAAACTTTGAAGTAGGAGAGTATGCAGTAAAGGAATCAGGCGGAAAAAGGCACTTGATTTTTGACTGCAGAAACTGTGTTTATTCTTCTTCTTTAACTGACGACAAAGCCTGCAGATACCATGTAATAAATATTTTGTCGCAGGTTGAAGCAGATTTGGTTGTTTTAGCTGAAGTTTATGAAAGAGTATTCAATAAACGCCAAACAAAATTGTTAAAAGAAATTTCAGAGCTGATTCCAAAGTTTGAGTTAGAAAACATCTGGGGGGTAAAAAATCTTGGAACAGAAGGTTCAGAGTGTGAAAAATTTTTTGGCTTGCGCCATGACTTGTTAGTGAAAGTCTCTCATGAATTAATCGGTTATGATCCAATCCTTGCATATATTTCTTTGCTTTCAGAAATTAAAACAGAAAAAGAAAAAATGCAGAATGAAGCTTATGCTGCCTGCTCTAAAGAATACATGAACATTTTATTGTATCTGCAAACTGCATTTGAAGAAACTACTTTGATTACAGAAGCGAAAAAAATTCTGGTTAAATTAGAGCAGATGCCTGACACAAAACAATTATATTATTCTTTTTTTGAAGCGCAGGTTAAACCTTCTTTTATTGGCTCCAGATTAATGTTTGAAAAAGAAGAATCCCTGGAATTATTGGATGAGTATGCAGTAAAAAAATCCAGTGTTCAGATATTTAAGCATCCAAACAAATTAGAAAAACTTTATTTTTTAAATCCTCCTGAATACACTCTGCCTCCTGAAAAATATTTTGTTTTAAGCAAAACAAAAGAAATTGTTGCAACTTACAGGCCTGGAAGAACTTCTTTGTCTGCTATTGCAAAAAGCAGGAAATATTTTGAAAGAGTTTATGAAAGCACCATAGTGGATATTTCAAAACAAAACAGCATTGATTTAAGCAAAGAAGAAGTAAAAGAATTAAGTGAAATAGTTGCAAGATATACAGTCGGCTACGGCATTCTTGAAATTTTATTGGGTGACAGAAACTTAACAGACATTTATTTAGATTCTCCTATAGGGCAGAGGCCTTTGTATGTAGTACATTCAGATTACGGCCAGTGCCAGACAAATATTCTTTACACTGAAGATGAAGCAGAATCAATGGTTTCAAAATTAAGGGCAATGAGCGGAAGACCTTTTGATGAAGCTCATCCTGTTTTGGATTTTGATTTGCAGGATTTAGAAACAAGAACTGCTGTAATTGGAAAGCCTTTGGCGCCGGATGGAACTGCTTTTGCTTTTAGACTGCATAAAATGACTCCCTGGACTTTAGCCCAGTTTATTGACAACAAATTTATCACTCCTTTAGGGGCAGGACTGCTTTCGTTTTTTATTGACACTCAATCTACTATGCTGGTTACAGGCTCTAGGGGTTCTGGAAAAACTTCTTTGCTTGGGGCATTAGTGTTGGAAATTTTGCAGAATACCAGAATTATTTGTCAGGAAGACACTTTAGAAATTCCTGTTTCTTATATGAAAGAAATTGGCTTTAATATCCAGAGATTAAAAACTCGTGCGCCAATTGGAACTGCAAAAAATGAAACAGAAGTTTCTCCTCAGGATGCATTAAGAACTGCTTTAAGACTAGGAGACTCTGCTTTGGTTTTAGGTGAAGTCAGAAGTGTTGAAGCAAGAGTATTATATGAAGCAATGCGTGTTGGTGCTGCAGGAAATATTGTGTTAGGAACAATTCACGGAGACTCTGCTTATAGTGTATGGGACAGGGTAGTAAATGATTTGGATGTTCCAAGCACTTCATTTAAGGCAACTGATGTTGTTGTGGTTGCAAGGCCGATCCGTTTTGGCGGCTCTTTGGAAAGGCACAGGCGACTTGTGCAGATTACTGAAATAAAAAAAGAATGGATTACTGATCCCTTGCATGAAGGCGGTTTACTGGATTTAATGCTGTTTGATGCATCCAAAGACAAGTTAGAGTTAATGGAAGACAATTTAAAAGAATCCAGTTTGTTTGATAAAATCAATAAAACTTCAGGTCTGTCTATGACTGCAATGTGGGATTCAATCAGAATGAATTCTAATTCAAAATCTTTTATGGTTGAATTAAAAAACAAGTTAGAGTTTCCTGAACTCTTAGAAGCAGAAAACACTGTTCCTGCAACAAACAAATTAATGCTTTTAAAGCAGGAGCAGTTGGAAGAAAACGGTTCAGTTGATTATTCAGATGTATTAGGTAAATGGAAATTCTGGTATAAAAACGAATTTGTGAAAAGGCTTCTTGCAAGAAGGAAGAAAAAATGAGGAAAAGGGAAAGGGAAGTAAAAAAAAAACCTGAAGTGCGTTCAGTCTCGCCCGGTGAATTATATAAAGGAATTTCTTTTGCCAGAAGGGATTTTGGGCAAGAAACAAAATTAGTTAAAAGAAAAGACCATTGGTTTGTCGGATTCTGCAAAGGAATTCACAAAATGTCTCCTTCTCTTGGAAAAGGAGCAAAGTATTCAAAAAAATACAAAGAAGCAGTAGATTTTTTAAGCTGGAATTTAACTCCAGAAGAGTTTTCTGCTGCAATAAAATTTTCAATGATTATTTCAATTATTGTTTCTTTTGGATTATTTGCTTTAGTTTTTGTTTTAGGTTTTTTTGATGCAATAGTTGAATTCACCGGAAGCGCGTTAATGGGATATTTTTATCTTTTCGCGCCATTAATTCTGCTTGTTTATTTTGTAGTAAATTTTGTTCAAAAATTTCCTTTAAACGAAGCAAAGTTAGAGCAGGTCAGAGCATTAACTTATGTCCCTGAAATAATGGGCTATATGATTATGTCAATGAAGTTAGTGCCAAATTTAGAGAAAGCAGTTGAGTTTGCTGCATTCCATGGAAGAGGAAAAATTGCTGAAGACCTGAAAAAAGTAATCTGGAATGTTGAATTAGGAATAAACAAAACCTTAAGCGAAGGATTAGATGACATGGCTTATAGATGGGGAAAATTTTCCCAGGAATTCAAATCTTCTTTGATGATGATCCGCGCTTCAGTTTTAGAAACCAGTGAAGCAAAAAGATACCAGGTTTTGGATAAAACAATGGAACAAACTCTGGAAAGCATTAAAGGAAAAATGGAGCAATATGCCAGAGACCTTTCACAGCCGACTGTTGTATTGTTCTACTTAGGAATTTTGCTTCCATTGATTTTGATTATTGTTCTTCCAGTTGGTTCTGCTTTTTCTGGTGAAGGCCTTGCAAAGCCGGAAATTTTAATTTTGATTTATAATATTTTAATTCCTGCCGCAACATTTATTTTTGCTTCAAATGTTTTACGCAACAGGCCTCCTACTTATGCGCCTCCAAAAATTCCTGACAATCATCCAGACCTTCCAAAAAAATTCAAAATGAATATAGGAAAAACTTTTGTTGATCTGCGTTTTGTAATGCTGGTTGTTTTAATTATTGGAAGTGCCGGAACATGGTTTTTGCATAACAATGGAATTGAAATTGAAATGGATGGAGACAAAATAACTTTATTGCGTCCAGACGTAACGCAAGAATTTGTTTTGGAACGCGTGAATAGATATCCAAACTGGTTTGATGAAACATTAGAGGACGGTTCTCCTGGGCCTTATATTCAAAGTTTAATTGCAGGAGGGTGGGAGCCAGATGCTGCAGTGAAAGAAAACGCTTTTCGAAAAACAATGTTTTTTATGAAACCAGAAAACGATACTACTCCTTATAATTTAATGTTTGGTGCAATAATTACTTTTTCTTTATTGTTTTTCATTTATTTTAATTACACTAATATATATAAAAGAAAAGTCCAGAAAGAAACAATGGAAATGGAAACAGAATTCAAAGACTCTTTATATATTATTGCCTCTAGAATGGGAGAAAACAAACCAATAGAAGACTCTTTAAGGCATGCACAAAACTTTCTGCCGGATTATGTTATTTCAGAAAAACTGTTTGGAAGAACTGTAGACAATATTAATCTTTTAGGAATGCCTTTAGAAACTGCGGTTTTTGATCCAAATTATGGTTCACTAAAAGACAATCCTTCTTCTATTATCCGCACTTCAATGAAATTAATGGTTGATTCAGTTAAAATGGGAGTTGATGTTTCTGCCCGAACTTTAATGTCTTTATCCATGCAGCTTCAAAACTCTGAAAAAGTAAATAAAATGCTTTCAATTTTAGTTAAAGAAATTACTTCTACAATGAAAACTATGTCAATCTTTATTGCTCCGGTAGTTTTAGGAATCACTACTGCATTGCAAAAAATTGTAATGATTTCAATGGGTTCAATTGTTTCTCAGGGAAGTCTGGATTCAGCTCAGGCAACTGATTTAGGAAATGTTGATTTAGCCGGAACAGGTTTTGGTTCTGGTTTAACAGACCAGTTAGGAGCTTTTTCTTCTTCTATTTCAAGCTTTAATATGGATCCGGCAGTTTTTTCTTCTCTTGTTTCTCCTGCAGAATTCACTTTAATTATTGCATTATATGTTGTAGAGATTGTTTTGATTTTAACTTTTTTCACTTCAAAATTAGAAGAAGACAATTCTGTTCTCGCTCGCTTGAGAATAGCTAAAGCTCTTCCAATTGCTTTGACTGTTTTTGTGTTATCAATTATTGTAGCAAACACTGTGGTAGGTGGTTTTGTCTAACAAACGTTTCGCCGTTTGAGCACGATAACCGTTTCGCCGGTTAAACACGAGGCACCATCTTCGCTTTGAGCTCGATGTTGCTGCAATAAATTTGAGGGAATAAAATGAAAACAAATCAAAAAGGACAGGAATTTGAAGTATTTAATATTTTAATCGGAGCAGTTTTAGCTTTAGCTATTCTTGTAATCATTGTTTCAATAATAAATTATTTTGAAGGAATTAAAGTTGATTCAAGCAGACAGGCAATAGAAAAAAAAGTAGAAAATGCTGCACAGTCTCCTGATGGAAGTGTTTTTGTTGTAAGAGATATTGTTGTCCCGCAAAATCAGAGTTTTAGTTCAAAATATTTTGCTGAAGAAGTTTTGAATTTAGATGAAAGATGCATTGAATTTGATTTTCCTTATGAACTGACTTCAATGCAGTATCCTGACGCTTATTCTACTTATAAAAACAGAATTGAATTCACTAAAAGAATCCAGACAGATTTTTATGTTGTCTGCCAGCCAAGAGAAGAAGGAAAACTTTTATTTCACGATTATTCTTTAATGCAGTGTCCTGCTTCTTGCGAAGAATTCTGTTGTCTGCTTTCTTTTGGAGTAAACCCTGTTCTTGCTAACAATTGATTCTCAAAACCTAAAACTAAAAGTTTATATACTGCTTTGCATTTCCTATTTAGGTGATTTTAATGTTTAAGATGAATCAAAAAGGACAGGAATTCAGTGTCTTTAAATTATTGATTTCTGCGATTGTTGCGATTGCGATTTTAGGAATTCTTATTACTTTGCTTAATCCAGATTGGTTTAATCCTAAGGGTGAGCCATCTAAAATTGCAGAAAATGTTTTGAGAAATGCAGATAAGACAGTTTATCAAGAATTTGTGTCAGACGAAGTTGTTTTCGGAGAAGACCACACAATTAGTTCTCGCACTCTTGGAGAAGAATTGGATTTAGAAAGACAGCAGGTTTGCTTAACTCTTTTAGAAGATTTAGAATCAAAAGGTTTTGCAATCAATGGTGAAAAAAGCCTGATTAGCTATTCTAGAGATACCAGCAGCAGAGTAAAAATAGTAGGATTATGTGGGCCAAAAGATTCTTTTGTTTCAGATAATTTGGCTGGAGATTCGCCAAAGCTTACAGATGGAGGATTTGATTTTTCTTCTGAATGTGGAAGTGTTTGCCCTGACGGACAAAAATGCTGTGTGTTAGCTTTAATCAAGTCATAAGTAAGCTTTTGTTTCCTAAAACTAAAGCTTTAAATATGCCTTTGTTTTTCTTATTTAGGTGATATATTTATGATGAATCAAAAAGGACAGGAATTTAGTGTATTTAAATTACTGATTTCTGCAATTGTTGCAATTGTAATTCTTACATTGCTTTTGCAGATTCTGAATGTAATTAACATCGGAGTTACAACCGAACCAGATAAAGCAGCAGAAGATTTATTGAAGTCAATGGATGCGTCTCCTTACCATGAAAAAGTTTCTGACAGAATTGATTTTAAAAAAGAGCACAGTATTAGTGCAGCTGCTTTGGCAGATAAAGTAGGTTTAGGCAATAACCAAATCTGTTTAGGAGTTGAAGACGGTTTAGATGGGTTTGATAACAGCACTGAAACTTTAATTACTTACAGCAGAGATTCTTCTGTAAGAGTTAACTTAGCTGGAATCTGCGGACCAAAAGAAGGTTTTGATGGTGGTTTAATTGAATCTTCCACTTCAAGGCTTTCAGGGGCAGGTTTTAGTTTTTCTCAATGCGGCGGAGTCTGTGATGAAGATCAGAGATGCTGTGTTTTGGTTGTAGTCAGATCCAACGAATAAACCCTTTCCAAAGGGTTTAACCAAATGTACGGGATAAACCCGTACTGCTACTTTCTTTTTCTTTAAAAACCTTTAAATATCTGTTTAGCGTTATTTTTCTTATGGGAATTTTATCTGAAGAAAAAGCGCAGAGTGAATGGAATTCTGTTTACATGCTTATAGTTTTGATTATCGCAGCGTTGCTTTTGATTACTGTAATTAAACCAATGTTTCAGCAGAGCCAGCAGGTTCAGAAAAAAATCGGGGGCTGAATTTCTTGTATACTAAAGGACAGGAAGAAGCTCCATTCCAATTGTTAGTAGCAGTTATTTTGATGACTTTTGTTATTATTGTCGGCTTAAGAGCAATAGAGCAGGCAGAAGAACAAAAATGTTTTTATGATACAGAAAAATCAATGGATGATTTAAGAACTGCAATTGAAAGAACAGTCCAAAACCATACTCCGTCAATTATAAGATTTACTCCACCCGGATGTTCTGATGAAGAACAGTTTTTTGTTTTAAAAACAGACTATGAAAATTTATGCAAGAGAACCTGTATGAATGCTTCTTCTGTTTGTGTTTTACTGCGTTACAGTACTTCAGAAACTTCTGGAATACAAGATAAATGCATTAACATTCCTTATGACACCCAGTTCAGGCACGTAGGGGATGATACAGACAGCTGTCAAGAAATTGATGGATACAAAAAATTAGAAATGGAATCAAACCAAGGATTGATTTTAGGAAGTTATTATTTAGTGTATTACGATAATCCGGCAATAAATTATCCAATTGTTTGTTCTTATATTAAAGAGTAAAGTGAGAAAATGTTAGGTTTTACTTTAAGCAAAATAAATTTGCTGATTTTTGTTGTGGCAGTTTTTTCTATTGTATTGTTTTTTATTTATGGTTTCAGCGGAATTTTAATTGAAAACATTGCAACAGACTACATTAGAATCCATGCACAGGATGCTTTTACTTTAATTGGCTCTCCTTCTTTGTGCGCTGCGCAGGTTCACTATTTAAAGGATTCAATTGAATCTGGTTCTGGCAATACAGGAAAAGGATTGTATTATGTAATGGAAATAAAAAAAGCAACAGGAAAAGAAGGATTAAATAAACTGATTTTTGCTATTGCCCCAAGAAAAACTCCAGATCAGTATATTGCTGCAGCGTCTTTTGATACTGATGCAGAATTAAGGTTTTTTGATTTTGAAGAATTAACTTCCGGAGGTTCAATTTCAGTTAATGAAACAGGAACTATATTGGATCCCCAGGCAGCCCAGCCTTCAAATGCATATGTCATATTAAAAGAAGTTAATTTAGGTGAAACAACAGTTTATGTTATTCCCTGCAGCAACAGGCAGGGTTCTTCCTGTGAAGATTTAATGTCTATTGCAGGAGAAGAAGCAAAGGGAGAGGAGGGTTTTAATTGCACTTTTGTTTCAGCCACAGAAGAAGATTAAACTCTAAAGGATATTTAGGCCCTATTGGAGATGACCTGCCTTCTTTGATTCCTTTGGTTTTTGCTTTAGTGATTTTTTTCTCTTCTTTTTATTCTACTGTTGAAGCGTATAATACCAAAACAGTTGATTTTGAAAACGATATTGCAGTTGTGCAGGTTTCAGCTTCTTTGCGCGGGACAGGTTATGTTTCTTCTTTAAGTGATTTTGAAAAAACCTGTAATGCATTAAATGTAAGGCAGCCTTTATTTTCTTCTGGTTTGATTCCTTTAGAAGAAGAGATTGATATTTTTGATTTGGATTCCCAATACATTTTAGATGCAGAAACAAATAACCCGTTTAAGTGTTCTAATACAGATAAAGTTTTAACTGAAGGAAAAGCTTTGGGGGCAAACATTAAGATTGTTTCCAGAACATATCCTCTGGTTTTAGAGAAAAATTTTACTGACGCAGATGGAAAAGAAAAAACAATTGTTATTCCTGTTAAGTTAGTGGTGGTTGCATGGAGAGAATAAAAAAGCAAAAAGGCCAGGCAGCAATAACTGATGCATTGTTTTTCCTTGTAATTGTAATGGCTTTGGTTTCTTTTCTTTTCTTTTTCACTTCTCAATACGGAAGAAGTGTAGGGGAATATGCTTCATCAAAATATGCTTCAGATTATGCTACAAGCGCACTAAAAACTGTTCTGTATTCTTCTTTTTCTCGAAACTCTGATCCGCTTGAATCTTCTGATGAAGTTGATTTTCTGGTTGCAGGATTAAAAGAAGATTACGCTTATGACAAAAAAATAGATTACTTTAAGGAAGATTTAACTCTTTCAGTTAAAAATGTAATGAATCCAGTGCGAAACGCTTTTGATTATCTTTTTTTTATCAGGGTTTCTGACGGAAGTGATGTATACAAGTTTCCTTATTTTTACATTTCACGAAAGCATTTTACAACAGAACAGGATGAATTTTTTGTTGGAAGTGTTGAATCAGAAGAAAGGGAATATTACTGCGCTGTAGACAACCAGTCAGACATAGATAATTTCATTTCTTTTGTCGGAATTCAGGGCCAGGCAATTTCTTCAATTGGTTTTCCTTTAAGCAAAAAGTTGACTGAAGATGAAGGAGAATCTTTTCATGAAGGCACTGTACAGATAATTTTGTGGAACCCGAAACATTTTGAAGAAGACAACACTCTTTTTTCTGACTTAAACTGCATTCAAATAACTTAAGTTATTTTTTCACTATATTCCCGCAGTGCGGGCAGGTATATTTTGTTTTTGCGCCCTCTGTTCTTTTTGCTTTAGCGCATTTATCGCAGAATGCGTTTCCGCATTTAGGGCAGAAAATCAATACAGTAAATTTTTTTCCGCAGTTAACACAGGCTCCTTCTTTTTTTTCTCCTGCAGATTTAATTCCTTTTAGCTCTCCTGAATCCAAACCTGAATCATCTTCTAAATTCAAATCCAGTTTCATTTCTTTTTCTGCAAGTTCTGGTTTTTCTTTTATATCCCCAAACAATCCTGAAATTTTTGTTCCTTTTAGTTCTTCGGCTTTTTGGTCAAGCTTTTTCTCTGAAAAAGGTTGTTTTTTTGTCTCTTCTTTTTTGCCTCTTCCTCTGCCTCTTTTTCCTTTTTTCTTTTCCTTTTTTTCTTCTTTTACTTCTGTTTTAGTTTCAGCTGGTTGTTTCCCAAGCCTTTCTATTCTCTTCTGTTTCCATAAAGGAATTTCTTCTTCAGAAGATGTTTTTGTTACACCTTTTTTTGAAAAAGGTGTTTTTTTTTCTTCTTTTTTCTTTTGGATTTTGGCAACCTGCCTTTTTCTAAAAGGCGGTTTTACTTTAATCTGTTCAAATAAAGCTGATGCAACTTCGTCTGGTTTTGCTTTTTCTATTTTTAATTTTTCAGTAAAATCTTTTTGTTTTTTTGCCGGAACTCCTTTCAGCTTTTCGACTACTTTTTTTTCCTGTTTCTTTCTCTGAAACCTTTTCATTCTTCTTGGCATTTCTTCCATGCTATAATAAAAGCATTAGTTATTTATATTAGTTTTCTCCTTATCTTTCTCTATGGTTGTAGATTTGCTTGTAAACGTGCTAGCTTCTGCTTTTGATTTTCTTAGGGGAAGCTTTTTGCTTTCAATCCCAATATTTTTTTTGTTTCTTATTGGATACTTTTTTTCAAAAAAAATTCTGGAAAGATTTAAGTTAAGCTGGATTAAAAAAACTTTTATCAGCATTTTTTTTGTTTTTGTTTTACTGATTTTAATTTTCTATGTTTTTCCGGTTATTGATGCTGCGCTTGCAGTTGATTTAGGAGTTATTCCTGAAGCTTACATAATGACTTTGCCTGAGTTTCTTTCAGTTTCTCTTTACCTTTTTGGAAAAATGCTGATTTCAGCTTTTGTTTTTTCTATTTTTGTGCTTCCATTGGCTTTTGTCGGGGCATTTGCTTTTGAGTATTTGGATAAAAAATTTAAATGGAATCAATACATTAAATTTTTCCTTTCATGTTTTTCTTCCACTGCAGTTGGTTTATTTATTGTGTTGTTTTTGATTCCTTGGGTAATTCCTGGAGCAATATATTTTTTGTATTTTGGTTAAAAGGTGAATGAATGAAAAAAGAGTTTTTACTGGCTTTCACTGTTTGTCTCTTATTTAACTCCAGCTTTGCTTTTGCTTTGAAGAACAATCTTTCTCTTATAGAAGCAGGCACTGGAAACGGAGAAGAAGAAACTACAATAATAAACAATTTTTCCTGTTCTAATTCTTCTTTAACTCCAAAAGAAGTTCAGGCTTTCCAGGAAAAAATCCTTCAGACGGGCTTTACCGGAGAAGAATTCGGCTCTGGTGAAGCTCCAATAAAAGACAGAGCAACTTTAGAGAACAACACTGCATTGCTTGTTTCTCCTGATTCAAATGAAGCCCAAAAAATTGAACTGCCAAACCAGGAAATTCTACCAAAAGAAGTTTCTTATTTGTTGAATAACAGATATAACGGCTCTTATTCTTTTGGTTTGCTTTTGGATGACACTTTAAGGGTTGGCCAGTGCAGGGATGAAACAGAAGACTGTCCTTTAATGGGAAACAATTTAACTCTTAGAACTGACGGTGAAGGATTTAAAGAAGATTTTGTTTCTGTCTGGAAGGATTTGAAAGGATTGGGAGAAAAATGGTTTGGTTCTGATTCAGATGATAAACCAGGAAGCCAGTTGCCTGAAGAAACCAAGCAGGCGTTAGAGGATTATTATTCAAGCCAAGATGAAGATGAACTCCAGGGAAGCATTGTAAGAAAAGTTCCTGGAGAATACATGTTTAACAGTATTTTAACAGACGAGTTTTCTGCTTCAATGGCAACAAACTGCAGGAACTCTGAATGCACTATATCTTTGTATTCTTTTTTTGACAAGCATTTTAACCAGTGGTTTTCTGCTAATATGGTTGTCCAGACTGGAGCGCCAACTTTATTAGGGGGTGCAAAAAAACTTGTTGGATTGGCTCAAAGAAGAGGATTGCTTGGAGCAAATTTTTTGGATATTGAAAATTCAAAGCTGGTGCAGAATATGCGACAGAAAATCTGGGGTCCGGATAATTTTTTCGGAAAAAAGCTTGGACCAAGAATTATGGCCCAAAAAATAAAATATGACGGGTTTGGAAACTTTTTTGAAGAATTTGTTGAAGCAACAATTTTCCAGAAAGGAATGACTGACAGCGGGGATGCAGCAATCTTAATCTCTAAATACATGGATCCAAGAACCAGTCCTTTGTATGTTAACGGAAAAATTTCAATTGAAAAAAAGAAAGCTTTTGTTAAAATGATTAAGGATTTGAAGAGATATACCAACACTGCAGATGATTATGCTCAGACAGCTAAAAAAGAAATGCTTGAGTTGACTGAATTATATGGAAAAGATAGTGTGATGGGGCAGGCAGCAAGAACAGATTATGGAGCAAAAATGGCGCGTTTATTAAACAAGTTTGATGATGATTTGGATGCAGACTTTCCTAATATGCTTGCTTCAGCAAAAAGATGCGGGTTATGGGATAAAGGATTGCATAATATTCCTTCAAATAATATTCAGACAATCCAAAGCCATACAGACCAGTGGAACAACATAATGAAAGCTTTTGGAGGACACCCAAAATATCATTTTGCAAAAAAAACAGCAGCAGATTATCGTCCAGGAACTTTTGCTAATTGGGATGAATATGAAACTGTAGGTGATGGCTTACAATTCTATAAATTAGGTCATGTTCGGGCAGGAGAAAAACTTGATCCAGAAGGCCTAAAACATTTAGCCCAACAAGGCCATGCAGAAGAATTGTTTGCAAAAATTCCTGGAGGAACCCATGTAGAAGTCAGACCAGAAAACGTTGAATTCATTCTGAAAAACAGTGAGCCAGGAGACATTCAATTATACACTGGAGAATGGGTTAAAGGTAAAGTTTTCCAGCCTCATGATATGGGTGATTTGCTTTCAAACTGGCCTGCAAACAGGGTTCAGAAAGCAGAGTCTCAAACTGCTTTATTGTGGAATTCTTTAAGGGAAAGAAATTGGGCTGAAAGAAAATACTTTAATGCAATGGACAGAATCTTTGCTAATGAAGAAAGGCTTGCTCATGCTTATTTCAGAACAGTTGGCGGAGCAGCAAAATATTCTGTTGCACCTTATGTTTACTGGCAAGCAAAAAGAGGTTTTGGAGTAGAAAAAATGAGTGCTTATATGCTGCCAGAAACCTGGACTTCAATCAGTTATTCAACTGAAGCAGATCCAATCTATGATGATGCTTATATTGATTTTTTTGCCCAGGCAGGCTCTGATCAGGGAGATTTATTTGTCAGAGTAATAAACAATCTTCCTTGGAAGTATGTTTTGAATGCAGCTTCAGAAGCATTTAATCCAATGAAAGAACAATATGATAAATTCACCAAACCTGACGGGGGATTAAGAACTAAAACAGGGAATATTGCAGTTTATTCCAATACTTCAGAGAACTGCATTAAATGCGGAATCACTTTAGCTTCAACAAAAAATGATTTTTCTGCGTTTTTTAAGTCTTCAAGCAAAACTTCTTCAATTATTTTGGAAGACACTCCAATTAAAGAAAAAAAGAACGGCTCAACTTTAATTAATTATTCACATCACATGAACTTGAATGGAGTTGATCCAGATGGCTTGCCGCAGGAAATTAATTTAGCTAAAGCAATTAAAGACGAAAAAATTCTTTCCTGCCAGGAAGCAATAGAACAAGCAGGCTTTGGAGTTGGCTTTGCAAATGAACTTGGAATTAACCCAGGAAATTATCTTGCTTTAACTGAAGCAGCAGGATATTTTGTTTTTGGAATGGGTGGTGCAATTATTTCTGGAGTACAGCAGTTTGTTGTTGCATCAAAACTTCAGGATTGTGTTGATACAACTGAAGGATATTACACTCATTATTTTGCTCCTGCTTTGCAGGAAAAAGAACAGCCTAAAGCGGATACAGTTGAATATTCTACCCAAAGAGTTGCAGATTTTATTGATGGTGCATCAGAACAAATGGAATCAATGCTTAAAGGAACCGGAACAATAACCGAAGACGCAGTTGGAAACATCCAAGACCAGTTAGACTCTCTTTCTTCTGGCGCAAAAGCTTCTGATATAGTTCAGGCAACATTTGATTCTTATGGTTTTTCCAGAGGAATGATCAGCGGAATAAGATTGTTTTATTTTTGGGCTGCAGGAGGAACAACAATTGACCCGGCAGAATACAAAACAACAGGAAAAACAGTTTTAACAGGAACTAACGGCCAGACAGCGGTTTTAGATTATGAAACAGGCCAGCTAATTGTAGACGGAGAACCTGTAATAACTTCAGAAGACCATTTAAGAATGGCTTCAACTGATTTGGCAATTCCTGCTGAAGCAATTCCACAAACAATAACAAAAGTAGTGCTTTCTGGAGACGCAAACGAATTAGTATTTGAGTTGAAAATTTCTTCTGACAGAGAAACAGCTGATTTAATTGTAAAAGAAGAAAAATTATTGGACTGCATTAAGCAGGGAGTTGAAGAACAAACCGGTCTGCCTTTAGAGTCAGATAATTTAAGCGAAGCTTTTGGAAAATTCCAGGAAATGAAAACTTCAACTCATTCAAGCGTTTTTTTGGAGAAAGGAAAAATTATTGCAGAAGGAGTTCCAAGAAAAGTTTCTTCAAACAATCCTGGATTAGAAGTTTATGGAGACAGAAGCGTTAGATTATTGAATTCAAATGATGATGATTCAGATTTAGGTGACTTAAAAGCAATCTATTTTGATAATGGTTTTGTTTTATACAACCCTTTAACAAATGAATTTATTTTCTGGCTGAAACACCATGAAAAAGGAAAGTTAGAGCAAAGCGATGTTTTTGGAATAAAAGTTGATTCAAAAAAAGAAACCAATCCGGTTACTGGCTGTGAAGAATATGTGTTTGATTTAAGTTTGCTTGGGGATCCGGATTCTCCGGCAAAACAAGAAAAAGTTAAGTTTTTCAATAAATCTTTGGAGAACATGGGGCCGTTTAATATATTTAAAACGGACAATAAAACTTATGTGTTTTATGCAGATGAAGTAGACTGTGAAATTAAATTAAAAATAATTGACAATGAAACAGGAGAAGTTGAATATGATGAGGCAATTGATTCTATTACTCAAACCCATGATGGTTTTATAGTTAACACTGCTGACGGCCAGACACATGACTTTGGTTTTTCAACTGAAGACGGCCGTCCGTTTTTGGATTACAATGGATTAAAAGAATTATTAAAAAGTGTTTCTGGAATGAATGGAAGCTTATGGTATGACCCTGAAAGCGGAATGTGGTATGCAGAAAATGCACAGCTTTTGCCTTTATTGGATTTGTTTAGGCAGCAGGGAATTAAAACTTCTGTTGATGAGGAAGGAAATGTCAATGGAGTTCCAGGCCAAAATCTTATGAACATTAATATCAATGACAAAACTGCAAACAATCCATTCAACTTGCCTTCTCTGCCGGAAAACCTTGCATTGCTTTCATTGTTTTTCTCAGCTTTAATTGCCTGTATGCTTTTTACTCAATTTTATTTCAGAAAAAAAAGTTAGGCGGCTTTTTTTCCTTTCATTCTCTCTTGTTCTTCTGTAAAATATGCTGCTTCTCTTTCAAGTTCAGCTAACCTTCCTTTGAATCTTTTCATAATCATATGGCTGTTTGCTTTTGGTATATAATCTCTTTTTGCTATATCTTCTTGGTATTCTCTAAGAGGGCTTTTTACTATTTCTGCTGGATTAATTTTTAATCCAAGAAATCTTTCAAGTCCTATTACATTGCAAAATTTTTCAACTTCTCCACCCATTTTTCTTAGTATTGAAGGATTATTCAGTTTATCTCGCATTCCAGGGTATTCTTTTTCTATTCTTTTGAGTTCTCCTGCAAACTTTTGTGAAATAATTCCTTTTCTGAAATCAATGTCTAATCTGTCTGCTGCCATTTTGATTTTAGTTCTTTCTGCCGGACTTAAATTAGAAACCCATTTTAGTCCTTGAAATGGATCCATATAATGTTTTTTTTTCGGGAGCTTATATTCTTTTCTAAAAGCATCTGAGTTATACCATAAGTCAACGACTGCCCATCTTTCAACTGCTTGTTGTGTTGCCTTTATGTTTTGTTTTATTTCTTCTCTTTTTCGAATGTTTTCCTTGATTTGTTGTCTTATCATTCCCTGTTTTCTTGCTTCAGCCAAAGCTTCTTCTTCTGCAACCATTTTTGCATAAGTTTTTTTCCTGGTTTCTGTTTCTTTTTTTTCTTCTGCTTTCTTTTTTGCTTCTTTTAATTTTTTTTCTGCTTGTTTTGCTCTTTTTTCTGCTTCTATGGCTTTTTTCAGAGCGGCTTTTTTGGCTTGTTCTGCTTTTTTTAGTGCGGCTTTAAACATTCCTGCTTGTGGAGCTCTTCTTACACCTGGTCTTGTAGAAGATGGTCTTGGCATTTTTATCCCTATTAAATAATTATTCCTTCTTTTTATTAATTCTTCTTTTTTAAGAGTACATTGGCGTATGGCCTGTTTCGAATTTATCGACTGTGTCCACTGTTTTTTTCATTTGCTGGAAATGCTTTAAGAGTTCTTTTTCTGTTTTTTTTGCTTCACTTAGCAATGGAGCTGTATCAAGCGTTATTCCTAAAACTTCTGCAACTTTTTTGAGTATTGTTGCAGCAGCTTTATAGTCTGCCTGCAAATTAACATTTCCTAAAACACTGATTGCTTCAAAATCTTCATTTTTTTTCAGCTCCAAAAGAATCAGTGAAGTTATTCCTGTTGTAATTCCTTCTTTTATTGGATCAATTTTAAACTGTTCTAAAATTGAAAGCGATTTTTTGTTTGCTCCAATTCCATAGATTTTGGTCTGGGTTTTTTCTCCTGCATTAATTCCTTCCAGTGAAATCAGCCTGGCAAAGTTGTTTTCTTCAATCCATTCAACTATTGCTTTTGCAAGTTTTTGGGTGTAATGTTTTGGAACAATTTGTTCTGAAATAATTACTACAAGTTTTTTTTCCCTGTGAGCATAAATCCTTGAAGGATTTATTGGGGTTCCTTGATGAATCCTTATTATTGGAATAAAAATACTTGCATTAATATATCCAACTTCTTCAAATTTAAGTTTTTCCACTAGATACTTCGCTCCAATTGTTCCAACCAAACCCATTCCAGGAAACCCTTCAATTAAAGTGTAACCTGAAAAGTTCATTGGAACTTTTTCCACAAACTCTATTTTTTCATCTTCTTTTGCCATTCTTTCACCTGCAGAAATAAAGAGGATCTTTCCCTTTATTAAATTATCTTTTTTTGTTTTCAAAAAGTTTTTTAAACTCTCAAACCCTTATTTAATTCACGTGTTTTTATGTCAGAAGTTTTTTCTCTTGGATTGGAATACTTCCAGTGGTTTATTGAAATCCTGATATGGATTACGGTGCTTGTAACTTTTTTTACAAGCAAAGGTTCAAAGAGAATTCAGTTTATTTTTGTTCTGGCAGGTTATCTTTTGATTAGATTTTATTTTGGTCAGTTTTATGAACAAAACTTTTTTTTGGGCACAACCTTTATGTGTATGTGGTTTATTTTTGCCGGAGTGAAATTTTTTGTTTCAAAAAACATTTTGATTTTATTGTTTATTGCAATGCTTTTCTTAACTTATTCTAATCCTCTCTTTTACATTATTGCTTTTGTTTTATACACTTTAACGCTTTCAAATTTCCTTTTATCTACCTTAAAGAATTTAAAGCAAGAATCTTCCGTGCCTCAGATGCCTGCAATGCCGCCTTTACGCTAGCAAAGCAATATTGTATGAAATAATCCCTAAAGGAATCAAAATTAAAGCATAAATAAAAGCTTTTTTTGTGTTGCCTTCCTGCTGTGAAATAAAAAAAGAAGCAATCAAAGCATATTCTAAAATATAAATCTGGTTTGCAGTCAAGGCAGTTTCAATTATTTCCTTTCTTTCTTCTGCAGGCATTCCCAAACCTAATTCATTTATTCCTAAAAAGTTCATTTCATTTACAAACCCTGTTATCAATCCCAAAAGCATTGGAACAATTAATCCCCCTGCTAGAATCAAAGTGTATTTTTGGATAAAAACTGAAGCAATTCTTTCCTGTATTATTGACTGTGTTTCTAAAATGTCTTCTGCTGTTTCTTTGAACACTTTATTCATTTCCACTCCGCTTTTGTTTCCCTGAATCAGTAAATTCATTGCGCGGGAAATTATTTCGCTTTTGCACCTGAAACTGATTCCATTCAGTGCTTTTTCAACTGTTTTTCCTTTTTCTGTTTCATTAAAAGCTTTCTTGAACTCTAAAGACATTAAACCATAATCTGCTTCTGAAATGTATTTCATTATTTTTATTATTGAAGTTCCTTTTGGAAAAATGCTTGCCTGCAGTAAAATGTCGGGAACAATTTTTTCTTTTTCTCTTTTGTTTTTTTCAAACAAAAATAGATGGAAAAAATAATGCAGCAAAGCAGGAAAAACCATGCAAAAGAAAAATAAAAGCACTGAAAAAAGCAAATTTAATTCAAACAGGGAAGAAATTCCAATTGAAATCAGTGAGAAAGAAATTCCTGCAGCAAAATATATTTTAATCAATTCTTCTGCTGTTTTTTTTGAATTGTTTTCTTTCAGCAGATGATTGAATTCTTTTATTTTTTCCTGCCCAAAAAGTTCTGTTGTTTTGTTTTCTATTTCTGTGAATTGAATTTTTTTCTTCTTCTTTTTCTTTCTTTTTTTGTTTTTTATTCCAAGCATTTTATCCCTTTAAAAATTCCGGTGTTTTGCTTTTAATCAATAAAAGCACTCCTAAATTCAATGCTGGAAAAAAAACCGTTGTGATTATTAAAATTTGCGTTGCAGTGAAATCCAGTTCCATAAAAGTGCTTCCTATAGTAATAAATGCCTGAAACATTGCAGGAATGATTGCAGATAAAACAATAAACACTACAGAATACATTACCATTTTGTTTGTGAATTCTTTTGCTTTGGTTTTCTGCCTTGAAAGCAGTTCTTTTGCTAATTGCTTTATTGGTTCTCCTTTTTCTTTTGAACCATGCTCGTAAATGCTTATAATCTGTGAAACACTTCTTTTTAGTATTTTTGAATCAGTTCTTTCGCTTAAATGAAATAAAGCCTGCTGAATACTTGCCCCGCTTTGAATTTCTTTTTCTGTTTTTTTTATTTCAGAAGAAAATTCCCCGTAATTTCCTTTAGAAAGATTTGAAAGAATCTTTTCAAAACTCAAATTAATATTCAATTCAACTGACATTGCCATCAAAGCAAAAGGCAGATGCTTTTCTATTTTTTCTGCCTTTCTTTTCTTTAAAATCGACGGGATTCTTATTGAGAAAAAAATTCCAATGCATAAAGCAACAACCCCTGAAAGTATTGCTGTAGAGATTTCAGAAAAAGCATAAACACATACAATTGAAACACAGCCAAAAATCAATGAATACTTAAATGATTTTTCTGTAAATTCTTTTTCGCTCAAAAAAATGCCTGCTTTTTTCAGTTCTTTTTCTTTTACTAAAATTATTTCCTTCATTTTTTCACTCTGAAACTTTTTCAAAAAATTTCTCTAAAGAAAGGTTTCTTCCCTTCATTTTTTCAGCCAGTTTTTTTCTTTTTTTCATTGTGTTTTTGTATTCTTTTTCGCTGAAATTAAAGCACTGCTTTATTTTTTCTTTAACTTTTACGCTTTCGTTTTTTTTCTTTAGTTTTCTTTTTTTAAAATCAAATTCAAACAAAACATTCAGCTTTATTTTTCCTTGTGTTTCAATTATTTCGCTTGCTTCAATCAAATGCCTTTCTTCTCTTTTAATCCCTTTATTCAAGTCAATTGAGTTCCATCTCTTTTGTATCAGAATTAAATCTATTGCAGTCAAATCCATTTCTTCTATCCCCAGATTTTTCATTCTTGTAAGAAATTCTTTCCCGCTTAAGGCATGAAAAGTGGCATAGCTTGCTTTTCCCTGCCCTGCAAGCAGAGTGTCAATAAACGCTTTTGCTTCTTTTTTTTCCCTTATTTCTCCTACAATAACTCTGTCTGGCCGCATCCTTAGAGTGTTTATTATTAGTTCCTGCATTTCTATTCCCAAGTTTTCTGCTGTTGCAAGCTTTATTTTGTGTTCATGCGGCAAAAAAATTTCAGGAGTTTCTTCTGTTATTATTATTCTTTCTTTTTTGTCTACAAAAGAAAATAATGCATTAAGTGAAGTTGTTTTTCCGCTTCCGGTGTTTCCTGCAATAACAATGCTTGTGTCAGTCTGCAATGCAAGCCATAAAAAAGCTATAATCTCTGAAGAAAAAGTTTTGTTTTCAATTAATTCAATTGGAGTAAAAGGGTTTTCTTTGAACTTTCTTATAGTGATTGTCGGCTGCAGGGCAACAGGTTCTATTATTGCGTTAATTCTTTCCCCTGAAGGGAGAACAGAATTAAGTTTAGGATTCTGCAGAGTAAGCCTTCTTCCAATTGTTTTGGACATTTTGTTTGCTAAATTAATCACATTTTCTTCAAGCAGATAAAAAAGATTTGTTTTAACCCATCCAAAGTTTTTTTTGAATACAAAAACATTGTTTTTTGTTCCAATCACAGAGATTTCTTCAATTGAATTATCTTTTAATAAGAAATCCATTGCTCCAAAGCCGAATACAATTGATTCAATTATTCTTGCAATATACTGGTTTTGTTTTTCTTCTAATTTAATCCATTCCCTTTCACAATAGTTTTTTACTTCTTTATAAATTTCTTCTCTTTTAACTTTGCTTTCTCTTTTTTGTATTTCTTCCACTATTTCTTTTGCTGTTTCTATTTCATCAGAAGAAAGTTCCGGAATTCCGGTAATTAAATAAAATAATTCTCCTTCAGAATCCTGCACTAATTGTGTTGTATTTCTTTCCTCTAATATTTTTCTCTTTTTTTCCTCCTGAAAATTCCTTAAAGTAAAACCTAATTTTCTTTCAATCTCTTTCCTTTCTTCCAGTGTTTTTTTCTCTTGCTTCATTCAGAAATCAAAAAAAAGCCCTTTAAAAAGCATTTCCTTCGTTGATTCGCGAAAAACCCTTTAAATATATTTATGTATAAGTCTTATTTATGTTTCCAGAGTTTTTTTCAAATTCCTTAGGCTTTGTTGGATTGGTTTTAGATGTGCTTATTTGGACTTCTGTGCTTATATTTTTCATTACAACTAAAGGAATGTTTCAAAAACTAAAGCTGATTGGCCTTGTAACAGGCTTTGTTTTAATTTCCCGTGAAATCCCTCATTTTCCGGTTGCTCCGATTCTTATTGCTGCATGGCTGATTATTGGGGATATTCCTTTTTATTATTCTAAGTGGACTCTGATTTTACTGCTTGCTTTGCTGATTTTTGTTGATTTATCCAGCCCTTTCTTTTTCATTTTAGGTTTTGCTGTTTTTATTCTGATTATGGCTAACTTTATTTTGGATGCTTTTGGCAAACTAGACCCTAAACCTCTTGTCTCTTAAGCAGATTTTAAGGATTACGAAAATTTTTGCTTATTTTTGTTTGGATTGCAAACAACGAAAAGTTAATAAACCTAAAAGCGTTATTTATAGCTGGATATATCATCCCGGATTCTGCAAAGGAAGACAACAAAAGGCAAAGGAGGAAAGTTCTAAACTTTCCTCTTTCTTTTTTCTAGAGAAATTTTTGCTCAGCTACCACTCTAATTCGTCATTCAAAGAAATTCCTTGAACAGTTCCAGCTAAAAATTCAATAAAATACTTTGAAGGCTTTTTTGGGGTGTAATTCAGTGCGCCAGGCCTTAAATTCAGTTTAATATCAACAACTTTTTTTTCTGAGTTCAGATAGATTACATCTATAGAAAAAAAAACAAAAAGCATGTGAATACTTCCGCCAATCCTGCTTTCTTTTTCTAACTCAAATATCAGTGCATAATCTGGTTTTTTTGAAAACATCAATCCTTTAAGTCGTTTCAAGAAAGAATCCGCAACTCTGGTTTTTTCAATCAGCTTTTTTTTCTTTGTTTTATTGTACAACATTAACAATCAGTCTTCTTCTTTTAGGGATTCCAGGGCAGGAACTTTCATTTCTTCTATTCTGTGCTTTAGTTTTTCTGATGAACTGTAAATTTTTCCTTTGCCTGCAACTTTGTCTAATTTGGATGCTCTTTCCTTCATTTTGTACATTTCTTCTCTTGAAATAAGCGTATCCTCTAATTTTTGCAGGATTTCTTTAGTCTTTTTTTCGTTTATCTCTTCTAACTCTTTCATTAAAGTATGATTTTGTTTTTGTTTAATATAAATAGATAGGTTTAAATTTGATTAAAACCAATAATATTCATTTAAAAGTATTTTTAACAGAAATAATTAATTAAAACGTTATTTTTTGAAGGGGTTTAATGTTAAATTCGATTGCTTTTATTCCAGATGGAAACAGAAGATATGCATTAAAATATAGCATTCCTTTATTTCAGTCTTATCAATTAGGCACTCAAAAAGCCTGGGAAGTAATTGACTGGCTTAAAGACTATCCTAAAATAAAGGCTGGAACTTTTTATACTCTTTCTTTAGAAAACCTTTCAAGAAACAAAGACGAACTAAAAATTCTGTTTTCAATCTTTGAAAAAGAACTGGATAAAGTTATTGCTTCAGAAGTTTTTTCCAGAGACGGAATCAAACTGAATTTTGCAGGAAGGTTTAATGAGTTTCCGGAAAAATTAAAGCAAAAGATTTTCAAGGCACAGGAAGCAACAGAAAACAACAAAACAAAAACAATTAATTTAGCAATAGGCTATAACGGTCAGGCAGAAATAGTTGATGCAGCAAAAAAAATTGCTTTAGAACACAAAGAAAACAATCTTGACTTGGGTTCTTTAAATGAAAGCTCTTTCAAAAAGTTTTTGTATTCAGATTTTTCTAATCCAGATTTGATTGTAAGAACTTCCGGAACTCAACGCCTTTCAGGCTTTTTAACTTATCAGAGCTCTTATTCTGAATTATATTTTTGTGAAAAATTCTGGCCTGAATTCTCTAAAGAAGAACTGGCAAAAGCAGTTGAAGAATACGATGCAAGGCAGCGTAGATTCGGTAAATAATCCTTTTTCACAGACACTCTGCTCTCAAAACCGCTTTAAAAGATAAAAATCAATTTCTATAATGAATAACAGCAATCTAACATTAGTTTATTTGATGTTAAAAGTGGCTGGTTAGCTGACAAGGTTTGCATTTGGAATATTAAGGAACAGGTTAACAAAGCAGTCTGGAAACTTGGCGGTCCGGCAAAAGCTTCAAAATTGATGGATGTAAAAAGATCTCGTTTAAAGGAATGGCATTTGGGGAGAAAGCCAATTCCTTTATCAAAATTAAATGAATTACTTTTTTTGATTGACAATAATTTAAGACAAGATGTCATAAAGGAAATTAACTCAAAGCAAATTTATCTAAAATGCCAGTATTCAAGCCATACAATAAAATTCCCAGATAACTTAACACCAGAATTATCTTATTTGATTGGACTGCTTTTAGGGGATGGTTCTTTAGCAGGAAACAGCTTGAATAAAACAGGTAATTGGGGAGTTTCTGTTTATTTTGATAAAATGAATCACCTTAAGATTTACAAAAAAATTCTTGAAGATATTTTTGAAGTAAAAGTTAAAACTTATGTTCAGAAGGAAACTTGTTATTGTGCTTATTTTGCTTCTAAAGCAGCTCACTGGTTTTTGAAGGGCTTTTTTGATTTGCATAATGGATACAAAGCTGATAAAATTGAAATTCCTAAAATCATAATAGAAACTAAGAACGCAGATTTAATTGCTTTTTGTATTAGAGGCTTGTTTGATTCCGATGGAACTGTTATAGTGAAGAAAAAAGTAGTTAGTTTTTCAAGCACAAGCGAAAAGGTTGTGGATCAAGTAATTTTTTGGTTAAAAAAGTTTGATATTGATGCAAAAAAATACAAATGGCTTAAAAGCAAAAAATACAAGATGCTTTTCACTGCTAGCATAAGGCGCAAAAGTAATATTGTAAGATTTTCGCAGACAATTGGTTTTTGTCATCCTGAAAAAAAGAAAAAACTTTATAAGATATGCGAACAATTATCTATATAGCCTTGGGTATAGCCCCGTAGTCTAGCGGCCAAAAAAAGTAGATTTTTTTGATTTATTTTTTGCCGAAAGGATGCGAGGTTCTGGACCTTGTGACAGGAGTTCGAATCTCCTCGGGGCTATTCGCGCAACTGCCACTGTCAGTTGACACCAGTGCACGACCTTCACTGCGTGCTCGGTCCTGCTGTAAATGTTTTGCCATTTAAGCACGAGGCACGGGACAAGCCCGAGATGTCTGCGATATAGCATTAATATTTTCTTGAAAGCTATTTTTTATTTTTCAGCTGAGCAACCAAAATCAGTCTTTTGTTTTTTTGATGTTTTGAGTAAGGAGAGTCTAAAATTCTTTTTTCAATTTATCATTTCACAAATTCAACGTTTTTAATTTTTTTAAATTCTTTGTCTCCAGTAAGAAATTTAATGTTATTTTCAAGAGATAATTGGTATCCGATAGCATCGACATAAGAAATGTTTAATTTTTTGTTTTTGAATTCTAATCTTAATTTCATTGCTTCTTTTATGCTTTCATCCTTAATCTCTACAGCTATTGGAGAAAGCGAATCAAAAGCAATTTCTGCTTTTTCTTTTCCAATATCTTTTAGCATTGCATAATATAGTTCCATTAAGTTAAGTCTGGTTGTAATCCCTTTGTTTTCCTGAAAAAATTTCCTGTATTTAGGGTTTTCATCAATGTATTCAATTAATGCATATGTATCGTAAAAATATGAAATCATTCATCCCATCCTTTTCTTAATTCATCTTTGATTTTTTGGGCGGATTTCTTGAATTTTGCCAGTCCAAATAATTCTTTTATCGGAACAACCTTTTTTACCTTTAATACAACTTTATCGTTTGGCTTTATTTTTTCTTCTTCAACAGTTTCACTAGGCAAAGTAACGCCAATACTGTTTCCCCATTTTCTTGCGGTAACTATAACTTCACTCATATTATACTCCCAATATAATTATACTTATAATTATATTTAAAGGTTTCTCTTTAAGAAAACATCAGCCTTAAGCCCATTGGAAGCAAACCCCATTTGCTTGGAGACAGCATCATTTTGTTTACGAATTTTGACGGGAAATCCATGTCTCCGTGTTTTTCCAAGAATTCTTCCATTCCTGATTTAATCATTTTTTTTACAAGAGAATTGTATTTTTTTTCATTCAAAGAATTCAGATATTTTCTTACTTTCCAGTGCAGTTCTAATTCTTTATTCAATGGAGCAAGGTTTTTCCAGTAGTCAGTTAAAGGTTTTTTGTGTTTTAAATGATTTGAAATTGTTTTTACTGCAATGTCTGCTGCAACACTTCCGGTTATTATTCCTCCGCCGGTTGTAGCTTTAGTCTGGTAGGCTGCATCTCCTACAAGCAGGATGTTTTCTTTTTGTATTTCTTTCACTGGTTTTGTTATTGGAATAACAAAAGCTGATTCATTTAACACTTCTATTTCCATGTCTTTGACAAATTTATTAAAGCTGTCTCTTGCATTATATTGCCCGCTTACCCCTAAACCTATTCTTGCTTTTGTTTTGTTTTCTGGTATAACCCAGGCAAAAAATCCTTTGCAGAAATCCCCAAAATAAATTTCAACCAAGTCTTTGTCAAAAGAGCCTTTTGCTGTGACTTGCAGTGTTCTTACAAAAGCTTTTGGGTCAATTTTTTCCATTACCAGCCTTCTTGTTTTTGATGCTGCTCCGTCTGCTCCGACTACAAATCTTGTTTTCAGCATTTCCCCTCTTTTTTCGTGCTGCACAAAAATAGTGTCTTTTCTTGAATCAATCATTCTGGTGTTTTTTCTTATTTCCACTCCTTTTTTTTCTGCTTTTTTTTCAAGGCTTTTATCCAGCTCTGCTCTGTCAATTACAACTGCAACAGGTTTTTTTCTTCTGATGGCCATTGCAGTTTTATCCGGAGAAAAAATTTTTGCTCCATATATTTCATTTACTGTTGAATCAGAAAAATCTATTTTATTCCTTTCCAGCCCAGAAACGCTTAACAATCCAGAGCAGTTTGCAGGAACTCCGATTTCTTCATGTTCTTCTAATAATGTCACTTCCCAGCCTTCTTCTTTTAAGCCAGTTGCAGTTCTTAACCCAATCGGCCCTGCTCCCACTACTGTAATCATTTTTTCCATTTTCTCACTTAAATATATTATTTCTTTCCTTTTTTTTAATAGTATTGGTTATTTCCTCTTTTTTCTAAAAACGTTTAAAAACAGTTTCTCTTTTTTTATTTGTTATATGGCCCCAATGGAATTGATTCTTGGACTGATTGCCTTGTTTTTAACTATTACTCTGCCTGGATATTTTTTAACGCTGGGATTTTTCCCAAACAAAAACGAGATTGATTCAATTGAAAGACTGACTTTTTCTCTGGTTTTTTCTATTTCTTTTCTTCCTGCGCTGGTTTTGATTGAAAACCAGCTGCTTGGAATTCCGATTGATTTTGCTTCAAGCATTGCAACTTTGCTTTTGATTATTATTATTGGTTTGTTTACTTGGATGGTTAGAACTCAAAAAATTTCAGTTCCAAATATATTGTATTATATTATGCCAAAAATAGAAAAAAAAGACGCAGTTGATTTGTTTTTCTTTTCTGTTTTTAAGAACAAAAAGTAAATGAGATTTTAATTTCCTTTGTAAGAAAACCTTCCGCCTTCTCCTTGTTTTGCAGGAGCAATTTTGTTTCTTTTTGGTTCTTCTTCTCTTAAAGTTCTTTTTTCTGAAAATCTTTGGGAATAAATGCTTCCAAGGCCTTCTGAAACTGCTGTTTCTTCTTCTTTTTTTGAGGAACTGAATTCAAATCCCCTGCTTCTCAAGAAAAGGAATGCTCCGATTACTGCAATTATTATTACTATTCCAGCGCCTATTGGAAGAATGTTTTCAAACAAAAAGAATCCTGTTGTTGCAGCTGTAAAACTGTCTTTATCTACTTTTGTTTTTGTTCCCAAAAGAATCGGGGTTCCTTCAAACAATAAAATTTCGTTTTCTGAAATGCTTTTGTTTGCTTCTTCTTTTGTTATTTTTTCTTCCAGAGAATAAACTATTTCTTTTTCTTCTCCTGCTTCCAGTTCTATGTTAAATGAAATTATCGGATCTGATTCTATTACTGTAAAATCATAACGTGAACTGATGTTTTCTGCTGTTTCAATCAGTTCTTTTGGTATTACTTCAATTATTTGAAAGGTCTGTGTTTTGTCTGAAGTGTTTTTTACTGTTATTAAAAAGTTTTCCTGATAAAATGTTTCTCCATTGCTTGTTACTTCTATTAACTGCATTTCTCTTGACACTTCAACATCTTTTTTCAGTTTTTCGTTTTCGTTTGAAAGCTTTTGGCTTAAGCTTATTTCCTCATCTTTTGATTTTATTTCTTCTTCGTTATACACTTTTACTGAAGTGTTTGAAGCAAATTCTTCAAACAATGCGCTTGCTTTATCTGCTTCTTCAGTGCATTTTGTGTAATCTTTTTCATCAAGTGCTTTTGTTGCTTCTTCTAGTAACCTGTTTGCTTGCACTATTTTTTCATCTGTAAAGAAAAGCACGTTAAATTCTCCTCTCCAGTAGTTGATTAAATCTGTTGCTTCTGTTCTTGCATCTTTTGCTTTCTGCAAAGCTGTTTCTGCTGTCAGCTGTTCTGTACTTTTATTTTCATCTGAAGTGTTTTCATCTTTGATTATATCATATTCTTCCCTGTCCAGCGTAACATTTATTATTTTTGTGTTAACATTTCCTGGTTGATCTCTTCCCAAAACTTTTAATTGATACCTGCCATTTTCTAATCCTGTTGTGTCCCATTCTGTTTTGTGGTATCCATTGTATAAGTTTTGGCTAAAGCTTTCAATTGAATGATATGTGCTTTCAGAATTTTTCTTAAAAGTAAAGCTTACAAAAGCAAGTTCTGAAATTGAATCTGAAATAGAGGCTCTTAAGCTTACTTTTATTTCAGTTATTTTTTCGTTGTTTTTTGGTTCTCTCCATGTAATTGATGGTGCAGTTGTGTCTCCTGAATCAGTTGGAACTGTAACTGATCTTTCACTGCTGTAATCTGAGTAATGGTCTAAATTGTCAAAAGCCCTTATTTTATAGTAGTATGTTGTTCCTCTGCTTCTTCCGCTGTCAGTGAAAGAAGTTGTGTCGCCATTGTTTATTGTTGTTATTCTTTCATAGCTTACTGAAGAAGTTTTTCTCCAGATTTCATATCCTTTTACTCCTGAATTGGCTCCTGAAGGCCTGTCATCTGGTTTGCTCCAGCTTAAGATTACTTCTGCGTTAGAGTTTGCTCCAGGAGAACTTAATGAAGGAACATTTGGCGCAGAATTGTCTATTTTTATTGTTGCAGTAACATGGCTTCCATTATTATCATAAATGTCTGAAGCCCAGAATTCAAGTGAGTTTTCTCCTTCAACAACCCCTGCTGTTCCAACAGTGAAATTAATAGCAGGGTTTATTGCTGTTGTTGCATTTAATGTTCCTCCGTTTATTTTGTAATATAAAGTGTAATCTGATTCGCTTATGGTAACTGTAATTGTTACTGTTCCTGTATGCCAGTCTGAATCTGCATTGCTTGAAACACTTGGTCCTGTATTATCAACTGCTGTTGCGTCTGCGTCATTTGATGCATTTGAATTATTGTCTGCATAATCTGATGCAATTACATAATAAGTGTAAGTTGTATTGTGTTCTGTATCTGAATCAGAATAAGAGTTTGATGCTGAAACATCCAGCGGGGTTCCATCCCTGTAAACAGTATATTCTTTTATTCCTGACCCGTTTGTGTCAGTTGATGCAGTCCAATTTAAATTGATTGTTAATCCATCTGCTGTTGCAGTTAAATCATTTATGTCTGTTGGTGCAATTGAATCAATTTTAATTACAGCAGTTCTATGAGTTTCTTCGTTTAATTCATTGTCTGTTGAATAATATTCTAATAGATATGTTCCATCTTCTGTAATGTCAAAACTTCCAGAGTATTCTGAAAAGTTTCCGTCATCTAATTTATAGTATGTTGTCTGCCATCCGCTTCCATTTCCATCGTCACAAGCTAATTCAACTGTAACTGAACTATTAACCCATGTTCCATCAGTGAATCCTGTTGCAGTTGTAACCGGAGGAGTTTCATCTAAGGGGGTTGAATTAACTTCGTTTGAGTCAGCTGAAAGGTTGTCTGAATTATCAACTGTTTTTACAATATAATAATATGTGGTTCCAAAAACAACGTTTGTATCAGAATAGGTTGTTTCTGCAACATTTCCAATCAAATTTCCGCTTTCGGGAGTAAATCCAGAGCTTGTGCTTCTGTAAATATTGTATTCTTTTACATCATCGCTTGTTGAAGCTGTCCAGCTTAAATCTATTTTATTGTCTCCTGCTGTTGGGGTTAAATCGGCTGGAGCTTGTGGCAGAGTTTTGTCAACTAAAAACCCTTCTGAATAATCGTTTCCTGTCTGGTTTCCATCTGTTGCTTCAATGTAAATGTAATATGTTCCGTCTGTTATTGTTGTTGTATTCCAAGAAAAAGTGTTTATTCCATTTGCTGTTGCAGTGTCTGTTGAAAGTGTTTCTGTTGTTCCGTTTCCAAAATCTGTGTCTGAATCCAAATAAATATCAGCAGTTAATGCTTGGTTACCATCATAAGAAATATTAGAAGTTATGTCAAAAGAAGTTGTTTCAAAATTGATTATTGTAGTAGAAGTTGGTGTTGTAACTTCAGCTGTTAATGCAGCTGAAACTGTTGAAATTAAAAAAACTAATAGCAAAGGCAAAACTAAATTTTTATTCAAATATATTCCCCCCGGACAGAATTTTTACTGTAGAATTAGTAAAATATCCTGAGAGAAAATGTTTTTTAATGCTTTTATTTTATTAAATCTAAAGTTTAACACAATGCTGAAGTTTTTTTCTGCAGTTTGCTTACAATTACTGCTGCAGTTATCCCTAAAATGAAAAATAAAACAAGCAGAAAACAGTTTTCTATGCTCCATTGTGTTGTTTCTTCATAAATTCTTCTTAAAGGAATAATCAAGCTTCCTATTACCAGTCCAAGCAAAACATAAAGCGTTTTGCATTTGTCTTTTTTGAACAAAAAAGATATTACTCTTGAAATAAAGAAAGCTCCTAATGCTGCTCCTAAAACTGAAACAAGGAAAAAATCCAAGTGCCCTGGAATGTCTTTCAGAATTTCCAATAAAAATTCATATAATCCCATTATTAACAGAATAAATGCTCCTGAAATCCCGGGCAGAAACATTGCACTGACAGAAAAAAATCCTCCTAAAAAATAATATGCATGATTTGGTTCAACCTGAACCGGAATTAATAATGCAAGCATTCCTCCTAATATGATTCCGATTAAAGCAAACAAAGTGTTTTTTGGAGTTCTGTTTTCAATATTGTTAAAAATTATTTTTGATGAAGCAATAATCAGCCCGGAAAAAAAAGCTATGGTATAAGTGAAATAATTATCCAGTAAAAAACTAATAAATCTTGAACCCAGCAGCATTGCTGTGGCAATCCCTGCTCCTAAGTTTATCAGAAAAAACAAGTCAGCTTCTTTTAATCCTTTTTTGAATTTTTCTCTGTCTCTGAAAAAATCCACTGCGAGTTGTGGAGAAATGCTTTTCACAGAATTAATTAGCTTTGAATAAATCCCTGTAATAAATGCGATTGTGCCTCCAGAAATGCCTGGAATCAAATCGCAGATTCCCATTAATAGTCCTTTAAGATATAACACAATTAGTTTTTTCATTTCTTTCATTGCATATATTTTATGCATATTCTATTATAACAGTTTTCCCAGCCCAAGCAAAGACAATAATACTCCTGTAAATCCTTCTCCTGCAATAAGCCCTGCTGCAATTAATCTTCCTTTTTCTGTCCACTTTTTTCTGTCAGCATAAAACCTAATCAGTCCACCCACAAATAAAGGAAAACTCAGTTCGATTGGAACATACATTCCGATTCCTAATGCAACTATTATTATTGCTGAAGCAAAAAAAGAAAGAACTAAAGCAAGAACTGCTCCAATGACAATTCCAAGCAGCAGATTTCCTGAAAGAGAATCTGCTTTAATTATTTCGCTTAAAGCTACTGCCTGCGGTGCAGGCAGTTCTGTATTTCCAAAACCATAAGCCTGCTGCAATGCAACCAATATAACTCCAATTACCAGTGCGCCAACCAGCACTCCAATCAATTGTGCAACAAATTGGTTTTTTGGTTTTGTTCCTAATAAAAACCCTGTTTTTAAATCCTGTAAAGTGTCTCCTGCAACTCCTGCAGAAATGCACACTACAGCAGCAATTATTACCAGAAGAATTGCGTTAAATCCAAAGAAAATTTTTGCCCCAATTAATACAATCATTGCAAACAATTCCATTGGGTCTACATTCATTTCTCCTGTAACTCTTCCGCCAATATATGCCATTACAAATGCGCCGGCAATTGCAATAATTGAAAGAACCAGATTCATTTCTGTAATAATAGTTAAAACTGCAACTAAAACAATTAAAATTACTCCAATCATTCTTTTATTTTCTTTAAATGATTCTTTCCAGTCGCTGAAAATGTTTTTCATTGCAGGCAGTCCTTTCAGCAAAAAATACATTATTGCTGCTCCGATTACTACTCCGATTCCTAAAGGTTTTGTTAATTCAATTCCAGCAGAAAATTTGTCTTCAAACATTCCGTTCATCACAGCAAACGGAATCAAAATAAAATATGAAATCACTGCCCCCAAAAACCATACTCCGGTAAATTTCGGGCCAATCAAATATCCTCCGGAAAAAGGAATTAAAGAAATGCTTGAACCAAAAGAAAATAGTTTTGACAACTGCACTTTCAGTAAATCAATATTCCAGAAAGACGGAATAAATTTTATTCCATCGCGCAGAAAAGAAAAAATTATTCCAATTCCAAACATTGCTGAAAGTGTTTTGATTTTTGTTCCTTTTTCGTATCCTGCTAAAATTATTGCTGCAGCTGCTTTTCCATCTGCATACTCTAATTTTTCTTTTTCAATCATTTGCCTTCTAAGCGGAACAGAAAAAATCACGCCGGTTATTCCTCCAACCAATGAAATCAAAGTGATTTCTGTTATTGAAATTTGAAATCCAATCAAAAACAATGCCGGAACTGTGAATATAATCCCTGCTGCTAACAGCCCTCCTGCAGAGGCAATTGTTTGGGTTACATTTATTTCATTTTTGTTTGTGCTTCCAAGAATTGTTAAAATCCCTAGTGCCATTATTGATGCAGTTGTAATCGGCCAGTATACTCCGCCAATTTTTAGCCCAGCAAACGCTGAATACATTGTAACTATTACTGCTAAAACCGCTCCAATTACTACTGCTCGAAAAGTTAATTCTTTTTCCATTAATTTAATTCACTTTAGAAAACTTTTTATTTGAATGTTTTTGTTTTTTTAGTTTATTGTCAGAACCAGTTTTTATCACAGTTGCAATGTGAGATTCTTTTAAATGTTGCTGTTCATCAAATTACATTATGGTTGCATCTCTCAAATCACGGCTAAACAGAAGAAAAAAGCAAACGGCTCCATTTAGGATGATTAAGATAGGCGGCACAGGCAAAGGAGGAAAGGGTAGCAAAGCAGTTTTTTTGCATCAAAGAAGCACAGGTCAAATAATAAGCAATACACGAGTGGGGGAAAGAAGACAAAATCCTGACACAGGAAAAACAAGAGAGCAAAGAAAAGGAACAGACAGAAGAAGTATTGATTCCCCAACTGAAGTAACAGATGGGTCCAAAACTTTTTTCAGGCGCCCTGCTGAGTTAGGAAAAAAAGATTTCGCTGGATCAAAACCTGCCCCAAGAGATGGCCTTTTAAGCACTGATCTTTTTAGGAACAGAAGAAAACCAAACCGAAGACAATCAAAGAGAAGTAGTTCAGCAGATAAATGAACTTTTTAAACCATTACTTTTTTATTCTATTTCTTTCCAATCTTTAGAAGGAGGTTCTTTTTATGCTTGAATGGATTATAGGAATAATTCTGGTTATAATAATCGGATTTTTTATTCTGGTTTACAATGGATTAATAGTTAAAAGAAACAGGGCAAATAATGCCTGGAGTCAGATTGATGTTCAGCTGAAAAAAAGAGCTAATTTAGTTCCGAATTTAGTTGAAACAGTTAAAGGCTATGCAAAACACGAAAAATCTGTTTTTGAAAATGTAACTAAAGCAAGAGCTGCAGCAATTAATGCTGGAGGAGATTTAAAACAAAAAGCCCAGGCAGAAAACATGTTAACCGGCGCATTAAAATCTTTGTTTGCTGTAGCAGAAGCTTATCCTGATTTAAAAGCAAATGAAAACTTTAAACTCTTGCAGGAACAGCTTGACGGAATTGAATCAAAAATCGCTTATGCAAGACAATTCTATAACGATTCAGTTTTAGCTTTCAACAACTCAATGCAGACTTTTCCAAACAATATGCTTGCAGGAATGTTTGGTTTTACAGCAAAAGATTTCTTTGAAGTAGAAGAAACAGACAAAAAAGTTCCAAAAGTCAGTTTCTGACTTTTTTTTCTTTTATTTTATTAAAGTGATTAAATGATTTATGACAGAATTGCAGCAAACAAAAGGAATTCGATTATCCTATTCATTGGATTTTTTTTGTTTAATATTTTTTTAGGATGGGTTTTTGGGGAACTTTTAGGTTTAGGTTATTTTGGAATTTTCTTTGCTTTTTTTATTGCGTTGATAATGATTGTTTCTGCTTATTATAAAAGTGATTCAATTGTTCTGTCTATTTCTAAAGCAAAGCCTGTTTTAGAGAAAGAGTTTCCTCATTTGTATCATTCAGTTGAAGGACTTGCAATTGCAGCCGGAATTCCAAAACCAAAATTGTATATGATTAATGACAATGCAATAAATGCTTTTGCAACCGGAAGAGATCCAGAGCATGCAATAATAGTTGTAACTAAAGGAGCAGTGCAGAGATTAAACAGATTAGAATTAGAAGGAGTTATTGCTCATGAAATGTCTCATATAAAAAATTATGATATCAGGTTTATGATGTTAGTAACTGTTTTAGTTGGAACCGCTGCTTTGCTTAGCAATATTATTTTGTATAGCTTTTTGTGGGGCGGAGTCAGAGGCGGCAACAGAAGAGGAGGGGGAGGCATTACAATTGCTTTTATTGTTTTAGGGCTGATTTTAGCAATAATGACTCCATTTATTGCCCAGATAATCCGTTTTTCTATTTCAAGAAAAAGAGAATTTTTAGCAGATGCAGATGGAGCATTAATTACAAGATATCCTAAAGGTTTGGCTGATGCTTTAAGAAAAATTTCTGCAGACCAGGAACCATTAGAAGTTGCAAACGAGGCAACAGAAAATCTTTATATTTCAAATCCATTCAAGAAAAAACACAAAAGCTGGTTTAAGGGAATGTTTAATACCCACCCTCCGGTGGAGGAAAGGATTAAAGCATTGGATGCAATGTAGAGTAGAGTAAACTTAAATAAGCTCTTTAATCCTAATTATTTTATGGCTAAAACTGTTTTAGTAGGTCTAAGTGTTGATCCGGCTTTTCTTAAAGATGCTTTTAAACTATTAGGAAAGAGATTAAAGCCGGGGATGAGAATTGGCATTGAATATACTTCATATCATTTAAGGGCAAAAGCAAGTTTTCCGCAGGATGTGTTTTGGAAGGAAATGATTAAGTTTGTTAGATCTAAAGGTTGTGAAGTAGTTTTTTTGGATTCAAAAACTTTAAGGAATAAGATTTATAAAAGATATTATGGAAAAAAAAGTTTAACTTTGGCTGACGCAAAAATAATGATTCCTGATAGAGAGGCTGTTTTTATGAAAAGAATTCCTTCTTGTGAATTAAGCATTTTAGGCGCAGCACATGCAATAAATCTTAAAGAAAAGGCAAATGCTAATTTAATTCTTGAACCTGTTTCTTCAGCTTTGCATTCTATTGGACTTGTTCCTTTAACACCAGAGAATATTGTTAATAAAAAAGAGAAATTAATGAGAAGAAAAATTATTGAAGAATTAAAAAAACCAGGATCAAATATAAGTTTGGCTGAATTGGTAAAAAAATCTAAAACAGTTAAATCTAAAAAATCAAGGAAAAACAAACAAAGAAAAAAAAAGCATTCTGCGCCAAGAAAGAGAATTTAAACAAACGCGTGTTTTAATGCATGGTTGCATGCACATTCTTTTTCTTCTATTTTTGGAACAACTTTTTCAATTAGTTTTTTTAAGTTCTCTGCGTTTTCTTTCATTCTTTTCAAAATAGTATCAACATCAACTGGCTTTTCTTTCCATACATCATAGTCTGTTATCATTGCAATGCTTGCATAACAGATTTCTCCTTCTCTTGCTAAAACTGCTTCTGGCACTAAAGTCATTCCAATCACTTCTGCATTCCAGCTTCTGAAAAGCTGGCTTTCTGCTTTAGTTGAAAACTTAGGGCCTTCAATTACAACACAGGTTCCTTTTTCATGAAAACCCAGATTCAGTTCTTTTGCTGAATCAATTAAATTTTTCCTTAAATCAGCACAAAAAGGTTCTGCAACTGAAATATGGCAGACTTTTTTTTTGTCATAAAACGTCTGTTGTCTTTTTGTTGTTCTGTCAATAAACTGGTTTACAAAAACAAATTCTCCTGGTTTGAATTCTTCTTTTAGTGAACCTACTGCAGAAGAAGCCAGAATTTTTTTTGCCCCGGCTTTTTTTAACGCTTGAATATTCGCGCGGTAGTTTACATTTGTAGGGTTAAAAGAATGTTTTTTTCCATGCCTTGAAACAAACGCAATTTTTTTGCCTGCAATTTCTCCGATTTTTATTTTGCTTGAAGGCTTTCCAAATTCTGTTTTAATTTCTTTTTCTTCTTTTAAAGTAAAAAGTTTAGGGTCTTCTAATCCTGTTCCGCCGATTAATCCAATCATTTTATTCACTTGTATAATCAATCAAAGAAAAAACTTTATATGGTTTTAATTTTTCTTTTCCTTCCAAAAAACTCAACTCAATTAAAAAACAAAATCCAACTATTTCTCCACCTAATTTTTCCACTAATTCTTTTACTGCTTGTCCGGTACCTCCGGTTGCAAGGAGGTCGTCTACCACCAGAATTTTGTCTCCTTTTTTGATTGCATCTCTGTGTATTTCTAATTCGTCTGAACCATATTCTTTTTCAAAAGAGGCTTTTTCTGTTGTAAAAGGAAGCTTTCCTGGTTTTCTTACAGGAACAAAAGAAACCCCTAATTCATATGCTATTATTCCTCCGAAAATAAATCCTCTTGATTCTGTTCCTACTACTGCATCAATTTTTTCGCTTTCAAATGGTTCAAGCATTCCTTTAATTGCTTTTTTTGTTGCTTTTGGGTCTTGAAGCAATGTAGTTATATCGCGGAACATTATTCCTTTTTTTGGAAAATCAGGAATGTTTCTGATTTTTTCTTTTAGCTCTTCCATTTAGGTTCACAGAATTTATTTTTTGATTTTTTTTCTCCAGTAATCCAGCAAGTCTTCCATTGTTTTTTCAAATGCAATTTCTGGTTTCCAGCCTGTTTGTTTCCTGAATTTACTGGAATCTCCTAATAAAATCTGCACGTCTGAAGGCCTTAATCTTTTTGGATCCTGTTTTACCTCAAAATCTTTTTTTGTGAGTTCTTTCAGAATGTCAACTATTTTTTGTATTTCATATGCTTTTCCTGAACAAATATTATATGCTTCTCCTGGAGTGCATTTTTCTGCTGCAAGCCAGTATGCCCTGACAGTGTCTCTTACATCAGTGTAATCTCTTTTTGCTTTTAAATTTCCAACCATTAATACTGGTTTTTGTTCTCCTGCTTCTATTAGTGCAACTTGTTTTGCAAAATTGCTTGTGACATATGATTCTCCCCTTCTTGGGCCTTCATGATTAAATGCTCTTGTCCTGATTATTTTAAGTCCATAGCTTTTGTTGTATTGGTATCCCAGCAAGTCCATTGCTACTTTGCTTACTCCATAAGGGCTTAAAGGCCTTAGCGGATTGTCCTCTGTTATTGGCACTTCATCTTCTTTTACCATGCCGTATTCTTCGCTTGAACCTGCAATTTGTATTGTAATGCTCTTGTTGTTTTTCTTTATTGCTTCAAATAAATTAAGTGAACCAACAATGTTTGTGTTTAATGTTTCCACTGGAGACTTCCATGAGCTTGGAACAAAAGCCTGTGCTGCCAGATGAAAGATATAATCCGGCTTTACTTCTTCTATTGTTTTGTCAACTGAATAAGAATCTGTTATATCACATTCAACTAATTCAATTTTTTTCATGATCCCTTTTATATTTGAAAAATCCTCGTTTTTTGTTCTGTATGCTCCGTAAACTTCTCCTAATTTGTTGTTTAGGATGTATTCGCTTAAGTGGCTTCCAACAAAACCATTTGCTCCTGTTATTAATACTTTTTTCATTTTATCACCTAAATTATTCCTTTCCATTCTTTTTTTGCATGTTCATATCTTTGAATTGTGTCAGTGGGAAACCACTGGCCGTTGTAAACATACCCAAATAATTTTCCTTTTTTGCTTAGATGTGGAAAAACATCTTTTTCTATCAGAGAAAATCCTTTTGGAATCATATCAATTACTTCTGGCTTTAGAATATAAGTGCCTGAATTAATTAAATTTGATTTTGGTTGTGCAGGCTTTTCCACAAAACGTTTTATTTCGTTTCCTTCTACTTCAACTACTCCAAAATTCTTTGGGTCTTTTACAGGAGACAAGGCAATTGTTGCATAAGCTTTGTTTTTTTTGTGAAAAGAATACATGTCGTTTAGGTTGATGTTTGTCAGGTTGTCTCCGTTAAACATCAAAAATTCTTCTACTAATAAATTCCTTGCAAGTCTTAAAGGGCCTCCAGTACCTAAAGGCTTTTTTTCAATTACATATTCAATGTTGATTCCGTATTTTTCTCCGTCTCCAAAGTATTCCTGTATTTTTTCTGCGCGGTATCCTAAAGATAAAATCAAATTTTTTATGTTGTATTTTGAAAGCAGCTCAATTACATATTCCAGAATTGGTTTTCCTTTTACTTCAATCATTGGTTTTGGCGTGTTGTCTGTTAAAGGTTTTAATCTTGTTCCTTTTCCTCCTGCAAGAACAAATGCAGTGGAAAGCTCGTTTGTTTGCATTGCTTTTCTTGCCAGATGTTCTATTGCATGGCTTCTGTTCCTTATATTTTGCCCGTCTATTTTGTTGTCTATTGTTTTTAGAATGTCTGAGCCGATGTTTATTGTGACTCTTTCTTTTTCGCTTCTTTTGTTCATAATTTTTCATATTATTTATGAATATATTCCTTTATAAATTAACCTTCCTTTATTTTTTTTATGATTGGAATCAGTTCAAGTTATTTTGCTTCCAGAAATTTTTCTGTTTATGATTCAGTCAAAAAAGCATATTCTCTGGGTTTCAGAACAATTGAGTTGGGTGCAGCGCATTCTTTTGAGGAAAACCTTCCTGGAACACTAAAAAAAATAAAAAAAGATTTTCCTGGAGTTTTTTTCACTTTGCATGGTTTGTTTCCTCCGTTAAAGGAAAAAATATGGTTTAACCCTTCGCTTGGTTTAACTGATTTGAACAGGAAAATTATTGATTCTTTTTTTACAGCAGCAGAAACAGTTGATGCAAAAGTAATAGGGTTTCACCCTGGTTTTATGTTTGAGGTTTCTTATGAGGAATTAAACGGTTTTGGTGAAACAAAAAATATAAGGTGGCTGGATGAAAAAATTTCCTGGAAAAATTTGTTTGATGTTTTGGATTATGCTGTTAAAAAAAACTCTGAAAACAAATTTGATTTAGTTATTGAAAATATTGCTGCTTTAAAAGATCGTGCTTTGGTTTCTGGAAAAAATTTTCAGAGAGTTTTTGATGAATTTCCTTCTGTTGGACTGCTTTTTGATTTAGGTCATTCTCTTTCAGATAAAACTTATCAGGAATTAATGTTTTTTAAGGACAAGATAAGAGAAGTCCATTTGCACATGCCTTTGGGAAAAAAAATTCACCAGCCTGTTGATGAAAAAACTCTTGATTTCCTGAAGCCGATAAAACAGATTAAAGAGATTCCTGTTGTAATTGAACACTTTAATGGAATCTCTGAAGAACAGGTTCTGGAAGAAAAAGAATTGTTTGAATCTTTTTTCTGATTTTTTGTTTAAGTTATCTTATTAGTTCATTAAATTATTTATTCTTTTTATTTTGAACCTTACTTGATGCAAAACCTCCAATACAAGAAAGGATAAACCCAAATAACCCATAAATTACCATATTTGACACAGCAGTAACAATTGAATACATCAAAAATATAATTCCCATAAGCCCTACCCATGGCTGCCCAGAACCTGAGCTAAGTTGAATATTGATCCCAAACAGGTTAAGCACAGTATCAGTTAATCCAAACGGCAAAACAAAAGCCATGATTATTAGAAATATTCCTAGCAGTAAGCTGCTCAATATTCCTACTCCTGCACCTAATTTTCCAGCATCAATTAATTTGTAATTAGATTTTTTTACTGCTCTCCAACCCAAAAAAATAAAGTAAGCAGGGATTAAAATAAAAATTATTATCAATAATGCAGATTGTGCTAGTTCTTTAAAAGTAAAATCAATATTTGAAAATATGTTTAGGGTTATTCCAAGAAACAAAATAACATTAATAAGTTGAATAATAAAAAGCAGAAGTATTGAAAATTTATGTTTTAATATTGAACTAATAATTTTCATTATGTAATTAGTATTTTGCGGTTTAAATAGTTTTCCTTAATTCAATTATGTAGAATAAATTAGTTTTTTCTATAAAATCCTTTTTGCTCTTTCGTAATCTTTTTTTGAGTTAATATTGAAATACATTCCCTGAAACGGATACCCTAAAAGAAGTCCTTTTTCTGCAAGCTTTGGAAACAAGTCTTTTTCGATGCTTTTCATTTTCCTTGAAACATGTTTGAATACTTCTGGCTCAAAAATATAATATCCTGCGTTTATCAGGTAGCTTCCTGTTTCTCTTTTTGGTTTTTCTTTGAATTCGCTTATTTTTTTTCCCTGCAGCATTGCCACTCCGTAATCCATCGGATTGTTCACTGTTGTTAATGCAATGGTTGCAATTGATTTGTTTGCCTGATGAAAGGAAAGCATTTCATTTAAATTCAAACTGCATAAACTGTCTCCGTTTACTACTGCAAAAGTGTCGCTGAAACTGTTTTTCATTCTCATTACAGGCTCTATTGTTCCGGAAGGTTTTTCTAATTCTAAAAAATCTGCTGAACTTTTTTTTTCTTTGAGTTTTCTGATTATTTTTTCTTTGTTTAAGTCAACACTTACTGTGACCTTTCCGGGATTAAATTCTTGCAGGTAGTCAATTACTTTTTCTATAAGGTATTTTTTGTTTATTTCCAGAAGAAATCTGCTTTCTTTAAAAGAGTCTTTTCCCCCTGCCAATACTAATGCATTTTTTATCCTGTAATCTGAAAGCGTTTTTGACAAAAGGTATTCTATTGCCTGGCTTCTGCTTCTGATGCTTAATCCGTCAACTATTCTGTCAACCTGGTTCAGAATATCATTTTTTATTGTGATGGTAACCCTTTTTCTCATATACTATCATACACTATATGATTCATTCTTATTTTAAAATCTTATTACATTTCTTTATTTACTGATTATCTTTTGGGAGGATATTATGAAGATTTCTGTTGTTGGAACAGGCTATGTTGGATTGATTACCGGAGCAGGTTTGGCTTTGAAAGGCCATGAAGTGATTTGCGTTGATACTAGTAAAGAAAAGGTTGAAATGATTAATGAAAAAAAGCCTCCGATTTATGAGAAAGGGCTGAAGGAGGCACTTGAAAAGATCGTTCCTTTTTCTTTGACTGCTTTAACTGACCTAAAAAAAGCTGTTTTGGATTCTGATGTTTCTTTTGTTTGTGTTGGAACTCCTTGTGATGAAGAAGGCAAATGCGATTTAACTGCTGTAAGGAAAGTTTCTGAAGAGATTGCTTCTGTGCTGAAAGAAAAGGATTCTTTTCATGTTGTTGTGGTTAAAAGCACTGTTGTTCCTTCCACTACAAAAAAGCTTATTCTTCCTTTGTTTGAAAAAAATTCCGGAAAAAAGCTTGGAGAGTTTGGCTTGTGCATGAACCCTGAAACTTTAAGGGAAGGTTTTGCTTTGGAAGACTTTTTGAACCCTGACAGAATAATTTTAGGGGTTGAAGATGAAAAAACAAAGAATGCAGTAGAAAAAGTTTATGAAAATTTTTCTTCGCAAAAATTTTTTTGCGGTTTTTCTGAAGCTGAAATGATAAAATATGCTTCAAATTCTTTGCTTGCAACAAAGATTTCTTTTATTAATGAAATCGGGAACATCTGCAAAAAGCTTGGTATTGACACTTATAAAGTTTCTGAAGGAGTCGGACTGGATAAACGCATTTCACCGCATTTTTTGAATGCAGGTTTGGGTTTTGGCGGAAGCTGTTTTCCAAAAGATGTTTCTGCTTTGATTGCAAAAGGAAATGAACTGAAGGTTGAAACTTTTCTTTTGGATTCTGTTATGAAAGTAAATGAACTGCAGCCAAAGCTTTTTTTGGATTCAGTTAAATCTGAAACAAAATTGAAAGGAAAAAAGATTGCAGTTTTAGGTTTAGCGTTTAAGCCTGGAACTGATGATATAAGGGAAAGCCGTTCAATTCCTGTGATTCAGGAATTGCTGAAAGAAAAAGCTGAAATTGTTGCGCATGACCCTGAAGCAGAAGAAAACATGAAAAAATTTTTTCCTGAAATTTCTTATGCTGATTCTGCACAAAAAGCAGTTGATTCCAGCGGGATGGTTTTTATTTTAACTGAATGGCATGAATTTTCTTCACTGAATTTTGGCAACAAACCTGTTTTTGATGCAAGGCATATTTTTAAAGAAAGTAGGCCTGTAAATTATAGAGGGTTTTTATGGTGAAAAAAACTTTTGAAGGAGCAAAAAGGGTAAGGAAAGTTGTAATTCCTGCAGCGGGTTTTGGAACAAGATTTTTGCCTGCATCTAAGGTTGTTCCAAAAGAAATGTTTCCTGTAGTAGACAAGCCTGCAATTCAGTATCTTGTAGAAGAAGTTGTTGCTTCTGGTATTGAAGACATTTTGATTATTACTTCAAAGGATAAAACTTCAATTGAAGATCATTTTGACAGAAATTTTGAGTTGTATGAAAAGCTTGAAAAAAAAGGACAGAAAAGCGAGGTAGCTAAACTCAAAAAGATTGATGATTTGGCTGACATTCATTATATTCGACAAAAAGAAGCTTTGGGTTTAGGCCATGCGGTTTTGTGTGCAAAAAAGCATATTGGAAATGAGCCTTTTGGGGTGATGTTAGGAGACGATTTAATTCTTTCAGAAAAGCCTGCTTTGAGAAAATTAATTGACATTTATGAAAAGTATAATTCTTCTGTTTTATGCGTGCAGGAAATTCCAAAAAAAGATATTTCCAGGTTTGGGGTAATTAAATTTAAAAGAGAAAAAGGAGAGATTGTGGTAGAGGATATGGTTGAAAAGCCTCCTATAGGCAAAGCTCCGTCAAATTTAGCTATTGTTGGCAGGTATTTATTGAAGCCGGAAATTTTTGGAATACTTGAAGAGATTCCTTTTGGCAAAGGAAATGAACTCCAGTTAACTGATGGCCTTCATGTGTTGAATGAAATAGATAAAATGATGGCTTATGAAATTAAAGACGGAGAATGGCTTACAATTGGAGATAAGATGAGTTATTTTAAGGCAATGGTTAGATATGTTTTGCAAAGGCCTGATATGAGAAATGAAGCTGCTGCTTATCTTAAAAATTTGATTTAAGGATTGTTTATGAAAAAAGCCCTTGTTTCTGGTGGTGCAGGTTTTATTGGAAGCCATTTATGCCAGGCTTTGCTGGAAAAAAAAGAAGTTTTTTGTGTTGACAACCTGATTTCAGGAAAAAAAGAAAACATTGAACACTTGCTGGAAAAAGACAATTTTGTTTTTCTTCAGGAAGATGTTAATTCTTTTTCTTTTGAAGAAAAAGTTGATGAAGTTTTTCATTTAGCTTCTCTTGCGTCTCCTGTAGATTATTATTCCAATCCAGTTGAAACAATGCTTGTAGGTTCTGTTGGAACAAAAAACCTTTTGGATTTGGCAGTAAAAAATAAAGCAAAGTTTTTGTTTACTTCCACTTCAGAAATTTACGGTGATCCTTTAGAGCACCCGCAGAAAGAATCTTATTGGGGGAATGTAAATCCAATTGGAGAGCGTTCCTGCTATGATGAATCAAAAAGGTTTTCTGAAGCTTTGATTAAAGCTTATGAAAAAAAATTTTCTTTTAAGGGAAAGATTGTAAGGATTTTCAATACTTATGGCCCTAAAATGAAAGCTGATGACGGAAGAGTTGTTCCAAACTTTATTATTCAGGCTTTAAAGAACAAGCCTTTGACTGTTTATGGTTCAGGAAAGCAGACAAGAAGTTTTTGTTTTATTTCTGATATGGTTTTTGGTTTGCAGAAAACAATGGATTCTTCTTTTTTTGGGCCAATAAATTTAGGCAGCCCACAAGAATATACTATCCTTGAATTTGCAGAAAAAGTAAAAGAATTAACCGGAAAGAATATTTCTTTTGATTTCAAACCTGCTTTAAAAGACGATCCAAAACAGAGAAAGCCTGATATTTCTCTTGCAAAAAAGCAATTAAGCTGGAAACCGCGGGTTTTCTTGGAAGAAGGCCTTAATTTGACAATCGATTACTTTAAAAAAACTCAAAAACTTTAATTCTTTTGTTTTATTAATTTTTGTGGTGAAAAAGTGATTAAAGGGATTAAAATAAAAAAACTGAAAAGGATTAATGATGAAAGAGGCTTTTTAATGGAAATCTTAAGAAACGATGATGAAATTTTTGAAGAATTTGGTCAAGCGTATGTTACTTGTGTTAAGCCAGGTTATGTTAAAGGCTGGCATATGCATGAAAATCAGACAGACCATTTTGTCTGTGTTAAAGGAAACGCTAAAGTTGTTTTGTGCGACAAAAGAAAAGACTCTGAAACTTTTAATGAAGTAAATGAATTTTTTCTGGGAGAAAAAAACAAAATCCTTCTTAAGATTCCAAAAAAAGTAATGCATGGTTTTGAGTCAGAAGACGACAAAGAGGCTTTAATTTTAAATTTTCCGACAAAAACTTATGATTATGAAAAGCCGGATGAGATTAGACTTCCTTTTGATTCAAAAGAAATTACTTACTCTTGGAAGGCAAAGAAAGGCGGTTAAATGAATTTACTTGTAACTGGAGGGGCTGGCTTTATTGGAAGCAATTTCATAAAGCATTTTTTTTCTCTTTATCCTGAAGCAAAAATAATCAATTTAGATAAGCTGACTTATGCCGGAAGGCTGGAAAACCTAAAAGAAATTGAAAAAAACAAAAACTACAAGTTTATTAAAGGTGATATCTGCGATAAAAAAGCAGTTGAAAAAGCCTCAAAGAATGTTGATGTAATAATTAATTTTGCTGCTGAATCTCATGTAGACCGTTCTATTACCGGGCCTGAACAATTTATTAAAACAGACATTTTTGGAACTTTTGTTTTATTGGAGGAAGCAAGAAAAAAAGATTTAGAGTTCATTCAGATTTCTACTGATGAAGTTTATGGAAGTATTGAAAAAGGATTGTTTTCTGAAGAAAGCCCTTTAATGCCTTCTTCTCCTTATTCTGCCTCTAAAGCCGGAGCAGACAGACTTGTTTTTTCTTATTTCAAAACTTATGGTTTGGATGTAAAAATCACCAGAAGTTCCAATAACTTTGGTCCAAATCAGTTTCCTGAAAAATTGATTCCTTTGTTTATTACAAACCTTTTGGAAGGAAAAAAGGTTCCAGTGTATGGTGACGGAAAAAATGTAAGAGACTGGATTTTTGTTGAAGACAACTGCGCTGCTGTTGTTAAGGTAATGGAAAAAGGAAAGAAAGGAGAAACATACAATGTCGGAGGAGGAACTGAAAAAACAAATTTGGAGATCACAGAATTTATTTTAAAAGAACTGAATAAAGAAAAAGAAATGATTGAGTTTGTTGAAGACAGAAAAGGGCATGATAAAAGATATGCATTGGAATGTGATAAAATAAAAGCTCTTGGATTTAAATCAGAGCATTCTTTTGAACAGGCATTAAAAGAAACTGTTTCTTGGTACAAGGAAAATTCCTGGTGGTGGAAGCCATTAAAGAAAAACTGATTTTTTTGATTGGAAAAGGTTTTTTGGGAACAAAAATCGTTTCTGTCTTTAAAGAAAAGGGAATCAAAGTAGTTACTGCAGGTTTAGAGGATGAAGTGAAATATTTTTTGGACATTACAGACGAAAAATCAATGATTTTTTTGTTTAAAGATTTAAACCCTGATGTTGTTTTGCTTCCAGCAGGAATCACTAATGTTGATTTATGTGAAACAAACAGAAAAAAAGCAAATCAGGTTAATGTTGATGGCACAAGAAATGTAGTGGATGCATGCAGGGCATTTAATTCAAAGCTCTTATTTTTTTCTACTGACTATGTTTTTGACGGAAAAAAAGGAAATTACACTGAAAAAGAAAAAGTTCATCCAATAAATTTTTATGGTGAAACAAAAGCTCAGGGAGAAAAAATGGTTCAGGATTTGCCTGATTATTTGATTGCAAGGGTTTCAGCTTTATATGGATTTAATTCAAAACAAGACAAAAGCACTTTTGTAAGGTATGCAATAGAAGAATTGCAAAACAGTAAGCAGGTTTTGGTTTCAAACAACATTAACTGTCCAACTTTGATTGATGACATTGCAGAAGCATTGTATTTAATGCTGAAAAAAAATTTTTCTGGTTTGTTTAATGTTTCGGGAAGTGAAGCTTGTTCTAAAAAAGAATTATTGTTAAAAACATGCAAGGTTTTTGATTTAGATCCTTCTTTAATAAAACAGGCTGAAAGCATTTCCGGATGGAAAGCAAAAAGGCCATTCAACACTTCTCTGGACATAACAAAAATTCAGTTGCAGGGAATTAAGATGAGTTCGGTTGAAGAAGGTTTAATTAAGATGAAAAAGGATTTGAGAATATGAAAGGAGTTGTTTTAGCTGGAGGAACCGGTTCTCGTTTGTTTCCTTTAACTAAAGTTACAAACAAGCACCTTTTGCCTGTATACAATAAGCCAATGATTTATTATCCAATTGAAACACTGCTTAACGCAGGAATAAAAGATATTTTGATTGTTTCAGGAAAAGAGCATGCAGGAGGCTTTCTGAAACTGCTTGGCTCAGGAAAAGAATTTAATGCAAAATTCACTTATGAAATGCAGGAAGAAGCAGGAGGAATAGCTCAAGCATTATCTTTGGCAGAAGATTTTGCTGACGGAGAAAAAGTTGTAGTTGTTTTAGGAGATAATGTTATTGAAGATTCAATTAAAGATTCAGTTGAAGAATTCCATAAAACTGATTCAGCGTTTATTTTTTTGAAGGAAGTTCCTGATGCAGAAAGATTTGGTGTAGTGGAATTGAATGGAAGCAAAGTAGTTTCAATTGAAGAAAAACCAAAAAAACCCAAATCAGATTTTGCTGTAACAGGAATTTATATGTATCCTTTTGAAGTGTTTGAAATAATAAAAACATTAAAGCCTTCTGATAGAGGGGAGCTTGAAATAACTGATGTAAACAATTATTTTGTTAAAAAAGGAAAAATGAAAGCAAATTTTCTGAAAGGTTTTTGGACTGATGCAGGAACTTTTGAATCTTTATTCAGGGCAACAGAACTTGTAAGAAAAAGGCAATAATTTTCTAAGAATTTTTTTCTATTATTTTGAATTCTGGCAGAGGGACAATGAATTTCCCTCCTTGTTCCAGGAAATCTTTTTCTCTTTCTTTGAATTCTTTTAGAAAATGCCATGGCAGAATTAAAAAGTAATCTGGTTTTTCTTTTCTTGCCTGTTCTTCTGAAATAATTGGAATTAGTGTTCCTACGGTTTTTTTTCCGAATTTGTCTGGATTTCTTTCTGCTGCTGCCTGAATCAATTTGTTGTCTAATTCAAAAAACTGCAGTAAAGTGTTTCCTTTTGTTGATGCGCCGTAAACAAAAACTTTTTTTCCTTTTGAATTTTCTTTTTTAACAAACTCAACTAATTCTTTTTTTATTTTTTCAACTCTTTTTGCAAACTCTTCATAAGGTTTTTTTGTTTCCAGTTGAAGTTTTTTTTCTTCTTCTCTTAGCTCAAAAACTTTTTTCTCTTCTTTTTCATCAGTTTTTACTTTGCTTCCTTTGTGTTTTATGTAAATTCTGTAGCTTCCCCCGTTTACGTTGTTTAATTCAACTCCAATTACTTCCATTTCGTGTCTTTTTAGCAGACTTTCAAGTGAAGTTAAAGAATAATATTCTAAGTGTTCGTGACAAACATTATCAAACGCATTTTGTTTCAGCATTAATGGAAGATAGCTCATTTGAATTATCCATAATCCGTTTTCATCTAAAACTTTTTTTATGTCTGCAACAAATTCATTTGGTTCATCTAAGTCATAAAACATTGCAATGCTTGTAATTACTTTTGCTTTTTCTTTTCCAAATTCTTTTTTGAATCCTTCTGCGTTAAAAAAATCGTTTATTATTTTTGTTGTCCCTTCTCTTGAATACTTTAACAGGTTTTTTGCCGGATCAAATCCGATTAATTTCAGTCCTTTTGTTTTGTAGCTTCTAAGAAGGGTTCCGTCATTGCATCCAATGTCTAAAACAAGGTCGTTTTCTTTTAATGGAATTATTTTTTCTGCTTTTTCTGTTATGTCTTTTAATGCTATTGGCATTGATTTGTTGATTCCTGACCTGTACCAGTAATTATGGTACATTAAATTTGTCGGAGCGCTGTGTTTTAACTGAAGTAATCCGCAGCCGCCTGAAGTTTCATCACATAAAACCAGTTCTAATGGAACTTTTATTTCTTGTTGTTCTGGCGAATCAACAAAATTTGATATATACTGATTTCCTAATGAAAGTATTTCCCCTAAATTTTCTTTTCCGCATACTCTGCATTTTTCTATTTCTTTTGCTTCAACCATTTAATCACTTAAATCATGTAATTGCTTTAAATATAAGCCATTATATTTTATTTTGCTAACATTTTAAATAGCTTAATTTTTAATTTATTTTTTGTTCCTAGATTTGTTTCAGTAATCATTTTTGTACCAATTATTTAATAAATAATCTAGCGCTTAATTAGTTAGTCTGGTTTTATATTTATTAATAGTTTAATTTAATTATTGGTTTTTTTTATGAGTACAGTAAAAAGAATTGGAAAAAACTTTTCTTTTTTAACTATTGGAAATGTTATTCAAAAAATTCTTTCTCTTTTAATGGTTATTTATATTGCAAGAGAATTAGGTGTTGAAGATTTTGGTTTATACTCTTTTATTTTCTCTTTTGTTATGTTTTTTACTGTTTTTGGGGATTTGGGAATATCTGCTTTGGTTCCTCGGGAAATTGCAAAAGACAGAAGCAGAGCAGGAGAACTTATTGGGCGTGCTTTTGTCATTAAAATATTTTTATTTGTAATTGTGATTATTGGTATTTTTGTTTCAGGCAATTTGCTTAATTTTTTTGACGGAGCAAAATATCCTCCTTATGTAGTTTTTTTAATTTTAGTTGCTGGTTTTTCTTTATTGTTTGATTCAATGGCTTCTTTGTTTAGATCAGTTTTTTTTGCTTTTCAGGAGATGCAGTATGAATTATTTGTAAATTCTTTTTACAAAGTGGTTCTTGTAGGTTGTACAATTGGAGTTCTTTTTTTGGGTTATGGTTTGAAAGAAGTTTTTTTTGTGGCCGTATTTTCAAGTTTTTTTAATTTTGTTTTAAGTTCTTTTATAGTAACAAAAAAATTTATTAAAATTAAATTTTCTTTTGATCTTAAGAAATATAAGCAACTGCTTATTTGGGGTCTGCCTTTTTCTTTTATGTTTATTTTTATGACACTATATGGAATGGCTGATTCAGTCATGCTTTCAATTTTAAAGGGAAATATCAGTGTTGGATATTATTCTGCAGCATTAAGGTTAATTAATACCCTTAGTTTTGTGCCTATAACTTTTATGTCTGTAGTTTTTCCTGTAATGGCCTATTTTTATGCCTCTTCAAATAAATCTGTTTCTGTTATTGTTGAAAAGTCCCTGAAATATTTGCTTATTATTATTCTCCCAATTGCTTTTTCAACAACATTGCTTTCAGGAAGAATTATTGGATTGATTTATCCTACTTCAGGGATAAATGATTTTGCCCCTGCTTCTACTGCTTTAACTATTTTAATTTGGTTTTCAGTGTTTAATTTTTTAAATTTGGTTTTTTTAAATGCGTTGCAGTCAACTGCTTTTGAAAAAAAGGCTTTTTTTATTGTTGGCATCACTTTAATTATAAACATTTTTTTAAACTTGATTTTGATACCAAGATATGATTTTGCCGGAGCTGCTTTTGCAAGTGTTTTATCTGAAATGGTTCTTCTTATTCTTGGCGCTTATTTTGTTTCAAAGCATTTTTTTAATATATTTTCTTTGTCAAAAGCAGTAATAAAAAGTTTGTTTGCTAGTTTAATTCTTTTTGCTTTTATTTATTTCTTTTTCTTTTTGAATATTTTTGTTTTATTTATTTCTTCTATTTTTCTGTATGTTATTATTTTGTTTTTAATTAAAATTTTTGACAAAGAGGATATCTCTTTTTTTAAGAGAATGATTCAGAGAGGAGATAACAGATAAACCTATTTATTTAATAAATTTTAATAGTGATTTAATTATATAACAAGGCAGTGTGGTAAAATGAAAGTTGTTCTTATTAATCCTTGGCTTAGAAAAAAATTATTTTCTGAAGAAGAAAGAAAATTATCAGAAAATTCAGTTTTGCTTATAAATGAGACTGATTTTTTTCCCAGAGAATTTTATTATATTGTTCCAAAATTGAAAGAAAAATGTGAAACAATAGTATTAGATGCCAATGCAAAGAAAATGGATTCAGAAGAATTAATGAAAATAATTTCTAAAGAGATGCCTGATTTTGTCGGGATTCCTACAATGTCTTACTGGGATGCAAGATGCCCAACCCCTTTTTTTCCTCATGTATCTGAAGTAACTAGAGCAATAAAGCAGAAGTTTCCTAAAATAAAGATTATTGTTTTTGGGCCCCATGGAACAATTTTTTCTGAGAAAGTATTGAAAGAAACAAAAGCAGACTTTTTACTTAAAGGCGAACCAGAATTGAAGTTTCCTGAAATGGTTTTTTCTAGAAACATAAAAAGTCTTAAAGGAGTGGCGTATTTAGATAAAGGAGCTCTTGTTGACAATGGAATTTCAGATCCTGTTGAAATGAATAAATTACAGAAAGCAGATTTTTCTTGGATTGATTTTAACTATTATTTGAAAAAAGATTTTGCTTTTGTTTTGATGACTTCAAGAGGGTGTCCTTTTAATTGTACATATTGTGCTAATTCTCTTTTTTCACGTTATAGGGAAAGAGACGTTAAGTATCTGATTCCTGAAATAAAAGAACTAGTGAAAAAAGGAGTAAAAATAATGGCTTTTGCAGATGATATTTTTACTTTAAATAAAAAAAGAACTATTGAATTATGTGAGGAACTTTCAAAAATAGAAAATGTTCCTAGATGGCATTGTCAGACAAGGGCTGACTGTCTTGATAAAGAAATTTTTTTGGCAATGAAAAAAGCAAACTGCAAACTTGTTATGATTGGTGTTGAATCAGCATCTCAAACAGTATTAGATAAAGCAAATAAAAGGATTGATAAAAATCAATATCAAAATGCAATAAACTTATCAAAAGAAACAAAATTGCCTATTCATCTTTTTCTTATAAGTTTTCTTCCAGGTGAAACAAGAGAAACTTTAAATGAGACAGTTAATTTTCTTAGGGCAAATCAGCCTGTTAAATTTAGTTTTGCTGTTGCAACTCCTTTGCCAGGATCCAAATTATGGAGAGATATGCTTGAAAACAATGAGTTGAAAGAAGG
>JAFCDN010000018.1 GCA_017609625.1 Candidatus Iainarchaeum sp.
GAAATGCATGGACTAAAAAGAAAAGAAAAACAAGAAAACGTGCTGAAAAGGGAAGCTTGTCCAAGATGCAAAACACTAAACGAAGTAAACAATGAATTCTGCAATAAATGCTGGTTGCCCTTGACTGCCACAGCAAAAAGGGAAATTGACGAAGAACAAGAACTAAACCAAAAAGGATTAGTGAACGTAATGAAGTTGCTAGAAGAAATGCAGTCTCAACCAGAAAAAGTAATGCAGGCACTCAAAATAATGAAGGAGAACTCTCTCAAAAGCAATGCGTAAACATCAAGCACACTGTTTTCTGCATAATTTGTTTACTAAACATTTAAATAAAAACAAAACAAGGTTTGAGTTGGCGGGAGCAATGAAACCTCATACAATTCAAACAGCAAAAGAAATGATTACAGAATTTGACGACATAGATTTTGATTCACTTGAATATGTAATACAAAAATATTATGAATGGAAAAAACTAAAACAAAAAGAAGGAAACAAAAAATGAAATACCAAGACTTAAAGCAGTTTGAAAAAATTCACGGCCAAGCATTCATTTACGCACTAGAAAAACTTGAAACAATATTGGAGGGAAAAAATGAGGAACCTGACAAACAAAACATTTAACCCCAATTCTCCAATGAGAAACTACTACACATTAAGCGAACAAATAGAAGATTTAAACAAAAAAATCAGGGACATGGAACAAAACTTAATTGACGTAAGAGTAAGAATAAATGAAAAAAATTTTTGAAATAATTATAATCTTTTGCTAATGCAAATTCATTTAATAAAATGTTTACAAAAATATAGTTTATGAATAACTTAATTTATGAACCTGCTGGATTGCTTAAGAGAGTAATAGCTTTTTTTATTGATTATCATTTGACTTTGTTTTTAGTGTGCTTTTTTTTGCTTCTTGATAATCCTTCTGGAGCTACTGATTCTTGGTTGTTTGTTTTGTTGGTTTTTTGGTTTTGGGTTTTTTATTTGTTTTTAAAGGACGCTTTATTTGATGGCCAAAGTTTGGGTAAAAAAATTTTGGGTTTAAAGGTAGTGGACTTTAAAGACCAAACAAAACCTTGTAATTTGATTCAATCAATTAAAAGAAATTTTGTTTGATTGCTTGTTTTGTTTATTCCTTTTGGTTTTATTGTTATTTTATGGCAGGTTTTCAAAAATAAGATAAGATGGGGAGACGGTTTTGCTGGAACAATTGTTTTGGATTTAAATAAAAGAATTGAAGATAAAAGTTAACCACTCTTCTGCGTTATAATGTAATTGATTGAATCATTAGAGTCTGCTACCACGTTAATTGTATCTCTATTTGGGCTTTGCCCTATGTTATCTGCTATTAGTGTTGTGTCACTCCATGTTTCGTTAGAGTATAGTATTTTTGTCCATGCTTTTAAGCCGTTCCATTCAGTGAATAAAAAGAACAAATCTGAGAGAGAGTTTTTTGTCAGTGTAATTCCGCCTTCTCCTGTTCTATATGGTTCTATTTCGTTTTCACTATAATATCCACTACAATATCCTGAATCTGAATTAATCTGCACAGGAGAATTCCAGCTTAAACCATCAGCAGATTTTCTGTAGTAAGCGTCTCCTAAATGGTAACCTGTTTTATAACAGTAAGAAACAAACAGGTTGCCGTCTTGCATTTTTAAGTAATTTTTTGCTGCATTGCTTGGATTTGGTAAATAATTTTCTGTTAACAGAGTGTGTGTTGTTTTGTCTATTAAAACAAACTCTTCTTTTGTGGTTTCTTTATTTCCAGCTAAATCAGTTGAATAATATTGTAATCCAATATTTCCGTCTGTTGAAATCAAGATATTTGTATTTGTATCATAAGAATTCCAGTCTCCATAGTTCATGTCTTTTGTTGGATCTAAATCAATTCTATAAAAAGTTTCATTACAACCTGAACCATTTACATCTGTACAGGTTAAGTGGATGTTTGCGTCAAATGTCTGCCAGAAATTGTTTATGTCAGATGAAGTTATTGGTTCTGGGTTGTCAATTACAAAGCTTCCTGAAAAAGCTGATTCATTGCTGTCAGAACTTTTAATGTTTACAATAATGTAATGGTTTCCGTTGTCAACGTTTGATACATTCCAGTCAAAACTGCAAAAAACTGGAGAAGAAAAATCGTTTGAATCACATTGCAATTGGTCTGTTCTTTCACTGCCATTTATATCCAAATTAGATAAATTCAAGTCATGATAAATTACTGTTCCACCAAAACTTTGGGCAGTATTATAATTAATGTCTGCCAATAAATGATTTGAATCTGAATACATTATATTCAATTCAATTGTAGTGTTTGTGTCAATTCCGCCAGGATATTGTGTAACATAATTGCCATCTGTTGGCTGCAAAACATTAACATCCCTTGGAGGAGTCTCAAATTCAATTACTAACTGTGGAGCCCCATAATTGTTATCAAAAGAATATAATAGAATTTGGCTTCCAAATCCAATGTAATCAATGTCATCAACAAAAGAAATTGGATTACCATAATCCCACATAAACCTGTCAACTATTTCCTGCACAATATCAGTTACATTCAAATCATACAACATTGACGCTCCATTTGGTGTAAATGCATCTGTTCTGGTAAAATCAACTGAGGCAGTAGTTTTTGTTTGGTCTGAAGGTTTATTTCCTGCACCAAAAGGCTGAGAATAACTAGTGTCTACTCCATATAATGTTGTTTCACACCTTGCATTCCCTATTCCACAGGAATGCCCTCCTCTTAACGTTAAAGTTGCCTCAATTATTGTTGTTCCATGAGGAATAGTAATATTCTGGAATCTTACTCCCCAACCCCAATACAAACTCTTAACATGCAATCTAGTGTCCGCAGTAAAAACATTTCCTTTCTTTTCATCTGCATCATCTTCACTTGTATTTACATCCACTGAAATAGTGGCATTAAATCTTAAACTGCCTTCATCTGAACTCAAAGCCTGCAATGGAATTACTTCAATATATTTTCCGTTTTCATATTTTTTTGTTTTAGTCCAAATTTTATTTTCATTGTTTGTCCACCAATGGGAATCCCAATCCTCATGAGTAGCATAAGCTTTCCTAATAGAATGCATTAATTTTCCATCTTTTAAAAACTTAATATCTTCTTCTGACTCAAAATTTTTTGATTCAATTAAATCAGATTCACTTAAATCTAAGTCATAAATTATTCCAAACAAACTTTCTTCAGAATTCCATTCAGGTTTATTAGTATTTAAACTTTCTTTTAATTCTTGTGATAAAACTAAAATATCTTTCAAGTGATCATTTTCATAAACAATTGAATAAGTACTGTTGTATGGCAAACTCCAAGAAATCGTATTCCCTTGCACTGTAGGATTAGACAAGTTCAATTCTTCTTCTAAAACTCTTGATTTTGTTTCAGAATTAAAAAAACCAACTCCCTGCAATTTTAATGTAAAAGAATCCCCTACATTAGTGAACTCCAATTCTCCATCATTCTTTATTCTGATTTGGTAAATTCCTTTTTTTACTTCAAAATCCCAGCCTTCATCATTGCTGGAAACAATGCTTGAATCAATCAACTCCAAACCAGTTTCTCCATCAAAATATTTTGGATAACCTAATATAGTCAGTTTCTGCGTGTCGCCTGTTTCCAGTTCACTATAAGAATTCAAAGGAATAACTTCAGCAGAAACTCCTGCTAAAATTAAAATCAATGCAACCAACAATATTTTTTTCATCTTCAACTACCCCAATAAAAATAATTTACATCAAACAACGAATACATCAAATTTGAATCCAAAGTAGAATATTCTTCTCCCTTGAATTTCCTGTAAGCATAAGACAATTTTCCACCAACCAAACCCTCATCCAACACAATCGGATTAGAGCAGTTTGAATCCAAACAATGTGTTAACTCTATTGGCTCATTCCAGCTTCCATCAAATCCGCTAAAAAAGACATTAAATAATCCGTTCACTTCAGAAGAAAATAATGCATATAATTTGCTTCCATCAAATGTTAAAACAGGATCAACAGAACTCATTTCTGAAACCAGTTCAGCTGAACTCCAACCGCCAAAAGAGTATTTTCTGTAGTACACGTTTCCGTCAACATAAACTAAATGGAAAGTGTTTCCGTCTGCAACTACATAAGGATAATTTCCTGTTCCAATTGTTGAAGGAGAACTCCATTCTTCTAATATCATAGTTCTAATGCTGTGCTTTAAGGTTCCATTATAAGAATAAACAAGCATTACCTGCAAGTATTCATCTGAAGCAGAACTAAAATAATCTGCATAAGAAGAAAACTCTGGATCAAAAGTCAATCCATCAGTAGAATAATAACTCAATAAACTTGGTTCATAAGAAACAATTTCAAATGAATCCTGTTTCTGGTCAATTAATTCATCATAAAAATCATATAATGAAACTGTTATTGAATAGCTTCCAGTCTGCTTCCATGCATCCCATTCTATTACAATATTTTTTGTTTGCCCTGCATACAAAGAACCAACATTTGCATCAAAAGAATAATTTTCCGGGCCAGTAATATCCACATTATAATAAAATTCAGTATAAGTAACATCTGGATTAAAGTTAATTACATTAAAATCTCCAATGTTTTGGTCTGGATAAACAAATTCGTTTACGTCCAGTTCACTTAATTCTATGTGCATTATTGGAGTGAAAGCAGAAAAATTTTCGTCAGCGTTTGAACCTTGCACATTAACTATTATTTCAAATAATCCGGCTTCACTGGAATTAATGTCTGTCCATTCAATTTTAGTTAAAGTATGAGAATTCAAATCACCAATAGTTTTAGTTAATGAATCAGTTGTAGTCAACTCCTCTGGAAGTATGAGGTTTGCATTAGCACTTTTTAGTGTAGCGCCAGTATTCTCTATTATTGCATTCAAATCAAACAGTTCCCCTAAATCATTTAATGGAGAATACTCAAATTCAACTGAAAGCTCTGGCTCAACATAAACAGTAACAGAATTAAAATCCTGATTATTTTCTTCATCTCTTTCATCAAACAAATTCTTTTCATCAACAACAACAAAAACATTATGGTTTCCTGCTGGAACAGAATTCCATTCAACTGAAACCAATTCAGTTGAATTAGCATCAATAAAAGAAATGATTTCCTCGTCAATTGGTTCATAGCCATTAAAGTCTGTTCTTGCAATATTGCTTACTCTAACTTCATCAATCAAACCATTAAAACCTAAATCATATGTTCCATCAGACTGTGCTCTATTTCCAATGCTCAATGGATGACTATTAGTTACTAAAGATGCAGGAGCGCCAGCAGTGTTTTCCAATTCTTTATTTACATAAATTCTTATGTTTGTTCCATCATAAGTTCCAGCCACATGCTGCCATTCACCAACAATAACACTACTGGTTGAACTTACAACATACGCAGTAGGAGTTCTAACAAAAAAACGAAATTTACTGCTATAAATGTCAATACAATAAACCTCACTTCCTCCGCCATAACCTTTGCATACAATTCCTGTTCCATTTGGTTGACTGCCATTTGGTTTTACCCAAGCTTCAATGGTAACCTCGTCAACAATGTCAAGGCTGTTGTCATCAGGAACTACAACAACATCTGTTATGCTGTCAAAGTTTAAATCATATTCACTAAAATTTGTGTCAGAAGAAAATTCTGCTCCATTAATATCTCCCTCATTATTGTTTGCACTAGAATCAAACGCAGTTGTTCCAGTTCCCTCTTCAAAATGGTATAAAGCCACAGTATTAAAATCAACAATATACTCGTTTCCTCCACTCAAATAAAAACTCACATTAACATCACTAGCATTCAAATCTCCAACATTCTCTACTAAAGCATTAACTGTAACTGTCTGGTTTTCATCAGGATAAGAAGGATTAAAAGAAATATTATCTTCTGTTACTTTGAAATCAGGTTTAGCTTCCTCTATTTCCCCATAAATTTTTATCCTCTTCACAATCTGGTTTGGGTCATTAGAACCCAAATTAATATCTCTAACAAATTCTCCCAAATTCATATCCAAAACTTCTAATTCAACACTAAAAACATGGCCTTCTCCAGGCTCTAAAACAATAGGCAAACTCAAACCAGTTAAAGTTAAATTTTCTGAATGGTTTTCATCAAACACATTTAAATCAGCATTACCAGAATTAATTATATTAAAGTCTTGAGAAACATTCTGCAAATTATTTATTGCCCCCAAACTCAATTCATTTGGAACAACATTAATATCAGGATTTAAAATAGTGAAAGTTGCTGAAATATCTTCAGCAGTTAAAACTCCATCAGTAGCAATGATTTTTATCTTGTAGCTTGTGTTTCCATCAACCATTCCAACATCAAAAGTAAAATTTTCATCAGTTACATGCATGCCTAAAGGATTCCAAGTTAAACCAGTATCATCAGAATATTGTATTACAAATTCTAAGTCGTCGCCATCTGCATCATTTGCAGTCCACTCAATCAAGTTTTCTTCAGACCATTGTTCTCCACCGGAAGGGGAAGTAATTGAAACAGTCGGAGCATTCGCAGAAACAAATCTTTCAGCTTTCAATTCTCCATTACAAATAACCTGAACAGAATTAATATCTTCTGAAAAGGCAATTCCTAAAATAAATGAAGAGTAATTGGAATCTTCAGGGGGATATGTTTCAGCTATAAAAGAAACAGAAAAATTATAATCATTTAATGCCAGTCCGTTTATATCAGTAGTTCTCACTGCACAGTTTCCATCAGAAGAACCAAACTCTTGTCCTTCAATTATATATGATTCATTCAATTCTACATCTAAATTAATGTCTACCATGCCGCTTACCAGCAATATGTTAATGTCTGAACCAGAAGATTGCATTCCATCTGGAACTTCAAAAGCAGAAAATAAGTGTTGGTACTCTTCAAAGTTAATCCATCTCCTAGGAGGTCTATAATCTGCATTTCCCATAAATGTAAAAGTGTTATTCCAGTTACATAAATCTGCATCAAAGCTTCTAAACTCTTCCTTATTATCCACCCATACTCCATTATCAACTATTGCACCTAAACAATTATTTCCAGTAATACAATTACAATCAGGCAGGCTTTGGTTAGCACATTTATATTTATCAGGGTCGCCAGAAGTATCTCTATAGTCATCACATATATGTTTTCCATTGTACCAAATAGTATGTGCAATTTCATGGGCAACTATTGAAATAAAAGGATAATCCACCAAAACTGAGTTATTACTAGCTGTAAACCCTATAACACTATTTTCAGGAGTTATTCCAACAATTCTAAATTCGTTTCCAGATAGGCCAGAAACTAATCCCGCTAATAAGTAGTCTATTTCCATTCCAGCCAGAATAGTTTTCTTTTGCAGATCATCTTGATAATTAATATCTATTAAGCAAAGCGAATCTATACAATAAACTTTGTTTATCATATGAACACTGACGTCTCTTAAAGGAAATGATGAAAACAAAAAGTCATTACTTCTATCAATATCCTCATAATAAGTGTCTAAATTTTTTATATAATAATTTATATTATTTAAAGGGCCTCCAATGTTGTAAACATAATGATTGTTATCTAAATCCACTGGCACATAAGAAAGCTCTAGTGTTTTAACATCTTTTACAGTTACTATAGTATTTCCATAATTATTGTTTTCATTACTTTCTGTATACTTTTCATTGGAATCAATTTCTGCTGTTAAACCATATTCTCCTTCTTCTTCATAAGGATTATCAACATAAAAAATAAAATTTGAGTCTCCTACAAAAGTTTTTGTTTCAAGGAAATTCTTGTCATTAAATTCTAATCTCACTGTAATAGCTAAAGATTGATTTGTATTGTTTTCATTGGTTACCCCGACTTTTACAGCAGTAGCTTTTCCTGCAACCAAATCAACATCTTCAACTACTTGAATTGCTTTAATAAAATTTACTTTTAAGTCTATTTCTCTTGGAATGATTTCGTATTGGACGCTGTTGAAAATCCATTCTCCGTTTTTTAAAGTTCTTATTGTTAAAGTGTGTTCTCCTGTTTGGTCTGGAGCTGTTACGTTGAAGCCAAAAAATTGTTCGTAGCCTGTTATTGTTTTTTCAGTCCATTCATCAGAATCATCTAATTTGTATTGAATTTCATGAGCAGGGGAATAATTATAATTTGAGTCTTTTACTTGAAAGTTTATCCATAAGCTATCTCTTTGCAATATTTGTTCTCCAGAAGTAGGGCTTGTTATATCCAAAAAATAGTTTACTCCTAGTCCGTCTAGTGAAGTGAATTTTCCCCAATAAATATCTCCATTGATTAAAATTTGAAAGTCGTCTGCTATTTTGTTTGGAGGAGTGTGAAATGAAAATTTTGGATTACTTGCATTGGTTATTCCTTGTACTTTTGTTGGGGCAAACCATGTGTTTGAATCCAAATCATAATAAATTAAATACAATTCACTGTTAGTGTCAGTAAACAATACTAAAATATCGTTTTCTTGGTTTACTGTTGCTGTTGATCTGCTTGAAACCTGAACAGAACCAGAAATTTTTAGAGGGTCACTGAAAGTTTCAGTGCCTGAATCATAAACAGAAAAATATATTTCACTTCCTGATTTCATTACTGCACTTAAAGTATTATTGTTGTCATAAACTAATTCATAGTGGTCATAAGTGCCTGTAAAAACTTGATTGGTAGTTTGATTATAATCTGAGTCTATTTCTATTAAGTTTGTTCCTCCTCCAGATTTTCTGCATAAAACATATTTGTTGTCTCCTGCTTTGGTTACATCTGATATTTGTTCCCATTGCCCTACAACACAATCTAAATTAACTTCTCCGCTGGAAGTTTTTGTAGTATAATCAAAAGTGTTATATCTTGCAGCCCTGTCATCTTCTAAAACAAATAAGTTATCTCCATCATCTACAATGTTATTGTGTACTCCATTGTCGTGGAATGAAAGCCTGTTAACAGAAGACCATGTTTCACCAAAATCACTGCTGTATTCTAATGAAACCCAGCTAGAATAATAGCTTGTTGCTGCTGGATAAACCCAATACATTACATCGTCTTTAATGAATAAACTTGAAGGCCTTATTTGTCCCCAGCCAGGCCATAAATTATAAGTTGCTCTTGTTAGTTTTTGTTTACTCCAAGTTTCCCCATCATCAAAACTTTTCGCTAAATAAAAATGATAGTCATCGCTTTCATAAATAACATACCAAACTCCATCATACTCTACAGCAGTAGGAGATTCAATCTCAAAAGAACCATAAGAATTATGGTTATTAGAATCAATAAAAAAAGTGTCAGCAGAAACAGAAAAAACAGAAGGAAGAATGAAAATAATAAACAAACCTAAAAGCAACTTTAAGTTTAATTTAAGTTTCCTCAATTTACCCCCTCAACTCTCCAACCAAATTCCTTACCAGAAAAATATTTAAACTGAATGCAACGTTGATCAACGAAAAGAAAAGCTTTTTATATAAAGACAACTTAATATTGTTCAATGGAAAAAAAATATTTGTATGGAATAATTATTCTTTTGCTTCTAATTTTTTTAGGTTACATTTTATTTGACTACTTTTATTCTCCTACAGATAGCATCACATATTCTGATGAAATCACAAAAGAAGACAAACTTTGCGAAAGAAATGAAGACTGCAAAATTTTACATCTAGGTTGCTGTTACATACACGGAAAATACAGCAACCACAATTTGGTTGCAGTTAATGAAACAGGAAAACAAAAAATTGAAGAATGGAAACAAGACAACTGCGTTGCCTGTATGACCCAAAATGAGCAGTTAATGTATGACGATGTCATAACAAAACAATTTTGCGAAGAAACACAATGCCAAATAAAAAAATTATCCTGTGAGCAAATTTGCAATACAGAAGAAAATCAATCAATGGAAGAAGATTTAGACAAAGTTGGAATGACAAAAGAACAAGCACTACAATCCTGCGGTTGTTAAAGTTTTTATATAACTTAAGATTAACTAATATCATGTTTTCAAAAAAAACTTTACTAATTTTAACTTTGTTACTGATTTTGCTTAGCGGATGCAACCAAGAAAATGAAATCAAAGATTACCCTTATAACGGAGAACTAGAAGGAGAAAATATAGAAATATACTACAGCATAGTTTATCCGTTAACAGGAGCTGGAGAAGCATTAAACTTCTATAATGACGGAACCGTAAAAATTACAACCTTTGAAAGAATGATTGACCCAAACCCCAAAACAAGCGAAACAAAAATAGACAGAGAAAAACTAGAAAACTTGGCATTCCAAATACAACAACTAGGCTTCCTTGAATTAGAGGACTCTTACGACTGCACAGAAAAATGCCTAACAGACAGAGCAGACAAAGAATTCAAAGTAACAATCGGAAATAAAAGTAAAACAATAAAAGAATCTGGAGACTACGGGCCAAAAGAATTAAACCACATAGAAAACCTAATCAAAAACTACAACCAATAAAATAACTATTACCTACTTAGTGAATCTTTTTGTTTCTAATTCTTGCTTGTTTTCATTAAAAGAAGCTTGTTTTGGGCTTCTTAGACTAATTTGATTGTCTGTTTGGCTTTCTTTTTGTTTTGTTTAAGTGTTTTCTGTTGAATTGGTTTAGCAAAGCGTTTTATATTATTTGAGCAGAGTAAATTGCCTTAATGATTTTTTGAGGTGATTAAATGAAAAAAATAATTTCAATTTTGGTTTTGGTTTTACTTTTAGTGCCTGTAGTTTTTGCAGCAGGAGTTGAAGAAATCACTGAGCCATTAGACAAAATTTATGATTTGATTAAGGGAGTAATTTCGGTGATTGCAATAATTGCCATAACCATTGCTGGAGCAAGATTCATGTTTTCAGGCGACAACATTCAATCCAGAGAAGGCGCTAAATCTATGGTTTCCTATGCAGTCATTGGATTAGTAATTGTCTGGGTTGCACCATTACTCGTAAACTATTTAACAGTAGCATAAAAGGAGCTTTTGAATGAATCCAAAAAAAATTGCAGAAATTTTTTTGCCAATAATGTTGGCTTTACTGTTATTGCCAAACATGGTTTTTGCAGAACCCGAACCACAGCCAATAATAGAAATTGACTTGCAAGGAGTAATTGATTCAGTAAACAACATGTTTTCGGGTTTAAGCGATTCTATTTCTGGCATTCCCCAAGCAGTACTGGATTCATTCACTGGCTTTCTTAAAGCTGAAATGGTTTCTTTTGTTGATCCATTATTTGCAGTAATGAAAGCTTTAATGCTATACAACATTGATCCCTTCAACTATGAAAGTTATTGGTTTACTATTGTTTCAATAATTTCTGCATTCTATTTGTTGTTGTTTGTTGTTGTCGGCCTGCGTTTCCTTTTAGGATGCTATGATGCAAGCCACAGAGCAAAAGCAAAAGAATGGTTCAAAAATGCAATAATTATAGTAATCGCAGTAAACGCTTCACTACTCTTATACTCGCTTTTATTGATGTTAGGGTCTGGCATAGCACAAACCTTATGGAATCCAGAACTAGAACAATTACTAACAATAGATTTACTTGATACATTAAACTTTATTTGGCTTGGAATACTTGCATTATTTGTTTTTTTGGCAATGATTACCTTGATTGTCAGACAAATTTTTTTGATTATTGCAGTAATGATTTTTCCAATAGGAATTTTCCTGTACTTTATTCCTCCACTAAAAGCTTATGGTTCTGCGTTACTTCATTTGACTGCAATTTTTGTTTTCATGCAGGTCGCAGACGTAATAATTTTAATTGGAGTAAAATTATTTTCAACAGAATTTTCCGGCCTGCCATTCATTAACTTAATTTCCTTGAGTTCAGGTTTCCTGTTTATTTTTATGGCAAACTTATGGCTAATGGGTTTTGCAGTAACAAAAGCCTTGCATGAAGTTGGAGTAAAAATTGATGTAGTCCAAACAGTAAAAACAGTGGGCACAACAGTAGCCGCACTGGTTTAAAGAGTGAAAAAATGCCTTATGAAATCCCACAAAACTTGAAATACAAAGAAAAAATTGCTTTCGGTTTAACTTTCTGGCAGTTAATCTGGATAAGCTTGTTTGGTGGAACAGCCGCAATAATTTTTTTTAAAACAAAGTTATTGTTTGAATTAAAGTTTTTTTTGGCACTATTTCTTGCAGTGTTGGGGGTTGGTTTTGCTTTCTTGGATTTTTTTGAGCACATAAAAAACATTCACTCTTACAAGAAACAAAAAAAGGAAATGGGTTTTTTTGATTCAAAAATGAAAAAATTTTTGGATGTAAAAAAAATTGAAGACAACACAATTTACCTGGCAAATGGTTCCATTAGAAGTGTCATTGAAGTTTTGCCAATAAATTTTAATATGCTGAGTTCAAGCGAACAAAAAGCAGTCATTTCAGCTTACAAGGATTTCCTGAACTCTTTAGATTTTCCTATTCAGGTTGTTGTGAGGACAGTAAACTTGTCTTTGGAAGAATATTTAACAAAACTAGAGGAAAAAGTTAAAGAAGAAAAAAACGAGAACTTAACAAAAGAAATGGATTCTTTCAGGGAATTCATAAGAGAATTCATTGAATCAAATACAGTAAAAAACAGGCTATTCTATATTGTAATTCCTTTTTCTGCCAGCAATAAAGTAAACCCAATAGAAGATTTAATGATTAATGCTAGAAACTTTTTTTCTAAAAACAAAAAACAAACTGGATTTGAATTAAACAAAGAAACTGCATTAAACCAGCTGGAAATCAGGACTGAATTATGCCAGGAAAAACTGAAGAGATGCAATTTAATGGCTAAAAAATTAAACACAGAAGAATTGGTTTCATTGTTGGCTTCTTTTTTTGAAGGGTTTGTTGAAACAAAAAACAATTACATTTCTCTTTTAACTTTAGCAGAAAAACTAGAAGAAAAAAGAAAACAAGAAACTTTTGTTGATTTGAATGGAACTGAACTGCCAAAAAAGTTTTTGCGGGAGAAATAAAATGAAAGAAAATCAAATCCAAAAACTATTAAAGCCAAGTTACATCAAAAACGAAGCAGATAATATTGTAATAAACAATTCTTGCAATCGAATAGTGTGTGCAGTTGGTTATCCAAGAATAATACAAGAAGGATGGCTAAACAAAATAATTTCAAGCAACGGCAACTTTGATGTAAGCATGTTTATTGAACCATCTTCAATAGAAACCATAATGAACCAATTAAACAGTGAACTTGTAAAACAAAAAAGCGATTTGATTGCATCAGAACAAAACGGAATAATCAACCCTTCACTAAAAGTTCAGTATGAAGACACTTACCATACACTCCAAAAACTGCAAACAGGAGAAGAAAAATTATTTAATTTTTCTTTTTACATTAATGCTAAAGCAGAAAACAAAAAAGAACTCCAATTATTAACCAAAAGAATTGAAACAGAATTAAACAGCATAATGATAATACCAAAAATCCCTTACCTAAAAATGAAAGAAGCAATGCAATCCATAATCCCAACAGGAAAAGATTTATTGAGGATTCAAAGGAATATTCCAAGCAATGCATTATCCGCCTGCTTTCCATTCACAACCAGTTTTTTAAAATTAGATGAAGAAGGAGTAATGTTTGGGGTAAACACAAACAACAACATTCCAATAATATTGAACCAATACAGTTTCACAAACTATAACGGAATAGTATTAGGTTCAAGCGGAGGAGGAAAAAGCTTTTTTGTAAAACTCTATATAATCAGAAACTTGCTGAAAGGAATGCAGACATATATTATAGACCCGCAAGGAGAATACTCTGATTTAACAGAAAAATATGAAGGCCAAACAGTAAAAGTTTCCAGAGAATCTAACACAATAATCAACCCATTGGATTTAATGGAAAGAGATTTTGGAGACAAAATATTATCGTTAATGGATTTATTCAAAATAATGTTTGGGGAACTAACAGAAGTTCAAAAAAACATTTTAGACAAAGCCTTAATTGAAACCTACAAAGAAAAAGGAATCCATCCAAACCATCCAGATACATGGAAACAAAAACCTCCAAAACTAAGCGATTTATACAAAATATTAGAAAAAGAGAAAAAAGAATCCAGCAGACTGGAAAAAATGACTTTTGATGCATTACTGAACAGGCTGAGAATTTATTCTGAAGGAAGCTTTTCGTTTCTAAACAAGCAAACCAACTTGAATTTAGAAAAAAAACTGATTTCTTTTGACATAAAAGACATGCCAACCCAAGTAAAACCAACAATGATGTTCTTGTTATTGGATTTCATTTATGAAAGAACACAAAAAGACAGGGAAAGAAAACTAATAGTAGTAGACGAAGCATGGACTCTCTTGCGATACGGCGAACACGCAGAATATTTATTCAAAATATGCAAAACCGCAAGAAAATTTGGGGCAGGCCTGCTAATAGTAACACAAGAAGTAAACGACTTAATGAACAGCAAAGCCGGAAACACAATCCTAGCAAACACAGCATGGAAACTACTGTTAAGACAGGAACCAGCAATAATACATGAACTCGTAGAAAAATTCAACTTAAACCAAGAAGAAAAAAACTTTATTCTAACAGCACCAGCAGGAGAAGGACTATTATTTGCAATGAACGACCGACTGCCAATAAAAGTAGTGGCTTCAACACAAGAACACGACATAATAACAACCAACCCAGATGAACTAAAAAAAAGAGAAATACTAAAAGCAGAACTCAAAACAGAAAACACACTAGACGAAGAAGTTTATCAACTACAAAAAAATTACTATAAAGCCAGCAACCTAACAGAAAAACAAAAAAAATTCTTGCAAACACAAGGATACACTGAATCAAGACAAATGGGATTAGAACAAGGCGGAGCATTCAACTATTATATTTCCAGTCCACCTGGACAGGAATCAACAGACCACGCATTTTTAGTTCAATTAATTTACGAAGAAATCCAAAAATACACAGACAAAGTTGTAAGATATTCAGTGCAAAAACCAGACATAGAATTTATTGCCAATGAAAAACGCTGTGCAATTGAAGTGGAAACAGGAACAGTCCTAAAAGACAAAAACAAACTCAAAACAAAACTGGAACAACTAAAAGAATTCAAAGAATGGTTTTTTGTAGTAACAGACACAAAACTCAAAAAAAACTACAAAAAATACGGAAAAACGCTTTCAAGAGTAGAAGTGAAACAAAAAATAAGAGAATTATTTAAAAAAAAAGATATTATAAAAATCCTCCAATAACTAAAGAAAATGCAGATATGGCAAAACCAACAAGCAAGAGTGCTTTGATAACTATTATTATAAAATTTGTCTCTCTTACTTTTTTTCTTGAATTTACATTTATGCCAAGAAAAATCAAAAGGAATATTGCTAGAACTTGAAGAACCATTCCAGCTGCATCAGTTGCCATTGCTTTATTTCTTTCACTTTGTTTTGAATCATAAAACTCTTTTAAGTAATTATTTGTGTTTTTTGCATGCTTTATTGATTCCTGAAGCGAATTATTAATGTCCTGTTTTTCAATATTATAAATTTCTTGCTCAATTTGAAGCATTTCTAATTTTTTATCACTCCAATATTGGTATTTGGTTTCATGATAACCATAAATCCCTGAACTCAAAACTATCAAAACAAGTGCCATTGAACGCAAGTGATCTCTTTCTCTAAAAAAATAGTCTAATGTTGCTCTAACATCAATATTAGATTCTTGCTGTCCTTTATTATTCATTAGATAATAAATAAGTCTAATTGTTTAAATTGCTTTCCAAAAATCAACTAAAAAGTTGAATTAGCTTAAACATAACACATATAAAAATACAAAAATAGAACATAACTAAAGAAACTTTGCAGAATGGTGGGGGTCATGGACAAAGAAATCTTGTCACTTAAAAAGATATATTCAGGCATAGTTCCCGGATTCGGAGTAAACCATGCAAAAATATACTATGCTTTATTATCCAGTGAAGTGAAAACAGCAAAACAATTAATAGAAGAAACAGGAGTTTGCCAGCCAATAACATACTCAGTGCTAAATAATTTGATTGAAAACCAATTAATCTCAAAAAACAACGTAAAACCATCAGGATTTTTTTTGAACGATCCAATAAAAACTTATTTCAAGAAAACAGAGAAAACAAGAAAACAATTTGAAAAAGGAAAAAAAGAACTAGAAAACATTATCTTAAGCGATTCAGAAGAAAAACTGCAAAAATTCATAATAGAAATAGGAAAAGGAAACCAAACCAAATTAATTAACAGTGAAACAAAACAAGAAATAAAAGAAGCATATGAATTGAAAGCAATAAAGAAGGAAATAGAAGAAATTATTACAAGAAATCAGAAACCGAAATACCATACTTGGAAGTATGGATAACACAAAATTTCCTTAAAATACATGGTTACCAATATGGTAACCTTTATATTCTTTTCTTTTTAATATTATAATATGACTGAAACATTAACAAAACAAGAATTTTCCTTGTATTCATTATTGTACTTAAAATTCGAAAAAAACGAGTTTGACTTAAACAGCATTAGATGGTATTTTTCAAAACAAATGTTAAAAAAATTAATTTTCAAGTTAAATGAAGCAGGATGGATTAAAACCATAAAAAAAGGAATCTACAAATGCATTGTGCCAGAAAATGCCATTCAAGGATTATTCAAACAAAAAACCGAAGAAGCATTAGAAAAAGCTGAATTAAAGTATTGTTTTAGTAAAGCAAGTGCAGCTGAAATCTGGAGCAACCAAACATACATTCAAAGAAGCTGGGAATACTCTCCTTTTTTTGTGAAAGTATTAAAAAAAGATTTAAAAAAATGGGAAAAATTTTTGGATTCAGAAGGAATAAATTTTTTCATTGACAAACCAGCAAACATTGTAGGAGAATTCATAATATTAAAACCAGTTTCTTCAATAAAAGTTTTTTTGCATAACAAAAAACCAGTTGAATCATTAAAAGAAACAATAAAATTCTGCGAACAAAACAAAGATTCATTTGAATACATATTAGCATACTTTTCAAAAAAATACAACAAAAAAACTTCTGCCTCAAAAGAAATGTTAAATAAAGTAAGGGAAGCAATATGATTTTTGAAGAAAGAGAAAAATTCGCATTCACATTACTAAAAAAAATTAAAACAGAGTTTGTTGTAATAGGCGGATACGCAGTAAACGCTTACACTCTGCCAAGATTCTCAATTGATTGTGATATAGTAGTAAAAAACGATAAAGACTCACTTGCAATAAAAAAATTTTTGGAATCAAAAGGATTTAACGAAAAAGCTTCAGGAGAAACCCCTTACAAAGGAAAATTTGTTTCTTTTGCAACAGAAAAACCAATTAAAACAACTTTTGATGTTCTAGTAGGAAACGTTGAAGACAGAATAACAGGGACAATATTTCCTGCAAAACAAATCTTCAAATATTCAAAAAAAAGAACAATCTATGGAAAAGGAACTCCAATAAATCTCAAAACAAGAGTAGTTAACCCAGAAATGCTTTTCATAATGAAAGCAGTCAGTTGCAGAAAACCAGACACCAGAGACATCTTCATGCTTGCATCAATTAAATTGAATAAAAAAGAACTCAAAGAAATCTCAAAAGAAACTCCAATACCAAAACAAAGCATTCAAAAAATCCTAGAAAAAATTGAATCAAAAGGATTCAAAGACGCACTACAAGGAATTTTTGGAGTACTGCCAAAAGAACAATTTCAAAAAACAAAAAAGAAACTAGAAGAAATATTAAAATTCAATGAGAAATAATTAACGGTTAAATATTGCTTTTATGGCAATAGTTACAACACCCATAATTAATCCAACTATTACTACTCCTATAACAAGAGATATTGGAGCCGCCATACTTGCTTCCCAACCACTATTAACTAAGAAATTACTAACATAGTTGTTTACAACCATAAATCCAAGAATAACAACAATTGCTATCCCTACCAACTTTTCCAACGAATTCATATACTCCGCCACTATAAATTTATTAAATTCAATTATTTTAGTTTTTTTCTGTTAGAAAACACATTGGCAACTACCCTTCCATAGCTCCTGCCTACTGGTTTTATCGTCACTGTGTTTCCGCCTATTTTTCCTCTAAGAGAGTTTGATGCTCTTTTGCCTGCTACAGTTCCTTTTTCTGGAGCATCCAGTCCAGCGATTCTTATGGAATTTGAACCCTGAACAGGTTTATGGACTCGAAATGTATCTCCATCTACTATTCTACTAACTTTTCTTCTGTAAGAATTTTCAGACATGTACACACCTCCTTGCATGTATAATAAGTCAAGAGTCAACTAATAATATAAAGATATTTACGTAATAATTGTAAACAGGGGTAAACAATGGAAATAGAAAATCTCATAAAACCAAAAATTCACATTGTTCCTGTCGGATATGAATATGACAGAATAGTTATTCCATTAAAAGAAATGGAAGCTAAAAGCGTCTGGTTAATTTCACAGAAAGGGGAAGAGAAAAAAAAGACTACTTTTTGTAAAGCGGTTGAGGAATGGACAATCAAAAATAAAATTGAAAAATTTAACAAGTACTGTGAGATAAATGATTTATATGACTGCATGAAAGTGTTCAGAGAAATTGTTGAAAAAGAAAAAGATAAAGAAATATATATTAATTTATCAACCGGAACTAAAATTGAGGCAATTGCTGGGATGATAATTTCAATGATGTATAAAGAGAAGGATATTTTTGTAATACCTTATTATGTAATTCCAAAATATTACGCAAAATCTGGACAAAAAACTCCAAAGACATTCAAGAAAAATATGCCAAAAGGAGTGTATCCAGAAAGCTACGGGATTAAAAAAATTTTTAGAGTGCCAAGATACAAAGTAAAAGAACCCAACATTGATTTAATTAAAGCACTAAAAATTATTGAAGAAAAAGGAGGCGAAATTTCTAAAAAAGATTTTTTAACTATTTTGTCCAGAAAAAAAATTATTAACATTAAACCAGGCCATGAGCCCCCTAAAAGATCTAGATCAGCAGATCATGTTTCAATGAGAAGAAAGATTACTGAACCCTTAGAAGAGTGGGGATTCATTAAAAAAATAACTAAAAAAAATAAAATAATTAAACTAACAGATGAAGGCAAAAGCATGGCAAAAATTTATAAGATAAAAGATTAACTCTTAAACTCAACTTTTGTTTTTTTAGAAACAATTTTTTTGAATTCTTTTGGTTTTTCTGTGTGTATTGGAGTAAGTTTTTTTGGATTGATTCCTGTAATTATTTCTTTTAGTTCAATTCCATTAGCGTGTCCTGAACAGTGTGCAAACCTGTAAGGCAATTTAAAGTGTTTAAGCCAGTTATGTAATCTTTTTTCATTGAATTCCATTTCTTCATTGAAGGCTTCGCACATTGAGTGAATGTATTCGCTTCCCGGTTTTGGCTTTAAATCAACCAAGTCATTGAAATCAAAAAAACTCATCCGAACAATAATATCTTTTTGCTGTCTGCTTATTTCCTCTGCTGTCATTGTATTGTCTAAACCGTAAAGTTCTTTCATCCACTTTTTAGAGTAGTCTTTCTCACAATAAGTTCCGCTGCAACGTTTATCCAAATAAATTAAAAGATTCTCATCATCCAAAGAAGGCAAATCAATAAGGCTTCCAAGCTCCCGCACAAACAAGGCATCCCTAAGCCCAATAGCAAACTTCCTTTTATTTTCTTTGGCAATTTCATAAAATGTTTTGAATCTCGTCAAATCTTTGTAAGCATAATCAGCAATAACCAACCCTTTGCTTTTGGAAATTATTTTATGTGATTTTTTCTTTACCATTTGTTCAGATTGGTTTTCTGTTTCGCTGACTCTTGTGCCTTCACACAGCATTAAATCAACATTTTCATTTTCCATTTCCTTTAACATTTCTTCAGTCAAATAACCATAAGTTCCATGCTTTCTGAAGTCTCCTGAATAAAAAATTGTTTTATCAGAAGCATAAATCAAAAAACTCATTGCACCAGGAACTGAATGGTCAACAGCAAAAGGTTTTATTTCAATATCGCCAATTTTGAACTTCTTTCCAGATTCAACAGCATTCCATTGTCTTTCAATAGGTTCCTGTCCTCTAACAACAGGTCTTAATTTGTGCTTATATAATTCTGTTTCAATTGTTCCCATTCCAGTTTCCTGAATTACTTCAACCATTTTTTTGGTTACTTTACTGCTGTAAACAGGAATCCCTTCGTCCATAAAACACAAATGGCCTGTGTGATCTAAATGACAATGAGAAACCAGCACTCCATCAAAAGCCACTTCTTCAATTGGAAAATTTCCTATTTTAAGCAAATCATTTCTGTAAAATCCTTTGAGTTTTTTTGGATGCGGAATCAAACCCATTTCAGCCCAGTCACCCAAACCATTTCCAACACGAGGTTTCATATATTCCTCAAAATACTTTGCCTGCTTTCCAAAATCCATTCCAAAATCCAAAAAAATTCTCGTATCAGAATCCTCCAACAAAATTTTGTTTCCTCCAATGGAATTCAATCCGCCATAAAAAGTAAGTTTTGCCACATTAAACTCTCCACACAGTTAAATAAGAATTAAAGCGAA